>CAYQDU010000048.1:0-24232 GCA_964416275.1 uncultured Anaerolinea sp. | reverse complement strand
ATCCTCTTTTCTTGAAGACGCTTGAAGAGCGCCATACCTGTTCCGCGGTCTAATGGGGTAGCGCCAGGCGGCTGCGCCATCTGCAAACCGTAAAATCCCACAATCTGCCCGGCAAAGCCGGAAGAACCAAACTTAATCCTGATTCGGGCCAGCGACGATTGGCGGCTTTGTTGTTCGTATAGGAGGCAGGCGCCAATCTTTATCTTTTCCTTATCACATCTTGATGTTTTTCTGATTCTATTTATGCTACGCTACTTGTGAGAAAGAAGCCCAACCTTAACGTCTCACCTGGCAGAAAAGTAAATATCGTCTGCACCAGACAGAACAAGATGTGATTGCAGTCAGGTTTCACCGGCTGTGCTACCGTGGAGAAGCTTGATGAAGGAGGCCCAGAATCGCAAATCAAGACACTGTTCGGAAAGCCAAAAGTACACTACTTCACCTAAAGCTTGACGATTGAGGAGATGAAAAACGATGAAACACCTGTTCAAAATGGTAATCCTGCTCACCGTGTTTGTCATGCTTGTGAGCGCCTGCGTCCCAGCCGAAACGCCTGCCCCGGCGCAGCCTGCGGCCACCGAAGCGCAGCAGCCGGCTGCACAGCCTGCGGCAAGCGGCGGCGAGGTGAAAGTTGTCAAGGTGGGCGCCCTGTATCCTCTCACCGGGCCGGATGCGGGCTGGGCAGGGGATCCCTATATCAAGAGCCACCAACTGGCAATTGACGAGATCAACGCGGCCGGCGGCATCAAGTGCCTGAACGGCGCCAAGTTGGAGCTGGTCAAGGGCGATACCCAGGGCAAGGCCGAAGCGGCCAACTCGGAAATGGAACGCCTGATTACCAAAGAAGGCGTCGTTGCCGTCTTTGGGTCGGCGTTGAGCGGCACCACCCTGCCGGCGTCTGAAATCTCGGATAAGTATGAGATGCCCTACATCGTCCCGAACGCGCTGGATGGGGTCATCACCGATCGCGGCCTCAAGTACGTCTTCCAGACCGTCTCGACCCTCCAGCAGTGGGGCGCTGACGATGCCAAGTGGGCCAAGGATCATGGCGTCAAGACGGTGGTCATTACCGTCCCGAACTTTACCTTCGGCAAGGAAGTCGAAGATACCTGGAAGAAGGGAATTGCCGACGAAGGCCTGGAACTGCTGGATAGCTTCACCTACGAAGGCAATGCTCAGGACTTTACTGACACGATCTTGAAGGTCAAGCAATTGGACCCGGATGCCTGGTTCGTGCTGGGCAACAACCAGGCTCCGCAGCTCATCAAGCAGGCCAAGGAGCAGGGCTATTATCCGAAGATGGGGATCGTCACCCTGGGTTCGGGCTTTGCCACTACCTTCTTCTTGAACGAAGTAGGCGGCGGGGCGCTGGCTGATGGCATTATCGTCACCTCTGACTTTGCCCCGGTGAGCAAGCTGAACGTGAGCGAAGAGTTCAAACAGAAATTTGCCGATTACACTGGCCAGGAACTGGGCGGCACCTACAACACCACCTATGCCTCCACCTGGCTGCTGGCCGACGCGCTGGAGAAATCCTGCTCCACCGACCCGAAAAAGCTGGCCGAAACGCTGCGCACCACCACCTTCAAGGGCGGCAAGTGGGGCTTCCAATGGCCGGAGGCTTCGTTCGACGAGAAGGGCCGCCTGAAACAGGCCGCCTCTGTGATCGCCCAATGGCAGGATGGCAAACAGGTTGCCATCTGGCCGGACGCTTTTGCTTCTTCGCAGGCTGTCTGGCCCGTGCCGAACTGGGACAACCGCGCTGCTGGCATTGGCGCTGCCCCGGCGGCTGAAGCCCCAGCGGCTGCGGCCCCGGCGGCCGATGACCCGGCGCTGGCCTCCGATTACTCGAAGGCGCTGCTGAAAGACGCCGCCACGGTCGTCGATACTTCGATGTACAAGAAAGACGGCCCGTATGTGATCGCCGTTTCGCAGCAGGACCCCAGCAATGGTTGGGGCAACACCTATAACGTCACCCTCTCGGCCTATGGCGAGCAGTTGGTGAAAGACGGCGTGTTGGCGAAAGAACTGCTGTTCTCGGCCACGAATGACTCGAACCAGCAGATCAGCGACCTGGAGAACTTCATCGAGCAGAAGCCGGATGCAATCGTGGTTGAGCCGCTGGGCCGGGCCGCTTCGGTGGCGGTGATCGAGCGGGCGATTGACGCCGGGATCCCGGTGGTGCTGTGCGCCAACGGCATCGAGGGCGACAAGTTCACTACCCGCGTGGATGTGGACTTCTACGAAGTGGCTTACCGCTCGGGCGAAGGTCTGGCCAAGCTGATGGGCGGCAAGGGCAATGTAGTAATGTTCAATGGCATTGCCGGCGTCGACTCGACCGAAACCTGGCGCAAGGCTGCCCTGGACGCCCTGTCCAAGTACCCGGATATCAAGATCATCGCTGAGGAATATGCTCAGTGGAATATCGCCACCTCCAAGCAGAAGATGGAAGCCCTGATGGCTGCCAACCCGCAGATCGATGGTGTTTGGGCTGGCGGCGGCGAGATGGCCCTGGGCGCGGCGCTGGCCTATGAAGACGCCGGCAAAGACGCCCCCAAGTTTGCTATGGTGAACGTGCCGAATGGCTTCCTGCGCCTGGCCCAGGAATACAAGTACCAGTTCGTCGGGTCCCCCGATCCGCCATCGATGTCTCGCTACTGCCTGCAGACGGCGATCGACATCCTGCAGGGTAAACAGGTCACCAAGTTCATCAGCCTGCGCACCCTGATGGAAGGCGCTGATCCATACGACTACACCAACTTCACGCCGTGGTATGTGCCGGAACTGAACGATGACTTTATCCCGCCGGCTACGGTAGATATTGATTACTATGTCAACGGTGGTTTCCAGCGCAAATAAGCTGCTGATTTGAATAAGACGCCTGCCGGGCTGGTTGAGCCGGCAGGCGTCTTATCCACCTAAAAAACGTCAGGCAAAAATACGAATTGTACTGGCAAAGCCAAAATTTGGCAGAGAGGCGGTAAAACGTGACGGAACAACCCTCTCAACAGCTTGCTTCCCAAAATGTCATTCTATCTCTGAAAAATATCTATAAGACCTTTGGCGGTATCCATGCGCTATCTGGCGTGTCGTTCGACCTGCGCCAGGGCGAGATCCATGCCCTGGTGGGCGAGAACGGGGCCGGGAAGTCGACCCTGATCAAGGTCATTACAGGGGCGTATACCCCGGATGCCGGATCGATTGAAGTAAATGGAAATACCTACGATGGTCTGACGCCTATGTTAGCGCGCCAGCTTGGAATTGGCGCGGTTTACCAGGAGTTCAATCTGCTGCCAGAGCTTTCGGTGGCCGAGAATATCTTCCTGGAGGGGCAGCCGCTGTACCGGGTTGGGTTGATCGACACTGCCCGGCGCGCCAAAAACGCCTATCATTTTTTGGAACGGCTAGGGGCGCATACCCATATTGATCCCAATGAATTGGTTAAGAATTTGACGGTAGGCGAACAGCAAATCGTGGAAATTGCCAAAGCGCTGGCGATGAATGCCCATGTGCTGATTATGGATGAGCCTTCGGCGGTGCTGCCCAGTGCAGACCTGCAGCGCTTGTATGCGGTGATCCAAACCTTACGCTCGGAAGGGAATGGCATTATCTATATCTCCCACCGGCTGAATGAGATCTTTGAGCTGGCCGACCGGGTGACCGTGCTGAAAGACGGGCAGACGATGGCGACCCGGCCGATTGGCGAGACCAACCATGCCGATCTGATCCACCTGATGGTGGGGCGCCCGATGACGGATATGTACCCGCCGAGGGACAACCGGCCGGGCTCGACGCTGCTGGAGGCGCGTGACCTGTGCGTGGAAGGGACCGTGTTTGGGGTCAACTTCGACGTGCGAGAAGGGGAAGTGCTGGGGATGGCTGGGCTGGGCGGCAGTGGGCGCACAACGGTGTGCCGGGCGCTGGTAGGCCTGGGGAAGATCCGCTCGGGCCAGGTGTTGTACTGCGGGCAGCCCGCGCCGCGCTCGCCCTCGGCGGCGGCCAGGGTGGGGTTGGTGTTGATCCCCGAAGATCGAAAAGCCTTTGGCCTGGTGTTGAACCAGTCGGTGCGGTTCAATGTGGCCCTGCCCAACCTGCTGCAATTCACCCGCAATGGGCTGCTGCGCTCGCGGGTGGAAGACAGCGCCGTGCGTAAGGTGATCACCGACGTCCAGATCAAGCCGGACATTCCCAATATGCCGGCCGAAAACCTGAGCGGTGGAAACCAGCAGAAGGTGGTAGTGGGAAAGTGGCTGCTGGCTAACCCACGGCTGGTAATCTTCGATGAGCCGACGCGCGGCATCGATGTGGGCGCTAAGGCCGAGATCTATCTGCGCATCCGCGAGCTGACCCGGCGTGGGGTCAGCGTGATTATGGCCTCATCCGAACTACCGGAATTGATTGGCATGTGCGACCGGATCGTCGTTTTCCATGAAGGGCGCATCGTTGGCGAGTTGGAACGGGCGGCGTTCTCGGAAGAGGCGATTATGCGCCTGGCGACAGCCGCAGACCAGGAAATGGCCTCGGTTTCATAAAATTGGCTCTCCTGGCTTCATCGGGAAAATTTCTATATTTGGGGTCGCTGGCGGCTTAGCCGCTTGCAAACCTCCAAATATGGGTCAACCCCCGCCTTCGGCGGAAGAACCATAAAGGTAACCGGATGGAGAAGACGAACGAGAGGTGTATATGGCTGTAGTCCGTGCCAACACTCCATGTGATGAGATGCAACGACCCGCGCGCTGGCTGGTGTTTGTGCGTAATAATGCTTCACTGCTGTTTATCTACAGTTTGATCGTCATCGTGGGGATCTACGCGGCGACAATGGCCGAGAACTTTCGCACGCTGTCGAATATGGCTAATATCCTGCGCCAGACGATCTTGCTGGGCATGATCGCCATCGGGCAGAGCGTGGTGATCCTGACCGGCGGGATGGATATGTCGGTGGGAATGATCGCCCGGATCGTGGCGCTGACGGTGGCCTCGGCCTTCGCCGCCCAGCAGGGCGATCCGCGGTGGATCGTCCCCATGATTTTAATGGGCATGGCGATTGGTACGGCGCTGGGAGCGATGAACGGATTTTTGATCACCCGCACGCACGCTAACCCATTTATTATCACGTTTGGAATTGCCAGCGTGCTGCGCGGCCTGGCCCTGGCAATTGCAACCACGCCGATCCGGGGCATTCCAAAACCCTACCTGAAAATTTACGACGCCAAGATCGGGATCATCCCCATCAATGTGATCGTGATGGCGCTGATCTGGGTGGCGGCATGGTTGTTCACCAATCGCTCGCGCCTGGGGCGGGCGCTGTACGCGGTGGGCGGGTCGGAACGGGTGGCGCGGCTTTCGGCCATTCCGGTGAACCGTACGTTGATGGCGGCCTACATGTTTAGCGGTTTTTGCGCTTCGGTGGCGGCGCTGTTCATCCTCTCCCGTTCGGGCGTAGGTGATCCAACCACGGCGGAAGGGATGGAATTCCAATCGGTGGTGGCGGTGGCCCTGGGAGGAATCAGCCTGTATGGGGGGCGGGGTTCGATTTGGGGCACGCTGGGCGGGGTGCTGCTGCTGACCATGATGACCAATGTCTTCAACCTGCTGCAGGTCAATATCTACGTGCAGCAGTTGTTCCTGGGTTTGATTGTGTTAATTGCCGTTGCAACCTATAAATCCCCAAGGTCTGCCACATGAATATCTTAATCGATAAACCAAAAACTCTAATCAGCCATTCCGCTGGGCTGCGCCTGTCGCCGCAGGTGGTGCGTAGTGTGGACCTGGCCGGGCAGTGGGCGGCGCCGATCCTGTGCGTGATGGTGCTGCTGGCAGCCGCGTTCTTCGCGCCGGCTTTCTTCTTGCCGACCAACCTGAAGACGGTGCTGATCCAGCTTTCGGTGCTGGGGATCGTAGCGGTTGGACAGACGCTGTGCCTGCTGGTGCGCTCGATTGATCTCTCGGTCAGCGCGGTGCTGGCGTTGGGCGCGGTGATCGTGGTGCAGACAGAAGCCGGCAACTCGTTGGGGGTGGCTTTTGTGGAGGCATTCGCAATCGCGGCGCTGATTGGGCTGGCCAACGGGTTCCTGATTACAAAACGACAGGTGCCGCCGTTTGTGGCTACGTTTGGCATGCTGGTGTTCGTGCAGGGCGCCCGCCTGGCCTATACCAAGGGGCAGGCCAGCGGAACAGTGCCACAGATCCTGCGCTCGATCAGCTTCGAGCAGGTGGGGCCGGTGCCGGCCGCGCTGATCGTGTGGCTGATCTTCAATATCCTGTTTATCTTGTTGCTGCGCTATACCCGCTTTGGGCGCTGGGTGTACGCAGTGGGTGGAAACCCATCGGCGGCGCGCTATGCCGGCATCCATGTGGATGCCGTGATGATTGGCGCCCACATGATCTGCTCGATGCTGGCTATGCTGGGAGGCTTGTTGCTAAGTGGTTACATTGGGTATGTAGACCTGCGGATGGGCGCCGATTATAATACTAACTCCATTGCCGCTACCGTTTTGGGTGGAACAACATTCACAGGAGGTAGGGGGAACTTGTTGGGGACCGCCGCAGGGGCGGCCCTGCTGATTCTCCTCCTGAATTTAGTGGTCGTGCTTGGATTGCCAATTCACTGGCAGTTGGCTATGCAGGGTCTGGTGCTGGTCATGGCCACGGCATTGCAGGGTTTCCGACAGTTCTTGTTGAGCCGCTAAAGCTTTTTCAGGAGGTGCGCTTGAATGCACAGATTTTCTTTCAGACGATTGTTAATGGCCTGTTCACTGGCGGCATTTATGCCCTGGTGGCAATTGGGTTGACGTTGATCTATGGGGTGATGCTGATCTTGAACTTCGCCCATGGCGAGTTCCTGATGTTGGGCATGTATATTGCCTATTGGTGCTTCACCCTGTTTGGTATGGATCCCTACCTGGCTATCCCAATTGCGGCGATATTGATCTTTGCCCTGGGGGCGCTGATCCAGGCCGGCCTGGTACAACGGGTACTGACCGCCCACCCGCTGAACCAGATCATTTTGCTGCTGGGCGTTTCAACGCTCATCATGGGCCTGGTGCAGTTCTTTTTCTCTGCCGAGGCTCGCTCGATCCATGTATCCTATGAAACGTCGGTAATCTCGTTGATGGGGCTGCGCTTCAGCATTCCGCGCATGATCGCGTTCTTCGCCGCCCTGGTGATTGCCATTGGACTGTACCTGTTCTTGCAGTACACCCGCATGGGCAAGGCGATCCGGGCGGTTTCGCAATCGCGCGATGCGGCCACGTTGATGGGGATCAACGTCAAGTTCGTTTACATGCTCACCTTTGGCATCGGCGCGGCCGTGACCGCGGTGGGCGGGGCGCTGCTGACGCCGAACTATAAGATGATCCCCACCATCGGCCAGCAGTTTGGCGTGATTGCGTTTGTGGTGGTAGTGCTGGGAACGATGGGCAACTTCCTGGGGGCGTTCTTCGGCGGGCTGATCATCGGCGTGGTAGAAGCCTTCGCCGGCTATGTGCTGGGCGGAGATGTGAAGATCATTGCCAGTATGCTGGTCTTCATCCTGATCCTGCTGTTTAAGCCGGCGGGGTTGTTTGGTCGGAGGCGAGCATGAGCATCAATACCCTGGTAAGCTCTACCCCCAAGCCTGTGCGCGCCTGGCTGGGGTATCTGTTTCAAGATTGGGACCGGACGCAATTGACCCTATCGTTTGCGATCCTGGCGCTGATAGCGCTGGCGCCGCTGGTGACCGCCTCGCCGTATTACCTGGGCATCTTGATCCTGGCGACGCTGTATGCTTTTATCGGTATCTCGTGGAATATTGTAGCCGGGTATGCCGGGCAGTTGCTGATTGCGCATATCATCTTCCTGGCGGTTGGGGCCTATACCACGCTGGTGATGCTCAACCGGTTTAGCATTTCGCCGTGGGTGGGCATCCCGGTTGCGGGGCTGGTGGCGGCGCTGTTGGGCGTGTTTGTGGCCTTTGTGACCCTGCGCTATGGGTTGAAGGCCGATTACTTCGCCCTGTTTACCATCGCGTTGATGGTGGCGCTGAAGACCCTGTTCCTGAAGTGGGAATTCGTGGGCGGGGCGCTGGGCATGGGCCTACGCCTGAGCAACCCATCGTGGATCAAGATGATCTTCGACAGCAAGGCGCCGTACCTGTATATCGCCCTGGGGCTGACGGCCATCGGCGTAATCCTCCAGTATTGGATCTACAGCTCGAAGATGGGCAAATACTTCATGGCGATCCGCGACGATGAGAGCGCCGCGGCGGCGCTGGGGGTGAACACCTCGCTATATAAGACGCTGGCAGTGGTCATCAGCGCGGCGCTGGCTGGGGTCGGTGGTGGGTTCTATGCCATGTATGTGACGTTTGTGGAGCCGCCGCAGGTGTTCGACCTGGGGCTGAACGTGGAAATCGTGATGGCTGGGCCAATCATCGGCGGCCTGGGCAGCCTGGCGGGGCCGGTGCTGGGCGCACTGGTGAACAAGCCCCTGGCTGTGCTGATCCGCGGTTTCCTCTCTGCCGAGCGCAGCGGCAGCAGCCTGATCGTATATGGGTTGTTTCTGATCCTGGCGATCCTGTTTATGCCGCGTGGGCTGGCGGGGGTGCTGCAAAACATCTATAACAAACTGCCCGGCCGCTCACAAGCGAAGAAATCAGGAGAAAATCAACGTGGCGCTGCTTGAAGTCAAAGGAATTACCAAACGGTTTGGCGGCCTCGTCGCAGTGAATGATTTTAGCCTGAATGTGGACGCAGGCCAGATCGTAGCCCTGATTGGCCCCAATGGCGCCGGCAAGACCACCGCCTTCAACGTGATCGCTGGTTTTTATAAGCCGGATGGCGGCAAGGTCCTGTTCCAGGGCAAAGATATTACCGGGCTGCGGCCCGACCAGGTATGTAAGCTGGGGGTGGCGCGCACTTTTCAGGTGGTGCGGCCCTTTGGCAGCATCCGGGTGTTGGATAACGTGATGGTGGGCGCGTATGCGCGCACCAACGACACCCGCTTGGCGCGCAAAAAAGCGGACGAAGTGTTGGAATTCCTGGGGATGAGCAAGCTGGCCGAACAGGCGGCGAGCGGGCTGCCCATCGCCAGCCGCAAACGCCTGGAGATTGCCCGCGCCCTGGCTACCGACCCGAAACTGATCCTGTTGGACGAGGCGATGGCCGGGCTGCGCCCTGCAGAAGCCGACGAAGTGATTGCTATGGTGCGCAAAATGAGTGTGGAAAAGGGAATTGGCATCCTGCTGGTGGAACACGTGATGAAAGTCGTCATGTCGCTTTCCGAGCGGATCGTGGTGCTGCACCATGGGGAAAAGATTGCGGAAGGGCTGCCCACCGAAGTTGTACAAGACGCCCAAGTGGTCGATGCATATCTGGGAGAAGCCAATGTTGCAGGTTGATAACATTGATGTCTATTATGGCGATGTCCAGGTGCTGCGAGGCATTACACTGGATGTCAAAGATAAGGAACTGGTGGCGGTGATTGGCGCTAACGGCGCCGGTAAGACGACCCTCATCAGAACCATTACCGGCTTGTTGAAGCCGCGCAAGGGCGCAATCCACTTCGATGGTCGCTGCCTGAGCGAAATGCCCGGACACCGCATCGTCTCCCAAGGGGTGGTGCAGGTGCCGGAAGGCCGGCTGCTGTTCCCGGAGATGACGGTGCTGGAAAATTTGCAAATGGGCGCCTTCCAGGTGCGAGATAAAAGGGCCTACGCCGATCACCTGGATATGGTCTACCAGTTGTTCCCCCGGCTGAAAGAGCGCGAAAAACAGTTCGCCGGCACATTATCGGGCGGCGAGCAGCAGATGGTGGCGGTTGGCCGGGCCCTGATGTCTTCTCCAAAGATGATCCTGTTCGACGAGCCTTCGCTGGGGCTTTCGCCCAAGCTGGTGCAGTCGATCTTCGAGATGGTGGTGCGGATCAATAAGGAGCTGGGGATTACGGTGCTGCTGGTAGAGCAGAACGTGCAGCACTCGTGCCAGATCTCAGACCGGGCCTTTGTGATCGAGAACGGCGAGGTGGTGCTGTATGGCTGCGGCGCGGATATGCTGCAAAACGAGCATGTGCGCCGGGCGTATTTAGGGTTATAGCGTAATCTGGAGAACCAGCGTCGCCAGGGGCTGCCCAAACCGTTCGGGGTTTAGGCAGCCCCTTTCTTTTGGGCTGGTACCAGCCCATTAAACCGTGGAGCAGGCATGACGCTCTTCAAGAGATATTGCGTAGATTTTGTTGGTTGCGTGGGGAGCCGCCTTTGGGCCTGGGCGGCGGCATTTTGATCCTTATGCTTTCATAACATTTCCTTTATGCGATGTTGACCGCCTTTACGTTACATTAGGTGTGGATTATTCAATGGTTTTCACACGGTGGACACTCTAATCCATATCAAGGACCCACTGGTTCAAACGTTCGTAGAAAGAGGACTCATATGGCAGAGGCAAAAATCAAAACGATACGTTCGATGGTCAACGAAATTGGTTTTGTAGGCTGCAGCCTGCTCTCGGTGAACGACCTGACCGATGACCAGATTTACAAGTTGTTCGAACTGGCCCGGGTGCTGGAGCCATTCAACCGCTCGATGGTGCCGCTGGCGACCGGGAATGTGATGTCGACTCTGTTCTTCCAGCCAAGCACCCGCACCCGGATGAGCTTTGAGACGGCCATGCACCGCCTGGGCGGCAGCGTCATCAGCGAGGCGAACCCGATGGTCACGTCATCGGCGGCCAAAGAAGAAAGCCTCTCAGATATGCTGAAGGTGGTCTCGAAATATGCCAATATCATCGTCATGCGCCACTTCGACGATGTGGAAGCGCGCAAGGCAGCCCCGTATTCGGAAGCGCCGATCATCAACGGCGGTTGGGGCCATTGGGAACACCCCACCCAGGCGCTGCTCGACCTGTACACCCTGTACCGCACCTATGGCCGGATCGAAGGACTGAAGGTGTGCGTCGCCAGCGCCGACCTGATCGAGGCTCGCACCGGCCATTCGATGGCGCAGGGCCTGGCGCGCCTGGGCGCAAAGGTGGTGTTAGCCAGCCCATCGGCCCGCCGCACGCCGGAAGAAGTGCGCGAGAAAATCGCCCGGCGCGGCATCGCCGTCGAAGAGGCCTTCGACCTGGATCAGCCGCATTTCAACGAGCTGATTTCGGGGATGGACATGGTGTACCTGCCGGGCTGCAGCGCCCCTAAGGGCGAAGCTGCTGAAGCCTTCAAGGCCGTGATGGACAATTACTTCGTCCGCTACGAAACCCTGGAGAAAGTGTCTAAAGACGAAAACCGCACGATTTACGTCACCCACACCCTGCCGCGCCGGGCGGGCGAAATGGACCTGCGGATTGATAACTCGCCCAGCCAACTGTACTTCGAGGCGATTGCTTACAGCGTAGCCATCCGCATGGCCCTGGTGTGCGCCATCCTGGGTGTGTAGCCCAAACCATGAAACGAATTTAATCGGGTGCGAGAAAAGAGGAACTGGCCCAATGAAAGAGAAAGTAGCTGTTATCGCAATCGGTGGAAACTCGCTGGTCAATAAAGGTCGTGAGTCGATTCAGGATCAATATGCGGCTGTTGCGGAAACGGCCAGGCACATCGCCGATATGATCGAGGCCGGCTGGACCGTGGCGATTGGGCATGGAAACGGCCCGCAGGTTGGTTTTGTGCTGCGCCGCTCGGAAGTGGCCCACCGGGTGGAAGGCATCCACGAGGTGCCGATGGATGTGTGCGGCGCCGATACCCAGGGCGCCACCGGGTATATGCTTCAGCAGTGCCTGTACAACGAGTTCCTGCAGCGTGGGATCGATAAGAACGTTTGCACGGTGGTGACACAGGTCGAAGTGGACCGCAGCGACCCGGCCTTCCAGAACCCCTCCAAACCCATTGGTGGCTTTATGGAAAAGGAACAGGCCCTGGAGAAGAAGGAGAAAGAGGGCTGGTCGGTGGTGGAAGACGCCGGGCGCGGCTGGCGGCGGGTGGTTCCTTCTCCGCTGCCCAGGCGGGTGGTGGAAGAACCGGCGATCAAGGGGCTGGTTGACCTGGGGATGTGCGTGGTGACAGTTGGCGGCGGCGGTATCCCGGTGGTGGCCGATGAAAGCGGCAAGCTGCAAGGGATCGCCGCGGTGATCGACAAAGACTTTGCCTCTTCCCTGCTGGCGAATATGGTGGGCGCCGAGCTGTTCGTCATCAGCACGGCGGTTGAAAAGGTAGCCATCAACTGGGGCAAGCCCGACCAGAAGTGGCTGGACAAGATGACTGTGGCTGAGGCCAAAGCCTATCTGGCGGAAGGCATCCACTTTGCCAAAGGCAGCATGGCGCCGAAGATCCAGGCGTGCATCTGGTTTATCGAGCGCGGCGGCCAACGGGCGTTGATTACCAACCCGGATAATATCGGTCGCGCCATGCGCGGCGAGACCGGTACCTGGATCGTGCCGTAACGGTATCTATCGAGTCAATTCTCCTCCCTTTCCAGGCGGCCGGCCGGCCGGCGGAACCGGCCGGCCGCCCCAGGGAGCGGACTCTGAAAGGCCAGAAGATGCAAACCAAGCTTTACTTGAAAAATGCACAGATTGTCACCGAGCAGGAAGTATTCCACGGTGGGCTGGTGGTGGACGGAGAGAAGATCGCCCACCTGGTGCGCGGCGACCAGGCGGTGGAAGCAGCCGAGGTGATTGACCTGCAGGGAAAAACGCTCCTGCCCGGTGTAGTCGATGCGCATGTGCATTTCAACGAACCTGGCCGGGAGCATTGGGAAGGATACCGCACCGGCACGCAGGCGGCCGCTGCTGGCGGTGTGACCAGCGTGCTGGAGATGCCGCTCAATTCGACCCCGCCGACGATCAATCGGGAACTGCTGGCCTATAAGCGCCAGGTGGTGGCCTCCCAGGCCGTGGTGGATTACGGCAACTGGGGCGGCCTGGTGGACAACAACCTGGCCGAGTTGGACGCCATGCACGTCGACGGCGTGATTGGCTATAAGGCCTTTGCCAGCAACAGCGGCGTGGATTTCGAACGCCTGAACGACGACCTGCTCTACGCCGGCCTGGACAAAATGCGCGAGCTGGGCAACGTGATCGGGCTGCACGCCGAGAACGAATGGGTGTGCGCCTATTTGAGCCGCCAGCTGCAGGCGGCCGGCCGCACCGACCGGGCGGCCTGGTATGAATCTCGCCCGCCGTTTGCCGAGTTGGAGACCGTGAACCGGGCCACGTATTGGGCCAAAGTGACCGGCGGCAACCTGCACATCGTACATGTCTCGGTGCCGGAAGGAATCCGGGCGATTGCCAAAGCGCGCCAGGAAGGCGTGCATGTGACGGCCGAAACCTGCCCGCACTACCTGTTCTTCGACCACCAGGACTTCGAGCGGCTGGGGCCGGCCGCCAAATGCGCGCCGCCCATCCGCTCGCGCCAGAACCTGGAAGCTTTGTGGGAATGCGTGCTGGAGGGGCTGGTCGATACGATTGGCTCCGACCATTCGCCCTGCACGTGGGATGAGAAAGAAAAAGGCCTGGACAACATCTGGAAGGCCTGGGGCGGCATCTCGGGCGTACAGACCACCCTGCCGGTCATGCTCAGCGAAGGCGTACACAAGCGCGGTTTGCCGCTGCCGGCCCTGGCGCGCATGCTTTCGGCAAACCCGGCCCGCCTGTTCGGGCTGTACCCGCAGAAGGGGACGATCCAACCGGGCGCAGATGCAGATCTGGTAGTGGTGGATATGGACCGGGAATGGACGCTGACGGCTGAGCAGTTGTTCTACAAGAACCGTTTCAGCGCCTATGTGGGCCGTACCTTCAAAGGCCAGGTCCAGCGCACACTGGTGCGTGGAAAGACGGTCTACCAGGACGGGCGCATTCCGGTTGAGCCGGGGTATGGCAAGCTGCTGCGCCGGGCTTATCCCTACGCTTATTAGCGCCTGGAAAAAACCTGTCTGGGCGCTGCAGCTTGTTGGAACTGATCGTTAGCCTGGCTTTGCCGGCGCTGCGCCAGTTGGCCGGACATCCTAATCAGTAAGGAGACGAATTTCCGTATGAGCCAAATTCAGACCGCCAAACTAATCGTGGGCGATGCCGATGTGACCTCCCGCTGCCGGTGTGTCAATGTCCCAGGCAGCTACATGATCTTCCCGCGGGCCAACCGGGTGGAGCATCACCTGCCGGGCTTTGAAGGCATCCTGGCGCAGGTGTTAGCGACGCCCCAACACGGGGCAAAGTTTGTAGAGCATGAACTGCTGGTGGAGCCAAACGGGCGCACTACCGGGCAGCGCAGCGAGGAATTCGAGCAGTTCTTCTATCTGTTGGAAGGCCAGGCGCGCCTGGAGGTGGAAGGCAAGGCGCACAAGTTCGTGCCGGGCAGTTTTGCCTGGTTACCGCCCCACGCCGCCTATGGCCTATCTGGCGATAGCGAAGCGGTGAGCCGCATGGTGTGGATCCGCCGCCGCTATGCGCCGGTGGATGGCGTTGCGGTTCCGCCGGCGATTGTGGCGCACGAAAGCGATGTGCGCGCCGACCCGACCGATACCTATATGGAGCAGCACCTGACGCCCTATGAGCAGATGGGCTTTGATATGGGCATCAACCTGCAGATCTTTGACCCCGGTGTGTACTTCAGCTTTGTCGAAGCCCACGTGATGGAACATGGGCTGTATATGGTCAACGGCCGCGGCCTGTACTGGCTGAACCATGATTTGATCGAAGTGCAAAAAGACGACTTTATCTACATGGCGCCGTTCTGTCCGCAGTTCTTCTATGCCACCGGGTGGGAGAAATCGGCCTACCTGTTGTACAAAGACGTCAACCGCGATTACACGCAGTTCCTATAGCCTGTTCAATACCTCTGGTTTTGCCGGAGATCACTTGAAAATCTAAACGATAAATCTGAGGAGATAAGATGATTACCGAAAGCTTGAAAGGCCGAGATTTTTTGCGATTGTGCGATTTCACCCGGGAAGAGCTGGATACGATGCTGGATGTTGCCCTGCAGCTTAAGGCCGACAACGCCATGCGCCGCCGCCACGCCGATATTCTGGCCGGTCGCACTCTGTTCATGATGTTCTTCAACCCCTCGCTGCGCACCCGCAACAGCTTCGAGACTGGCATCTTCGAGCTGGGCGGTCACGCCAACTTCCTGGTGCCTGAAGCCACCCGCCTGCCCACCCTGGAAGGCGAAGATCAGGGCTATGGTTCCGAGCGCATCTCCGACGTGGCCCGCGTGCTTTCCCGCATGGGCGCCTGCATCGCCATCCGCATCCTGGGCGACAAGGTGAACTGGGAGTACAACAAGAGCTTCCGCATCATCCAGGAGTTCGCCAAGTGGTCGCACGTGCCGGTGATCAACATGGAAGACAACATCTACCACCCCTGCCAGGGCATGGCCGATGTGATGACCCTGCGCGAGATGTACGGGCGCGATCTGCGCGGCCGCAAACTGGCCGTCACCTGGACCTGGGGTTCCTCGCCCAAGAAACCCATCGCTCCCCACCACGATTTCATGTACGCCGCCAGCCTGTATGGGGCCGACATCGTGTTTGCCCATCCGCCGGAAATGCGCATCGATCCTGAGATCGAAGCCATGGTGAAGGCTAATGTGGAAGCCAGCGGCGGCTCGTATGCGGTGACGGATAATATGGAAGACGCCTGTGAGAACGCCGACGTCGTGTACGCCAAGAACTACGTTGCCCTGGACCTGCTGCCCCCCGTCACTTCCAAGCCTGAAACTGACGAGATGGTCCAACTGTTCGGCAAGTACAAGAACTGGATTGCCGATGAGAAACGCATGCGCCTGGCGAAACCCACCGCCCAATATATGCACTGCCTGCCCTGCGAGCGCAACGCCGAAGTTTCGGATGCTGTCCTGGATGGCAAATGGGGCGTGGCCTGCTACAACGAAGCCGAGAACCGCCTGCATGCCCAGAAGGGCGTGATGGCTTGCATCATCCCGTAAGGGGTTGCTTTTCTTGTCCCAGTGTGTGTTTTTGCACACGCACTGGGACATTCCTTAGAAACTGTATCCGTGAGGCTGCCCGTATGGAAAAGTTTGATGTGATTGTGGTTGGGGCGGGTCCGGCCGGGGCAACAGCCGGCTATTTGCTGGCCCAGGCCGGGCTGAATGTCTTAATCGTAGAGCGAGGTCAGGCCCCTGGGAGTAAGAATGTCTCGGGCGGCCTGATCTATTCCCGGCTGGTGGCGCAGATTTTCCCGGAATTCTGGAACAGCGCTCCGGTGGAACGAGCGATCACGGCCCACCAATTGGTGATGCTTTCGCAGACGGCTTCGACGGCCCTGGATTTCCGCAGCCAGGAATCGGCCCAGCCGCCGTATAACGCCTTCAGCGTGCTGCGGGCGCGCTTCGACCCCTGGCTGGCCGCCCAGGCCGAAGAAGCCGGGGCAGCCCTGATTAGCGGGGTGACGGTGGACGCTCTGCTGGTAGAAAACGGCCGGGTGGTTGGCATCCAAGCTGGGCCAGACCAGATTGGGGCGGATGTGGTAGTCATTGCGGAAGGGACCCGCTCGCTGCTGCTGAAGCAGGCTGGGCTGCGCGAAGATTTCCACCCCCACGATGTATCGCTGGGTGTGAAAGAAGTGATTGCGCTGCCCGAAAAGACGATTGAAGAACGCTTCCTGTGCACCCCAGAGACCGGCATGGCCTATACCCTGGTGGGCCATACCTGCGGCATCGAGGGCGGCGGTTTCCTGTATACCAATAAGGACTCCTTATCGTTGGGGCTGGTGGTCAAGATCGATGCTCTGTACCAGAGTAAGAAGCAGCCTCACCAGGTGTTGGACGAATTCAAAAGCCACCCGCTGGTGGCGCGCCTGATTCAGGGCGGCGAAGTGGTGGAATATTCGGCTCAGACCGTACACCGGGGCGGTTTTCACCTGATGTCGAAACTGTATGGAGATGGATACGTGGTCGCGGGGAGCGCCGCGCGCCTGCTGCTGAACAATATCATGACCCTGCGGGGCATGGATTTTGCCATAATCTCGGCCGCCGCGGCGGCGAAGGCGATCCTGGCGGGGCGCGACAAAGGCGCTTACACCGCAGCCACGCTGGCTGAATACGAAACGAACCTGAAGCAAACTTCTATTTACCAGGACTGGCAGACCTTCAAGGCTACCTATCCCTTATTGGAAAATAAGCGCCTGTTCGAGCTGTACCCCGACCTGGCCTGCAAGGTGATGGAAAATCTGTTCGCGCCCTCCACCGAGCCGGGTTCGAAAGCCCTGCCGGCTCTGCGAGAGGAAATGAAAGGCAAGGTTTCGATGGTGGATCTGGCCAAAGATGTGTACCAGATCTCGCGAGGGATAGTGCTATGAGCCAGAAAACATTGACGTTGGATGCCCGCCTCGGCCTGGATAAGTACGAAATCGATGCGGAACAGAGCCATATCCAGGTTGACCAGGCGCGCTGCCAGGCGTGCGCGCTCAAACCCTGCCTGACGGTTTGCCCGGCGTTTGTCTATCAGTGGGTGGATGACCATGTAGCGGTGCGGTACGAGAACTGTCTGGAATGCGGCACTTGCCAGATTTCGTGCGATCATGGCGGCAACAAAGGGATCACCTGGCGCAATCCGCAAGGCGGTTTTGGGATTATGTTCCGCTATGGCTAGGATTCCCCGACAAGGAGCGAGAGGATGAAGATCTTAACCCTGATCAAGTATTCATTGGATGTGGCGGAAATCAAAGTGGACCCGGCGACGAAAGCGCTGCGCCTGGCCGGCGTGCCAGAGAAGATCGGCAACATCGACAAGAATGTTGTCGAAGCGGCGGTGCGGCTGAAAGAAGCCGCCGGCGCCAGCGTGCAGGGGCTGTGCCTGGGCCCGCAGGCGGCCAGGGACAGCTTCAAAGATGTGCTGGCGATGGGTATGGACGAAGCCTTCCTGGTGGAAGACCCCTTTGCCAGCGCGGCCGAAGCCAGTGTGGCGGTGCGCATTCTGGAAGCCGCCATCCGCAAGCTGGGGCCGTTCGATCTGATCCTGTGCGGATTTGCCAGCGACGACGGCTACACTTACCAGGTGGCGCCGCGCCTGGCCGAGCGCCTGGGCCTCCCGCTAGTCTCCTACACGCGCCAGGTAAGCGTGAGCGGCGATCAGCTGCAGGCCGACCGTGACCTGGAAGACAGTCTGCAAACGGTGGCGGTTAGCCTGCCGGCGCTGGTTAGCATTGCCGAGGAAGCCTTCCCGCCCCGCCGCACCACGCTGATGGACGCGATTAAGGCCAAGAAGAAACCAGTCACCACCTGGCAGGTGGAAGGCGATTTGGGCCTCTCGAAAGCCGAACTGGAAAAGACTGCCAGCTGGGCGGCTTCCTCCCAGGTGGGGGTTGTGGTGCACCGCAAGCAGAACCTGCTCAAAGGCCAGCCGGTCGCGGCTATGGCCGACCAACTGATCGACGCCCTGGTGCAGGAAAATGTATTGAAAGGAGCTGCCTGAGATGAGCGCCCATACAATCCTTGTTTTTAGCGAGAAACCAAGCCTGTTGGGTGAGATGCTTGGCGCAGCGCGCCAGCAGGCCGATGCTCTGGGCTGGCAGGTGGCGGTGCTGGTGGTTGGCTCGGATGGCGCCGCCCTGGGCGAACTGGGCGCGGATGTCGTGTATCAGGTCGAGGCCGATGGGCGCAACCCGGAAACGGCGACGGCGGCGCTGGCCGCCGCGATCCGGCAGGCGCAGCCGGCGGTGTGCCTGGTGGGCGCAACCAAGCTGGGCATGGAAGTAGCGCCGCGCCTGGCCGAGCGGCTGGGCAGTGGGTATGCCGCCTGGGTAGTAGGGTTTGATGTGGACCCAGTCGGTCCATCCATCACCGCACAGTGTATGTTGTATACCGGCACCGGCATTGCGACCTACCAGTTCAAGCCCGGCCCGGTGATCCTGACTGCAGCTTCGGGCGTGTTTGCTGCCCAGAGCGTGGCCGGGAAAGCGGCCGCGGTTACCCTGCTGGCGCTGCCCGCCGCCGCGCCCCAGATGAGCGTGCTGGAATATAAGCCCAAGCCCACCAGCGGCGTGCGGCTGGAAGAGGCCAAACTGGTGCTGGATGTGGGCCAGGGCCTGAAGCAGCGCGATGACCTGCAAATGGTGCAAACCCTGGCCGGTCTGTTGGATGGGCATTTGGCCTGCTCGCGCCCCATCGCTTCAGACCGGGACTGGTTCCCGGAATGGTTGGGCCTTTCAGGCGCCAAGATCAAGCCAGAGCTGTGTCTCACCCTGGGCGTTTCGGGCGCCATTCAGCACATCGTAGGCATCCGCGATTCGCGGGTGATTGCAGCCGTCAACATTGATGAAGGCGCCCCCATCTTCAACCAGGCCGATTATGGCGTGGTAGCCGATTTGTACGAGTTTTTGCCGGCTTTCCAACAGCGATTGAAAGAACGCGGCGTCCACCCGGTGTGGATGGCCTGATGGTCGTACCGATCCATTCCAGCGAAAAATAAAGGAGATTGAAACATGAAAAAGCGAGTAGGTATTATCGGCGGTGGGATCATTGGCACGGCGACGGCCTATTTCCTGAGCCAGTATCCGGACGCAGACGTGACGGTGTTCGAAAAGAACAGCATTGGCTCTGGCACAACCGCCAAATCGGCCGCTACGTTTTGTCTGATCGACGATTCGGTCTCGCACGAATTCTGGTCGGTGCGTTTGTTTGGGTTCAACTTCTATACCGGCATCGAAAAGCAGTTCCCCGGTTCGACCGGCTTTGAGAAGACCGGCACGCTCACGGTTTGCCCGTATCGCGAGTACGAGTTGTACGTCAAGCAGGCCGTAGCCCTGACCCTGGCCTCGGGCTACCAGGCCGAATACTGGACCGATCCCTCCAAGCTCCATCAGATCATCCCTGACCTGAACCTGGAGGGTATCCTGGGCGGCGGTTGGTGCCCGGACGACGGTTTCTTCGACGCCACCATGACCGCCAACACCCTGGCCCGCATGGCCCGCGAGCGCGGCGTGCAGATCTACATCGGCGCCGAGGTGACCGGGTTCACCACCTCGGGCGGCAAGGTGACCGGCCTGGAGACGAGCAAAGGCCATTTCGACTTCGACGTGGTGGTGGATGCCAGCGGTCCGTGGGCCCGCCACGTGGCCCAATTGGTGGGCGTGCGGCTCCCCATCTGGCACACCAAGGCGGAAGTCTTTATCCTGGAGCCGGCCGAAAAGCTGGGCTATAACTTCCCGGTCTTGAAATACCCGCGCTTCTATGCCCGCAAAGACAAGGGCAATGTCTTCATCTGTAAGTCGCATCAGAGCATGGACCTGAATGACCCGATGCACGCCGGTTTCTGGGACCCCGACCAGTTGCCGATGACGGGCGGCACGGACGAGTATTTCTGGGATTTCCTGACCGAAGAGTTGATGACGCACTACCCGCGCCTGCTCGAATCGTCGATTGTCAATGAATGGGTTGGCTACCGGGCCGAGCCGCCGGACTTCCTGCCCGTGTTGGGCCCGACCCCGGTCGAAGGGTATGTCCTGGCGGCCGGCGCTGGCGGCAACGGCGTCATCGAGGCCCCCACCATCGGCCGCGACCTGGCCGCGTACATCATGACCGGCGACAAATCCTGGTACCTGGACCGCCTGCCCCTGTCTCGCCTGGATAATCTGAAATACGACGATACCGGGCGCCTGATCTCCAGGCCAGATATTGTGATTAAATAGCGCCGCCGGCTGCCTTTCCCAGCCCCATTTCTTGCCGCGGGTCGCGCCCGCCCGGAAAGAAGTTTACCAGGGGATTTTGCCGTACTCGGTGCGGCAAAATCCCCTGGAATTCTCCTTTCGTTCACGTCACGGTTTCGTGAGAAACGAGCCTGCAAGGAGCCGCGCCATGCGCATCTTGTTTATCAATCCCAATACTTCCCAAAGTTTTACCGCTAAGATTCAAACCATTGCCGAGAAATACGCCCTGCCGGGAACCCAGGCGCTGGCGGTCAACCCCACTTCTGGCCCGCGCTCCATCGAGAGCATCTACGATGAACTGCTTAGCGCACCCGGCACGCTGGAAACGCTGCTCGCCCACCTGGACGACTACGACGCCTTTGTGATCGCCTGCTATAGCGACCACCCTACGGTCTACGCCGCCCGCGAGATTACCGACAAACCGGTGATCGGGATCGCCGAAGCCTCCATGCTGCTGGCCTGCCTGGTAGGCCAGCGCTTCAGCGTGGTAACCACCAACCGCGAATGGGAGCCGCTGCTGTGGGATGCGGTGCGGCATTATGGCCTGGAAACACGCTGCGCTTCGGTGCGCTCTACGGGCATGCCGGTGCTGGCCCTCGAATCGGCCAGCCCGGAAGAGACTTACCGGATGATCCGTGACGCCGCCCGTAGGGTGCTTGAGCAGGATGGCGCCGAAGTGATCTGCCTGGGCTGCGCCGGGATGACCGGGCTGGATAAGCAGTTGGAAGCCGATCTGCATGTGCCGGTGATTGACGGGGTGGTGGGAGCGCTGAAGCTGCTGGAGGGCATGCTGGGGTATGGTCTGCACACCAGCAAGCGCCTGGCCTATTCCCGTCCAGGATATAAAGAACTGCCGGGGTACGCCCCCGTCTTTTATCGGGCCTACCAACCCGGCCAGTCGGAAGGATGATGACTATGGACGCCGGTTTGCAAGCGACCCTGGAAGAAGCTCACCAGGCGATGGCCGAGGGTGGTGTGCCGATTGGCTCCGCCCTGGTGATGAATGGGCGGGTAGTGGGGCGCGGTCATAACCGCCAGAAGCTGCTCAACAGTGTTATCCGGCACGCCGAGATCGATTGCATCGATAACGCCCACCTGAGCAACGCCGACTACCGCCGCTGCACCCTGTATACTTCGCTGTCGCCCTGCGAGATGTGCGCCGGGGCGATTGTGTTCTTCAAGATTCTGCGGGTGGTGATCGCCGAAAACCAGAACTACTATGGAGCGGAAGACTATCTGCGGGCGCAGGGGGTCGAGGTGGTGGCGCTCAATGATAGCCGGTTTGTTAACATGCTGCGGGAGTTCGACCAAAGTCACCCGGGCGTCTGGAATCGGGGAGATTAAGCGCATGGAATCACAGGAACCCGTGGAGCAGACCGGTTTCAACCCGACGATTGACCTGATCCGGGCCCACCGTTCGGTGCGCGCTTTCACCTCCCAAAGTGTACCGGATGAGCTGATCGAGACGATCATCGAGGCAGCCCAGTGGGCCTCTTCCACCAGCTTCCGCCAGGTTTACAGTGTAGTGGCGGTGCGCGACGCAGAGCACAAAAGCCAGCTGCGCCAGGTGAGCGGTGGGCAGCGCTGGATCGAGGAATGCCCGGTCTTCCTGGCTTTCTGCGCCGACATGAATCGGTTGGACGAGTTGTGCCAGGCGCGCGGCAAGCGGGCCAACCTGGAGCACACGGAAACCTTTCTGATGACTGCCCTGGACGCCGGGCTGCTAATGCAGAACGCGGCCCTGGCGGCCGAGGCGCTGGGGCTGGGAATCGTGATGATCGGTGGGCTGCGGGACAACCCGCGCGATGTGATCCGGCTGCTACATCTGCCGAGGGGCGTGTTTGGCATCTCGGGCATGTGCGTAGGCTACCCGGCGCAGTCGCCGCCGCAGCGCCCGCGCCTGCCATTAGCCGAAGTGATGCATTGGGAGCATTACCAGGCGGAGGGACGGGCCGAGCGCCTGGCGGCATATGACCAAGCCATTCGGGCAGCCGGGACGTACAAACGCAAGGACGGCAGCCTGGAGGGCTGGACAGATGTGATGGCGCGCACCACTTCTCGCCCCCCAGCGGAGGAGGGCCGCTGCCAACTGAGCGATATCCTGCGCGAACAAGGCTTTGAGCTAAAATAAACCCATGATCGACTTACTCCTGCGGAATGCCGCTGTTTCAGACGCCTCCGGACGGTTGGATGTCGCCGTGGATGGTGGCCAGATTATCGCTTGCGGCGCTAGCCTGGATTACCCGGCGCGCCAGGAGATCGACCTGCGCAGCGCGCTGTTGATCCCCGGCTTTGTCGAAAGTCACGTCCATCTGGATATCGCCCTGATGAACGACGCCGCCCGGCCAGGGCGCCCCCGGCCGTTTCGCTCGCCGGTGGAATTGAACCAGGCAGTGGAGCAGCGCCGCAAGGACTTTACGCATGACGAGATGGCGGCGCGGGCCAGCCGGGCCCTGGACCTGGCCTGCCGGCACGGGGTAACCGCGCTGCGCGCCCAGTGTCATGTCGATCCTGAGGTGGGGCTGCGCCACCTGAAGGCCCTGGCAGCGGTGCGGGATGCGTACCGGGAGCGGGTGACCCTGCAGATCGTGGCCTTCCCACAGCAGGGCCTGTTCAGCCAACCGGGCGCAATGGATCTGTTCCGAGAGGCGTTTCGATGCGGGGCGGATGTGATGGGCTGCGCTCCTAACCTGGAGCGCGTTCCGGGGGTTGATTTTCGCCAGCATATCGACGCCGCCCTGCGCCTGGCGATGGAACTGAACGTGGACCTGGACGTACACGCCGACCTGGGCATCCCACCCGTCGTTGGCCTGGACGACCTGGATGTGGTGCACCTGGCGCGGCGGACAATCGAAACGGGCTATCAGGGCCGGGTGACCGCCGGGCATGTCTGCGCGCTGGATTCGGCCCTCCCGGATGTGGCCGAACAGGCGATTGCCCTCATCCAGCAGGCCGGGATCAGCGTCATCAGCCAGCCAGACCTGTATCGCCTGGGCCGTGAGGACGCGCATCATGTGCGCCGGGGCCTGACCCGCGTCAAGCAGCTTTTGGCGGCCGGGGTGAATGTGGCCTATGCCTCTAACAATGTGCGCGATGCCTATCGACCGCTGGGCAATTTCGACCTGTTGGAAGAGGGCCTGGTGTTGGCCTATGGGGCGCACATGGACAGCGTCGAAGAGTTGGATACGCTGTTGAAAATGGCTACTGACCATGCAGCCCGGATATTGGGCCTGGCCCGGTACGGTCTACAACCTGGCTGCCAGGCCGACCTGGTGGCGCTGGATGCCCCCTCGCCATCGGCGGCAATTGTCAACCAGGCCGAGAAGTTATACGTGTTTAAGGCCGGGCGATTAACGGCGCAGAACAATCGAAGCAGTATCCTATACTCCTGACCCAAGAGCGCAGAGAACACAGAGCGCAGGTCGCTTTTCTCCGCGTTCTCTGCGGTAACTATTTGATCTTTCCATCCATAACACCGGTAGGGGCGGGTCTCACGAACTTCGAAAATGGGGCAGAGGTAATGGGCGGCTACGCCGCCCATTTTCTCCCCAATAGAAAAATCCCCGCCTTCGGGTACCACCCCATTAAACCGTGGAACAGGC
>CAYQDU010000047.1:0-25632 GCA_964416275.1 uncultured Anaerolinea sp. | reverse complement strand
CGACGCTATTCCGACCCAACACCCTGGCCGCATTTAAGGCGGCGCTCCAGCAAAACGCCGACGCCATCGAATTGGACGCCAAGCTGACCGCTGATGGTCAGGTAGTGGTGATCCACGACCAGAGCGTAGACCGCACCACGCCCAACACGGGCCGGGTGGACGAGTTGCGCCTGAGCGAGCTGCGCAAGCTGGACGCCGGCAGCCACTTCGATATTGCCTTTCAGGGCGAGGGTATCCCTACCCTGGAAGAGGTCTTCAAAGCCGTGGGGCAGCTTACGTTGATCAATGTTGAATTAACCAATTACGCTGCGCCGACCGACGACCTGCCCGACCGGGTGGCCGACCTGGTGCGCCAACACCGGCTCCAGCAGCGGGTGCTGTTTTCGTCATTCAACCCGATTGCCCTGGTGCGCATTCACCGCCAGGTTCCCGAAGCGCCCATCGGTCTGCTGGCCCTGCCCGGCCGTTGGGGCTGGCTGGCCCGCTCCTGGGCTGCCCACTGGTTGGGTCACGACAGCCTGCACCCCGAAGCCGGCGATGTAACGATTGCCCTGGTACAGCGGGTGCATCGCCAGGGCAAAAAGATCTTCGTCTACACCGTTAACCGGGAGGATGACATGCGCCGCCTGTTCGAGTGGGGCGTCGACGGCATCTTCACCGATGACCCGATTCTGGCCCACAACGTCCTGAAATCGGTCCAAAACCGGGCCAGCCCCAGCCGGAAAGAGATCCGCCGGTGACCCACGTAACCCCCGACGAGATGATGGTGGTATGCATCGCCCGCCAGATCGAAGATGGCGAGATCGTGGCGCAGGGGTTGGCTACGCCCCTGGTGGCGGCGGGCTATCTGCTGGCGCGCCATACCCACGCTCCCCATCTCTATTTCACCTCGGCCATCGGGCAGGCGCTGTGCCGCCAACCGGCCCCGTTGGGGCTGACCCGGGTCGAAAGCCTGTGGCTTGATCGCTCGCTGGTGAACGTCGGCTTTGTGCGCGCCGCCTCCGACCTGCTGCCCCGCCTGCAGCCCAAAGAATTCTTCCGCCCGGCCCAGGTAGACCCGGCCGGCAATTTCAACAACATCGCCTTCGGCCGCGATTACCGCCGCCCGCGCCTGCGTCTGCCTGGGGCGGGCGGCATCCCCGATGTAACCGCCTACGCCGATTACATCTACATGTATGTGCCGCGCCATTCCCGGCTGACCTTTGTCGAGCGCCTGGATTTCATCTCCGGCATGGGCCACCACCCCGCTCGCCGCGCCGGGCATGGCCCCTGCTGCCTGATTAGCGACCTGGGTGTGTTCGACTTCAATGGCGGCGCGCCCGGTCAGCCGCGCTTACGCCTGGTGAGCCTGCATCCCGGCGTCACTTTCGACCAGGTGCAGGCCCGCACCGGCTTCCCCCTGGAAGCGGCTTCGCCCTTAGGCGAGACCCCACCGCCCAGCCCCGAAGAACTGCGCTTGCTGAGCGAAGAGATTGACCCGCTGGGCATTCGCCGGTTAGAATCGTTAAGCGGCGCAGAACGGCGCCAACTGCTGCACGCAATCATTGATCGCGAATCCCTGGCTGAACCGAGTTACCCGGCTTGAACCGCGCTCGCCTGCTCCCCTTTCACCTGCTCGCCATCCTGGCGCTCCTGCTGAGGCTGTTTGCCGCCTCGCCGGTCGCCGCCCAGCCTGGCCCCGACCCCAGGCAACAGGCCGCCGCCCTGCTGGCGCGCATGACCCCCGAGGAGCGGGTGGGGCAGTTGTTTCTGATGACCTTCCAGGGCAGCAGCCTGACCCCCGAATCGCCCATCTACGACCTGATCGCCAACCACCACCTGGGCGGGGTAGCGCTGCAAGCCGCTAACAACAACATCGTCGATCAAAGCGCCGACCCAATAGCCGCCCCACGCCAGGCCAGCCAGCTGATTCGCCAGCTTCAAGAAATCGAATGGAACGCCTCCCAGCAGCCGCGCATAGACCCTACCAGCGGGCAAAGCTTTACCCCCAATTATGCCCCGCTGTGGATCGCCCTGGCCCAGGAAGGCGACGGGTATCCCTACGATCAGATCTTGCGCGGCCTGACCGAGCTGCCCAACGAGATGGCAATCGGCGCCACCTGGACGCCCGCCCTGGCGACCCAGGTGGGCGATGTACTGGGCAAAGAACTGTCGATCCTGGGGGTGAATCTGCTGCTCGGCCCGTCATTGGATGTGCTGGAAGCCCCGCAGTTGGATGTGACCAACAACCTGGGCACGCGCACCTTCGGCGGCGACCCATATTGGGTCAGCCGGATGGGCCAGGCGTACATTCGCGGCGTGCACCAGGGCGGCGCCGGGCGGGTGGCTGTGGCGGCCCGCCATTTCCCCGGCCACGGCAGCTCCGACCGCCTGCCCGAAGAAGAAGTGGCTACAGTGCGGAAATCGCTGGACGAACTGGAAGCCTTCGACCTGGCCCCCTTCTTTGCCGTCACCGGCGAAGCCCGCGACCCGGCCGAAGTGACCGACGCCCTGATGACCTCCCACATCCGCTACCAGGGCTTGCAGGGCAACATCCGCGCCACCACCCGCCCGGTCAGCTTCGACCCGCAGGCCCTCAGCCTGCTGATGGATCTACCCGCCCTGGGCGCCTGGCGGCAATCCGGCGGGGTGATGGTAAGCGACGACCTGGGCAACCTGGCCGTGCGCCGCTTCTACGAGATGACCAGCCAGACCTTTGACGCCCGCCGGGTGGCCCTCAACGCTTTCCTCTCGGGCAACGACCTGCTCTACATTGCCGATTTCTCCTCGGCCAACGCCCCCGATAGCTACACCGAGGCCGTGCGCACGCTCGATTTCTTCACTCAAAAATATCGTGAAGACAGCGCCTTTGCGCAACGAGTGGACGCCTCGGCCCAGCGCATTTTGAGCCTCAAATATCGCCTGTACGCCAGCTTCGACCTGAACAGCGTTGCCACGCCGGCCAGTGGTTCGCTGGAAGACCTGGGCAAAAGCGGCGCGGTCACGTTTGAGGTCGCTCGCCGGGCGGCTACCCTGCTCAGCCCCACCCAGGCCGATCTGGACAACATCATCCCCGATCCGCCCAACCAGAACGACCGGATCGTATTTATCAGCGACACCCGCACGGCGCAGCAGTGCAAAACCTGCCCACCCTTCGCCCTACTCAACGAACGCTCGCTGCGCGACGCCGTGCTGCGCCTGTACGGCCCGCAGGCCGGGGGGCAGGTGACGGCCAACAACCTGGCCTCCTATGACCTGGATACGTTACAGGCCCTGCTGGATGGATCGCAAAACAGCCAGCCCGACCTGGAACGCGACCTGGGTCGGGCCAACTGGATCGTCATCTCCATGCTGGGCAATCAGAGCGACCGGCCTTCCTATCAGACCCTGCGCCGCTTCCTGACTGAACGGCCCGACCTGTTCCAGCAAAAGCGGATCATCCTGTTCGCTTT
This sequence comes from uncultured Anaerolinea sp., assembly GCA_964416275.1. GTDB lineage: Bacteria > Chloroflexota > Anaerolineae > Anaerolineales > UBA4823 > RBG-16-57-11. Next base: position 22,201 of record CAYQDU010000047.1, on the reverse strand, counting down.
CTCGGCCCCCTATTACCTGGATGCCACTAACATCTCAAAGCTGACCGCTTATTACGCCCTGTACAGCAAAGCGCCGCAGTTTATCGATGTGGCGGCCTACCTGCTGTTTGGCGAACTGCGCGCCGCCGGCGACCCGCCCGTTTCGGTAGCCGGGACGGGCTACAATCTGAATAACGCCCTGTTCCCCGACCCGAATCTGCTGTTCCCGCTGGAGTACGACCTGCCTGCCCCCACCCAAACCCTGACCAGCACCGTCACCCCCGTCCCCCAGCCGCCGCCCGAATTTCGCATGGGCGATGTTGCGCCGCTGCGGGCCGGGCTGATCCTGGATCACAACGGCAACCCCGTCCCCGATGGCACGCCGGTGACGTTCGTCGTCTCGTATGGCAGCGACGCCAGCAGCAGCCGCCAGGTGGCCTACACCCGGGGCGGGATAGCCCGCACTACCTACCTGGTGGCGAACCCCGGCACGCTGGAGCTGCGGGCCGAAAGCGAAGCTGCCCGCTCGAACGTGCTGCGCCTGGATATTCCTTTTCCCAATGGCGAAGGGCCAGACGACGCTACGGCCTCCCCCAGTCCCACGCCAGAGCCGACCCTGCCTCCCACGCCCCCGCCGCCCACCCCTACCCAGGTGGTGATCGTGGTCACCCCCACGCCGCCGGCCGCCCCGCCCCGGCCCGGCCTGAACGATTGGCTGATCGCCGTGGTCACATCGGGCTTGCTGGCGTTTGGGGTTTTCCGCATTTCGGCGCGGGCGGGGCAGGTGCGCTGGGGGGTACGGGCGGGATTCTTGAGCCTGATCGGTGGGCTGCTGGCCTACAGCTACCTGGCGCTGAAGCTGCCCGGCAGCCAGGCTCTGCTGGCTGAGAGCATTACACTCAATATATTCCTGTTCTCGCTGCTGGGGGGCATTTTGGGCCTGGGCGGGGCTATGGGCTGGCGGGCCTACAGCGAACATACTCGCGCCCCCACCCCTTCGACGTAAAGCGACCCCGCTTCCCCGCAGCCCAGGTCACATCCCGCCTGCGGCGTAAGAACCCAAAAGCTGATCGCATGAGCGTAGGCCACGCAAAATGTCCTACCGTCGATTCGCACAGCCGCGGTAGCAGCGCAGCGCCCCTACCGATGTTAAGGATGGAAAGATCAAATAAGATATTGCGTGAATTTTGTCGCGCTTTGGGCGGCGGTCGCTCCCCACGCAACCGTGGTGGGTGTGACTGGCGGGAAAGAAGCCGTCAGCGCAGCAGGGTCATCACCAGGCTAAACAGCAGCAGGCCGGCGGTGATCCACACCAAAGCCCGCTCGGCCGGGGCTTGAAACAGATCGGCCAGGGTGGGCGCGGGCAGCGAGGCGCGCGGGCGCGCCACGGGGTCCCAATCGCCCAACAGGGTCTTGCGGAAGGTCTCCACATCCTGAGGGCGCTCGTCGGGGTGCAGGCAGATGGCCCACAAGATGGCCCGTTCGGTGCGCTGGCTGATGTTGGGGTTATACTGGCGCGGCGGCGTGAGCGCCTCCGGGTGCAGGAACAACTCGCGAGCTTCGGTGGGCGGCTGATTGGTCAGCAGATGATAGAGGGTGGCTCCGAACGAATAAATGTCCGAGCGCACATCCGTATGCCCGGTGTCCCCGCCGTACTGCTCCAGGGGAGTATATAAGGCCGTTCCCCGGCCCTGCAAAATCGTTACCGTCACTTCGTCGGAGGCCAGGATCTTCACCAGGCCAAAATCCACCAGCTTGAGCAGCCCGGTGGGGGTCAGCTTCAGGTTGCTGGGTTTGATATCGCGGTGGACGATGGGCGGGTCCTGGCCGTGCAGGTAAGAAAGCGCGTCGGCCAACTGGGCGGCCCAGTTCAGCACCTCGCGCTCCGGCAAAAACTCGCCCTTCTGGCGGGCTTCGTAGATCAGGGTGCGCAGATCTTTGCCCGGCACGAAATCCATCACCAGATAATCACGCCCACCCACCGAGAAAAAGTCCGACACTTTGGGCAGGTTGGGATGATCCAGGCGCGCTAATACCGTGGCTTCGCGCTGAAACTGCTCGCGAGCCTGTTTAAGCAGGTCGGTGGGCAGGCTGCGATCATGCTCGACTTCTTTCAGGGCGCACAGGCGGCCCTCCAGGCGCAGGTCGTTCGCCAGGTAGATGCTGCCCATGCCTCCTTGCCCAATGATCCGCGTGATGCGGTAACGTCCGCGCAGAACTTCGTCGGCCTTTAACGGTGTTGGCATAGTTAGCTCGTCAAAATCTATGATATTATACCTGTGGAGAAGAGGATATGCAGAGGTTCACCGAAGAAGCTGCGCTTTTAGTAGCCCAAACTGGACCCTTAAACGGACAACGCTGGCCGATCCGCAAAAATATTGTCATTGGCCGAGAGCCGGATTGCGATATTGTGATCGCCGACCGGCAGATTTCGCGCCATCATGCCTGCCTGCGGCTAGAGACCGACGGCATCTATCTGGAAGACCTGTCTAGCAAAAACGGCACGTTCTACAACGGCCAGGCCCTGCACCTGCCGGTGACGTTGAGCGATGGCGATCTGATCCAGATTGCGCTGACCCAAAAGTTTCTGTTTCTAAGCTCCGACGCCACCGTGCCGTTGGAGAGCATGGAGGGCGAGCCGGTCGATACAGCTCCGGGCGGAGATTACGAGCCGGCCCCGGCCAGCCTGGGCCGCCGCCTGCGCCTGGAAAAACGCTCGCGGCGGGTGTGGGTCACGCCGGGCCAGGGACAGATGGGCGAAGCCGAAGTGGAGGTGGTGCCGCCGCTGTCGGTTTCGCAGTTCCGCCTGCTGGAGGCGCTGTACGAGAACCAGGGCCGGGTGGTTTCGCGGCCCGAATTAGCCAGCGCGGTATGGGGCGAGGACGAAGCCTTCGACGTATCCGAACAGGCCCTCGACGCCCTGGTGCGCCGCTTGCGCGAGCGCATCAGCAGCCTGGACCCCGACCACGAATATATTATCACCGTACGCGGCCACGGTCTGCGCTTAGAAAACCCATCGTACGAGAGTTGATAAAGAATCGGCTCATCCGCCGAGGGCGGGAATTTCTCGATATTGGGGGTTGTTGCGTAGCGTAGTACCACCCCATTAAACGGTAGAACAGGCGGTTGAGTGGGAGGTCGCACGTGGCGCAGCCACACAGCCACCCATAGTACTTCTTTCCCGAAAGAATCAAAAGGCTGCGGGTCGGCATAGCCGACCCGCAGCCTTTGTTGACCTATCCCGGCGAAGCCGGGAGAGCCGTTATTCCTTCATGCTGCGCTGCATGGCGAAGCGCAGGGCCTGGCGGTTGGCAGCCTTCACCTGGGCGGCAAACTCTTGATCTTCTGCAGACTGCATCTGCGCCGCGATGTTTGCCAGCAGCTCGATGAATTCGGGCGTGATCTGCTCGCGGTGGGCTTCCAGGAATGCCGTGCGGGCGGCTTCGTCGGGCGATTCGAGATACTCTTCGATCAGGTTCATCTCCGGCGGAGCGCTGGCCTGCTGTAAAACATCGATCATCTGCTGATATTTACCCGACTTCTCCAGGTTGCCCTGGCGGCGGGCCTCGTCTAACATCTGCTGAAGCTCATCAACAAACGACTGGTCGATCTGCCCCATCACCTGCGACATGGCCGCCGGAACATCTTTAGCGCCAGCAATTGCGTCGATGGCTTCGCGCAGTTGGCGGCGGTGTTCTTCCATCTGGCGGTCGATTTCCTGGGTCATTTCCAGCAGCTTCTGGCGCAGGTCGCCGAGTTTTTGCTGTTCCTCGCTGCCAGCCTTTTCGATCCGTTCGCTCAGGAATTGAAAGAAGGGGTAATCCAGGGCCGGGCGGGCAAAGCTCACCAGCGCGCCCAGGCGGGTTTCGTTGGGAGCATTGACGATCAAATCCAGCAGCTTCCCCCGATCCAGCTCGCGGCCCAGGCCGCGCAGATCGTTAATGGCCGCCTCGATCTCCTGCGATTGGGCCTGGATTTCGCGCCCATAGGTGGTGATGGGCAGCAGGGCCTTTTGCAGCTCAGACAGCCTTTGGGCCGATTCGCGGTCGTTGCCCATCAGCGAGACTTCCACCAGCCGGTTAAGCAGGGTGAAGAACTGTTCGTCGATCAGGGCATCTTCCTGGCGGGCGATCTCATCGCGCACGCTGGCGTCGGAGGCGTTCGCCAGGCGCTGAAGCAGGCTCATGCGCTGCTGCTGAGCCTGGAGCATCTCGCGGGTGATGCCGTCGGCCTCCAGCACGCGCTCGATCAGCCCCTGCATCGTCAGCGTGGCCTGTGGGTTGAGCAGGTAGCCCTTGCGCTTTTCCTGGGGCAGCTTACTGATAATCTGGTTCATCAGCCCGCCGATCAGGCGCTCCTGCTCGTTGCGCGGCAGGCCCATTTCAGGCGGCACGAAGGTGAGCAGCAGTTCCTTTTCCGGATCGTGATACACGATGGGGGTCGGCAGGTTCCCCTGGTAGCCGCAGTTCTGGCATTGCACCAGGTTGAACGCTCCAGACAGCAGGCGGTTCTTGGCCTGTGGATCGACGTTTACGTCGAACAATTGGTTGATGTCGGCCACCACCGGCTGGCGGCAGTTCGGACAACTGACTTGCATTTTCGGCATACAGAAGCTCCCTCTTTTCGCCCGGCGTTTTGGCTGCTTGAGAGGCGTCAAAAGGGCCGGCGAACTCCACACAAAATATAGAAGATGTCGATTTAGCGCTCGTTCGGCAGCGAGAAGCAGATGCGCGCCCCTTCGCCGTGCTTCGAGTCCACCCAGATTCGCCCACCATGGGCCTCGATCACCGCCCGCGCCAGGTACAGGCCCAGTCCAGCGCCTTTGGTGGTGCGGGTGGCATCCGAAGCGCGATAGAAGCGATCGAAGACATACGGGATGTCGCCGGGGGCAATACCAGCGCCCTGGTCGCTGACGCAAACCACCACCTGCTGCGGCAGGACCTGCCCGCTGATGCGGATCTCGCCGCCCTGAGGCGAATACTTAATCGCATTCGAGACCAGGTTCGAGATCACCTGCCCCAACCGGCCCTCGTCTGACAGGACGATTGGAAAATCAGAAGGGAATGATACCACAATTGAATGCTGAGAAGACTGGGTTTTGAGGCGCTCGGCGATGCGCCGGGCCAGGGCGGGCAGGTCTACGTCGGCCAGGTTGATCGCCAGCGCCCCGGCCTGCAGGCGCGAGGCGTCGAGCAGGTTTTCGATCAGCTCGGTCAGCCGGTCGGCCTCATCTTCGATCACCGCCAGGCTGTCCTGAATTACATCTCGCTCCCAGGTGGCGTCTTCGCGGCGCAGGGTGCTGACATAGCCCTTGATCAGCGCCACGGGGGTCTTTAGCTCGTGGCTGATGACCGAGACAAAGGTGCTTTTCAATTCTTCGGCCTCGCGGAAGCGGGTGATATCGCGCACCGAAGCAATGACGTTCAACAGCCGGCCATCCGGCGAGACCAGCGGGGCATAGGTAATTCCCACCGGTAAGGGCAGCTTAGCGGGCCGTTCCAGGTCGCCTTCCACGTAAAGGGTGGCGTTGGGGGTCAGGGGCCAGCCGCCGGCCTCGGCCTGTTCCAGGCTGAGGCCCTCTTTCTGGCGGCTGCCGTCTCTCTGAGGAGACCAGCGCACAATCTGGTCGTGCTTCTGGCCGCGCACCTGTTCAGCCGGCAGGCCCAACAGGCGGGTGAAAGCCGGGTTGCAGTGTTCGATGGTGTGGTCGGCCGAGAGGATAAAGATGCCGTCGGCCACCGAATCGAGCAGGGCGGTAATGCGGCGCTCTTCGTGGCGCAGTTGGGTGTAAAGCTGAGCGTTGCCCACCGCAATGGCGGCCTGGTCGGCAAAGCTCTGCAGCAGGGCCTTGTCGTTGGCCGAAAAGCCGCCCAGGTAATTGCGGAAGATGAACAGCACGCCGATCACCTGGTTGCGGGCCACCAGCGGCAGAGCCACCCCAGTCAGCAGGCCCAGGCTGGCGGCGCGGGTCAGCCCTTGCAGCAGGCGGTTGATTTCGGGCAGCTCGTACAGCTCTGGCTCCTCATGTTCGGGGACGGTGGCCAGCAGCGGCTCAAGCTGGCGCAAAAAAGCAGGGGAGAGGCCCTGCGAAACCGCAACCTGCCATCTCCCCTGCTCGCGCAAAGCGATCAAACCGGCCTGCCCGGCCAGCATCTCGATTGAAATGGTGAGAATGCGCGCCAGCACTTTATCCAGGTCTAGCTCCTGGGTGATGGCGCGCGAAATCTCAAGCAGATAATCGCGCTGGCGGACGCGCAGATCAGGCAGCAACTTCCTGATCCTCGAAGGCCGTCGACGGTTCGTGGCCGCTTTCGGCGGCGGTCAGCGCTTCGTCGAAGATATCCATCGCCTCGTCGATCTCGGCCTTGGTCACGCTGAGGGGCGGGGCGAAGCGGATCACGCTCTTGCCGCAGCCCAGCAGCAGCATGCCGCGCAGGAAGGCGTGGTCAACCGCCCGGTCGCGCACTTTGTCATCGGGTTCTCGGGTCAGGCGGTCTTTGACGAATTCGACCCCAATCATCAGGCCCCGGCCGCGCACCTGGCCGATGGAGGGATGGTCGTTGGCGAGCTGGTTCAGCACATCCATCATATAGCTGCCCATCTCGTTAGCGTTGTGCAGGTAGCCTTGCTCGATTAGTTCAATCGTCGCCAGGGCCGCAGCGCAAGAGATGGGGTTGCCGCCATAGGTATTGCCATGCGCGCCGCGCGGCCAGTTGACGATGTGTTCCTTGGCGAACATCACGCCCAGGGGCATGCCCGATGCAATGCCCTTAGCCGAGCAGACGATGTCCGGCTCGACGCCGAAATGCTCAATCGCCCACCACTTGCCCGAACGACCCATGCCCGACTGCACTTCGTCGGCGATCAGCAGAATGTTGTGCCGGTCGCACAGCTCGCGCAGGGCGGGGAAGAAGCCGGGGGTGGGGACGATGTAGCCGCCCTCGCCCTGGATCGGCTCGATCAGGATGCCGGCCACGTTATCGGCCGGGATCAGATGGCCCAGGATCTGCTCTTCGATATAGCGCACCACCGTCACGCCATAATCTTCGCCGGGGCGGGATTCCAGAATCGGCCGGTACGGATCGGGATACGGAGCATGCACTACGCCGCTCATCAGGGGGTAGAAGTTGCGGTGATAGAGTGGTTTGCTGGCGGTGAAGGTGACTGCGCCCATGGTGCGCCCGTGGAAGGCGCCCAGGAAGCCGATGAACTCGGTGGCGCCGGTGTAGTGACGGGCCAGCTTGATGGCCGCTTCTACGCTCTCGGTGCCAGAGTTGGTCATGAACGAGACCGCGTTATCCATAAACGGAGCAATCTCGTTGATCTTCTCGCCCAGTTCGATCCATTTGGTGTGGTAAAAGTCCGAAGAAATATGGATGAATTTTTCGGCCTGCTCCTGGATGGCCTTGACCACGCGGGGGTGGCTGTGACCGGTGGCGACGACCGCGATCCCGGCGGCAAAGTCGAGGAAGCGGTTGCCGTCCACATCCCACACTTCGGTGCCTTTACCGTGATCCATCACGAAAGGATAACCACGCGGGTAGGAAGGGGAAATCACATCCTGGTCGCGCTTGATCAGGGCGCGCGCTTTGGGGCCGGGAAGGTTCATGATAGGCATATTTTTTCTCCTGAAACAAGTACCTGTGATTTTGCGCCGGGGGCCAGCCGCCCCCAGTCTGAAGGCGTCCTCAAATAGAGGACGTATATAAATGAATAGTGGTGCGCCCATTATACCAAAGGTCTGCGCCTCCCCGGAAGCTCCGCCGGGGGTGGAGGAAGGAAAGCAGGGGGAAGGGGTGATGAAGATCACCAACCGCCGCTGGCGCAAAGCATTTACGAGCACCTTAAGCAGGAAGGCCGGGGAAAAGATTGCTCTTGACATTCATAAAAGGGGATATACAATAAAAATGGATGGATACCTGTATAGACAACAGGTCGTTTAGATATTGCCCCACCGAGATTCCCCTGGCTAAAGAAATGCGGCTCTTCCGCCGAAAGCGGAATTTGATTCATATTTTGGGGGTGTGGGTGACTACGTCACCTGCAAACCCCCAAATATAGAAATTTTCCCGGCAAAGCTGGAAGAACCAGAAACACTAGCCGTTTTATAAACCAGCCTGCATCCGCAACTGAACGGATAGGAGGAATGCCATGAAACGGGCCTTGATTTTGCTTGTCTTATGGGTTATTTTGCCGCGGGGAGGCTTTATCGTTACTGCGCCAATCGCTCAGACGCCTGCGCTTCCAACCAGTAAAGGGCCGATCTTGCGTTCAGCCGATCTTCCGCCCATCATAGACCCCGCAGATTGCGGCGTACCGATCGAAGGCCCTTTCGGCAAAGACGTCGAAGCCTTCAGAGGTGGAGATCAGGGTCTCGGCTATGAGCTGACACCCACCTGGGGAGATCAGGAAACGATTGCCGCCAGCTCTCCCCAGGGGCCGGTTACGGCGGCGGTTATCAACACCGAGCAAATCGTGGCTCTGTGGAAAAATCTGGAAGGCCGGTTACAGTATGCAACCTGGAGCGGAAGCTGGCAGCCCGCCCAGCAGCTCCCGGTCAACCCGGCCAGCCTGATCGGAAACCCGGCCATCATCGCCTCTCAGTCTGGCTCCTGGGAAGCCTATGTCAGCAGTCTCACCGGAAAGATTTACGGGTGGCAGCCAACCTATACCGCCTGGCAGACGACCGGCTTTGAAACAGTCAACGACGCCGCCTCCGAACCGGCGGTTGTCGCCACCGATCCACAGCACACCCTGCTGTTTTATTGGGATCAACAGGGCAATCTGCGCTTCACAGAAAGACAGGGCGCTATTGGAGCCACAGGCGGTATCTGGCGCGAAAAACCGCTGATCTTGAGGCCACAGCAAACCATCTACCTGCCGCTCATCCGCAAAGCTCCTGCTGCCGGCGGCGTGTATGCGAAGGCGCCCGCGGCGTCTTTGCCGTCAGTCCTGAGCGCGGCTTCTCCAGACAGCGATCACGCGGCGGTCTTTTTTGTCAATCCACAGAACCAATTGTGGGTCATTCAATGGAGCCTTAAGAACAAAGCCGACTGGAGCGACGCGCGCTGGTCGAAGCTGATGGATCACATCCGGATCGAAAAGCCGGCGGTCGCTTCGAGGCACGCCAACCACCTGGCGGTCGCCGTTCGAGACCTCAATGGGATGGCCTACCTGATCGAGTGGACCGGAGCCACCGGCTGGCAGGCCCCATTCTCCCTGGGCAAGAGCGATTTCGATGCCCCGCTGACTCTGGCGCCCACGTTTGTGGAAAACCTGTCCGTTTTTGGCGTGGATCAATCCGGCGGCATATGGCAAAAAACCTGGCAGGCCGATAGCTCCTGGACGGCATGGGCCGCGCTGGGAACCAGCGTACATCCAGCAAACAACACCCTGGCGGCCGTGGTCAATCACCCGGATGATATTATGCTTGTCTACGACTCCGCCAATAATATCGTTTCATCCCGGCATTTCACCCGCCTGTATCAACCTCCCACCGAGAGCGTGCTGGTGAACGCCGGGGTGACCAGCGGCGAGCCGCACGGGCAGGCGCTGGTGTGGGTGAATCAGAAGACTTTATGGGTAACGGCCGAAGGGGCGGGAGAGAACTGGGAAGTCAATGCGATTGGCGTTAGCAGCGGCGCGTCATCTCTGAACGGCATAGTTCTTTTGCCAGCGCCTCATCACTACCAGGCCTCGACCAACCCCTACATGGCCGCCTCGGACATCGACCAAGATGGCGATGAGGAGGCCATCATTGCTACCTGGTACATGGGGCCGGCAGATATATATCTGGTTACGCTTGTATTCTCTATTCTTGATTTTGCCGTTAACGCCGACCAGGTAACCATTTCCATTCTGGCAACCCAGACCGTATATTCGGCTTCGCTTTCTTACGTGAATAAAGATGTTGGGCTTTCCTCCAGCCTGGCGCTCGGCGATTTAAACGGCGACGGGGCGGCCAACGAACTGGTTCTAACCTATGCCAGACCCAGATATGTAAACGATGAAGGGATCTTCATCAAGGTCTACCAATATAATGCCGGAACGAAGGCGTTGACCTTGCAAATCGACGCCCTGCTTTCCGGCGATGTTAAAACCTACAGCGACTACAATTTCTACAACGCAAATGTCCAGGTAGCTGTTGGAAACTTTTATGCTGGATTGGGCAGCCAACAGCAAATCGTGACGAGCCAGATCACAAATTATGTAGATCCAAACTGTCCAGAGTATGGGAATTGGTGCTTATACGCGTTTCCCACGCTGGCTACCTATTATCTGGCATCCAGCGATGGCACCTGGAATCAAGGCACCTGGAAGCTGATGACCTACAACGGCAAATTAGTCGTCAGCGCCGATAGCGAGTTGGCCGACCCGGATTATTGGTGGAAGATGCTCGCCATCAATAATGGCAATGGCGTCAATACCACCTGGACCTGGGCAATGCCCGGTTATTCTTTTCACTTTGGCTCTGCTATAGATATTGGCGACCTGGATGCAGACGGGCTTGAAGAAATTGCTTTCTCGTATGTCGATCGCGTGGTGGTGATCGACCCAACCGCCGATCCCGAACATCGCCTGCAGTGGGTACGGATAGACGCCGATATGCCGGTAATCAGCGCGCCGCTGCTCAAGTACACCGGGTTGATGAGAACGCTTTCCGTTGGAGATATCGACCAGGATGGAAAAGCAGAGATTCTGGCCGAGGGATTTTTCTACAATAACTTTCTCGGCTTTTTATCCGCTTATGTGCCTCAGCTCAGCCTGTTTGGGGTCATGGGAGATGGGAAACTGCTGGCAACGAACCAATCTGCGCTTCTGACGCCCGGCGAAGGCGGTCGCCTGAACGCCATCTTGATGGGCGACCTGGACCGCGACTCATTCGTCTCCAAATTGAAATATTGTATCCTGGGCATATCCGATTACCGCATCATCGCCGTATTGAACGGCGCTCCTCGCTGGTATGATCCGGCAACGGGGAAACCGATCAATGCCAGTTATGGCTACTATACCACCCTGGATGGAAAATCTTCGAACGCAGCCTGGGGTACAACCTATACGCGCGGCGCGGCGCTTACGGTGGGCTTCAGGCAAGAGATCGATATCCCCGTCGTTGGAGAGAAAATTGGCGAAATCAGCGCTTCGACGCGCAGCGAAGTGATGCAAACCAATGGCTTAAACGAGAGCAGCGAGGTCTACAATTCGAGCAGCCAGACGCTGTTTTTTGAAAATGGGCCCGGCATCGTGATCTATCAAATGAACTCCAACGATTGCTACTTCTACGAGATTTTCAAACCCGGCTTTGAGCAGGCTGCTTCCAAGGCCATTACCTGCATGCCCGGCCCCTTAGACAACCGCAAATATCTCAAAGATTTGGTCGATTGGCGCCAACTGGCGCGCGTCCCCTCTTGGGTAGACGTTGGACACCACGCGCCAGACGGCAGCTTATCCAACGACCTGGGTATACGCAACAACTATCCGCCGGCGCTGCCGATAGACAGCTACCTGCTGTTGTATAAGGCGCTACCGATCCTGGCGGAGCCAAGCTTAAGCTCAACCGGCGGCGATTGGGCCTGGACGCAGGGGGATAAGATTTCGCGCGCCTACTCGTACCAACGGCAGTTAAGCGTGACCTCCAGCGCAGGGGTAGAATTTTTCGGCCTCTCCATCGAAACCAGCTTAACGGCCGGGCTTGGCTCGGATCACAGCGAAACCATGAGCTGGGGGAAAGAGCTGACCTTCTATGGCAGGGTCTGGAATTTTGATCCGAGCTACAACCAACAATGTTATACCGTAGTGCCGTACGTGTATGAGGCCCAAGCGCGAACCCTGGCCGGCGTTGTCTACCCATACTGGGAAATGGATTACTACGTGCCAGATATCGGCCAATGCCATTGATCTTATTTCGCCGTCTGAAAAGGTGGTTTGCCGGGGATTTTGTCGCCCGAAGTGCGACAAAATCCCCGGAACAGTTCTTTTTCAGGCGGGTGGCGCAACGCCAGTAGCGCCGCCCGCCAATCTAGAAAAATTCCCGCCTGCGGTGGAAGAACCGGGTATAATCCAGCCCGGCATGAACACTTCCACCACTCCCCCACCGGGCGGGATATTTCAATTCGAAATCACCGCTCAAGATGGCCGCGCCCGGGCCGGCGTTTTTCACACCCCCCACGGCGATCTGCTCACCCCCGTCTTTGCCCCCGTTGGCACCCAGGCCACCGTCAAGACCCTGACCCCCACCCAGCTAGAGGAACTGGGAGCCAGCCTGGTGTTATCGAACACCTATCACCTGTACCTGCGCCCCGGCGACGGTCTGGTGGCCGAGATGGGCGGGCTGCACACCTTTATGCAGTGGCCGCGCCCCATGCTTACCGATTCGGGTGGGTTCCAGGTATTTTCGCTCTCCGAGAGCCGCAAGGTAGACGAAGACGGCGTAACCTTCAAGAGCCATATCGACGGCTCGCTCCACCGCTTCACCCCCGAAAAATCCATCGCCATCCAGGAAAACCTGGGGGCCGACATCATCATGGCCTTCGACGAGTGCGCCACACCCTACGACCGGGCCTACAACGAGCGAGCGATGCAGCGCACCCACGCCTGGGCCGCCCGCTGCCAGCAGGCCAGGCGCCGCCCCGACCAGGCCCTGTTCGGCATCGTACAGGGCGGGGTCTTTCCAGACCTGCGCCGGGAATCGGCCCGCTTCATCGCCGGGCTGGGTTTTCCCGGCCACGCCATTGGCGGGCTTTCGGTGGGCGAAACCAAGGCCGAGATGAACGCCATGATCGAAGTGGTAAACGACATCCTGCCGGAAAACAAACCGCGCTACCTGATGGGCGTGGGCGCGCCGGAAGACCTGGTAAACGGTGTGCTGCGCGGCATCGACATCTTCGACTGTGTGCTGCCCACCCGCCTGGCCCGTCACAACGCCGCCATCCTGCCCTTTGGGCCGCCCAATGGGCGGCTCAACCTGATGAACGCCGCCTATGCGCGCGACCCGCGCCCTATTCTGGAAGATTGCGCCTGCTATACCTGCCGCACCTTCACCCGGGCCTATCTGCGTCACCTGATCGTAGCCAAAGAAACCCTGGCCGGGACGCTGATCTCAATCCACAACATTCACACTCTGCTCGACCTGGCGCGCCGTCTGCGCCAGGCCATCCAGGCCGGGCGGCTGAACGAATTTGCGGCGGCCTTTTTTGCCGATCTATCCAGAGAGGAGTAGTGCATGTCCTGGCTGCAGGCTCTTATCTTGGGGGTTATTCAGGGGTTGACCGAATTTCTGCCGATCTCCAGTTCAGCTCACCTGGTATTGGTTCCCGATTTATTGGGCTGGCGGATCCCCGAGGCGGAAGCGTTTGTATTCAACGTTCTGGTGCAAGACGCCACCCTGGTGGCTGTCATCCTGTATTTCTGGAAAGATTTGTGGGGCATCGCCGGCGCATTTTTGCGCGGCCTGCTGAACCGCCGCCCGTTTGAAGACCCGCAGGCGCGCCTGGGCTGGCATCTGATCGTCGCCACCCTGCCGGCGGTTTTCTTCGGCTTTCTGATCAAGAAATCGGTGGAGGCGGCGTTTGCCAGCCCGCCCGTTACCGCCGCGCTGCTGCTGTTCACCGCCCTGCTGCTGATCCTGGCCGAACGCCTGAGCCACCGCACGCGCGCCCTGGACATCAACCGTATGAACTGGCAAGACGCTTTTTGGATCGGCATGTTCCAGGCCCTGGCCGTGTTTCCAGGCATTTCGCGCTCTGGGACCACCATTACCGGCGGCATGCTGCGCAGCCTGAGCCGCCCGGAGGCGGCCCGCTTTTCATTCCTGATGTCGATCCCGGTTATGTTTGGGGCGGGGCTGCTGGCTATGCTAGACCTGGTCGAAATTCCCCACTTCGCCGGCCCACTGCTCAATTTTCTGCCCGGCTTCCTGGCGGCCGGGCTGGTGGGCTATCTCTCGATCCGTTGGCTGATCGGGTATCTCTCGCACCGCCCGCTGTACGGCTTTGCGGCTTACTGCGCGGCTATCGGCCTGATCACGCTGCTGGTCTACCTGTTCTGAACCTAAACGGCCACATCGCCTACTTCGACGCTCTTGCCCCCAAACAGCAGCACCAGAATATGCTGGTTCAGAGTGCGCAGCGGGCCATCCGGGCGCGTGCGGCTGATCTGCCCGAAGGTGTAGCCGCCGATCACCGGCACGTCGTCGCCGATCACTTCACGCACAGCATCCACTTCGGCGCGAGGCTCCAGCTCGAGGACTGATTGCCAGGCTGCATCGACCAACAAGACAGCCAGGCGTGGGCGGGTGGGGCCAAGCGCCGCCAGGGCCTGGCGGGCGGCGTCGGCCGTGGCCTGGCGGCAGGTATCCGGCGAGCCAACCATCAAATCAACCGTCGCGCCTTCGGGCAGCGTGCAGTTCATGCGCAGGCTGCCGTCCACTTCCATGCGCAGCGGAGAATAGACGAACAACCCATCCGGCTCTTGCAGGCCCAGGGGGTACAGGCGCACCAGGTCGCTTAATGGAGCGTGACTCCATTCGCGGGCCGGGAAACCAAACAGGCGGGCGTAGGTTTCGCTGGCGGGCTGTTCGTCGAGGGTGCGCACCCAATGCCCCTGGACGCGGGTGAGGCGCGCCAGCGCCCCTACTGGCTGCCAGCCAAGCCCCACCCCTGAACCAACCACCAGATTACCGCCCAACACCGCCCCCGCCAGGCCGCCGCTGCCGGCCTGCCAGCCGCCCAATTGAAAGGTGCGCCCGCGCCACAGCTCTCCGCCGGCCAGGCAGCCCGCCACCGGCAGATCCTGCATCGACAGGGCCTCGCACAGCAGGTCGCTATCGCCGCTCAAGCCATCGGCCACCACCAGCAGAGTTTCCCCCGCCTGAGGGTCGGGCCGCAGGGTCTGAAGCATATTCTGGACACAGGCGCGCGTATTCTGAACGAACTCCGGCCACCAACCGGCCCGCGCCTGGATATCTTCGGCGCACAGCAGGGCTACCGCCGCCGAGCGGCGCGCCCGGCCCTGGCTGGTCAGTTCGGCCGAGGTGGTGAAACCCAACAGCGGCACATTCGCCAGCAAGTCGGAGGCCCCGGCCAGCACGTCCTGGATGGCAAACACGTGCGAGGCGATCACCCAGCCAAACACGACCGGGACCCGCCCGGCTCCATCCAGCGCCTGGCGCATGGCCTGCGTCCCGGCTTCACGCCCGTTTAAACTTTGCGAGGTCCCTACCGAAGCGACGAAAGTCATGATCCGTTTCCTGTCTTACTGCGATTCGGCCACCGGCAGCGTGAAGTGGAAGGTGGTGCCTTGATTCAGGGCGCTATCAAACCAGATCCGCCCACCCTGCATTTCAACCAGGCTGCGGGTGATCGAAAGACCCAGCCCCGTGCCAGAGGCCATCTCTTTGGCGTTGTCGGTCCGAAAATACTGCTGGAAAATCTTCTTCTGATCTTCTTCGCTGATCCCGATCCCCTGGTCTTTGACCCAAAAATGGACAAACTTGGCCCCGGCCATCACGCCTTCCTGGGGGGCGTATCGTTCCGCGCCGATGGTAAAGGCTGCATTTTCGGGGGTGTATTTGTGGGCGTTGCTGACCAGGTTGGTGAGAATCTGCGACATGCGCACCGGGTCGGCCCACACCGCCGGCAGGTCGCCCGGCAGGTTCACTTCCATCTGCTGATGTTTATCTTCCACCTGGCGGCTGATGGAACGCACGACCTCGTCCAGCACTTCCGGCACCAAGACGGCCTTATAATCCAGGCGCATATTGCCCACCTGGATTTTGGTCAGGTCGTTCAGGTCGGTCACGATGGTATTCATGCGATCTACATTCGAGCGCACCGTGCCTAAGAAACTGCTCTGCATTTCGTTCACCGGCCCGGCCATGCCCTGGGCCACCAGTTCGGTGTAGCCCTTGATCGAAGCCATCGGGTTCTTCAATTCATGCGCCACAAACGAGACAAAGCGCGATTTTGCCAGGTTGGCTTCTTTCACTTCTTCGTACAGGCGGGCGTTGGCGATGGCAATCGCGGCGTGGTCGCTCAGGCGCACCAGGAAGTTGATCAGCTCGTCGGGGCAGCCTTCGGCCTGGGTGCTTTCCATCACCATCACGCCCATCGTGGTGGTCTCACGCCGGATGGGGATGACAATTTGCAGCACCGTGCTGCGCAGCAGGCCGCGCTTCTGCCCATCCTGGGCGCCATCGCTCACCACCACGCAGCGCGGCTGGCCTTTTTCGATGGCGTCTTGCAAGGCCGGCAGCCCCAGGGGCAAAACCCGGTGAACGCTGTCTTCTTCCAGGGGGAAAGCGTCCAACTCGGCCCCATAGCCCTGAGCCACCATGATGTGAACGCCATCGTCATGCACCATTCCCACCAGCCCGGCCTCAGCCTTCGACTGGCGCAGCGACCAGTCGAGGGTGATGCGCATGGTACGCTCGATGTCCAGGCTGGCGTTCAGTTCGCGGTCAATGCGCTGCATGACCGAAAGCTCTTCCACACGGGCCGCCAGGGCCTGGTCGGTCATGGTATACAGGCGGGCGTTTTCGATGGCAATGGTGGCCTGGCTGGTGAAGGCGGTCAGCAGTTCCTGATCGGCTTTGCCGAAGGGCGCGCCGTTCTTCTTATTGATGACCTCGATCACGCCAATCACCCGATCCTGAATCCGCATGGGAACGACCAGCAAATCCTGGGTGTCAAAGCCGGTCTGTTCATCGGGCTTGTCAAACCACTCTTTGCGCCGTTTGGCGTCGTTGGCGATCATGGGCTTGCCGGTCTGGACCGCCTGGCCCACCAGCCCCTTGCCGGCCGGCAGACGGCGGCCGACGAGGGTATTTGCCACCGGGCCAATCACCACCTCGAACACCAGCTCGTCGGTCTGCTCATCGACCATGAACAGGCTGCCCGCCTCGCAATTCAGAATATCTGCCGCGCTTTGCAAAATCTGGGTCAGCAGCGGCTTGATGTCGAGGGTCGAGGTCAGGCCGATGGCAATCTCGTTCAGCTTGGCAAGCTGGCGCGCCCGCAGTTCCGTCTCTTCCAGCGAGCGGGCCTTGATAATGGCCCCAGAGGCCTGGTCGGCGATGGCCTGAAGCAGGTTGCGCTGTTCGTCGGTGTAGATATCGGCCGGGTCGCGGCTGGCGACCGAGATCGCCCCGATAGTGCGCGCCCCGGCGTTGAGCGGCACGCCCATCCAGGCATAGATGCCCTGCGTGTCGGGCAGCAGGCCCCGACTGCGGCATTCACGCTCATAATCGTCGGTAATGATGGGACGTTGAGCGCCTATGACCTCCGCTTCCAGGCTTTGCCCGCGCAGCAAGGGGCGTTTCTCATGATCGGTCAGGCGCTCGTCATTTTCCAGATAAAAGGCATGGTAAATCATGCCGGTTTCTTCGTCCACCAGGGTCATACGAAAATCGCGGGCCGGCAGCACCTGGTTGGTCTGCGCTGAGATCAGTTCCAGAATGTCGTCAAAAGCTACCGTAAAGCTGACCCCCTGGGCCACACGGGTCAAGACGTTCATTTCGCGCACCCGGCGTTCCAGGTCGGCCACCACCTGCGCCCGTTCAACGGCCAGGGCAGCCTGGTCGCTCAACGATTCGAGGAAGCCCAGGTCGCGACTGCCGTATGGCTCGCCCGAACGGCGGGCCCCCAAGGCCAGCCAGCCGATCAGCTGGTTGCGCCCCGGCAGCGGCACAAATAGATTGGTTGAAAGCAGGCTCAAGCGGGCCTGTTCAGGTTGCAAATTTTGCGGCAGGTTGTTCAGATCGCTCAGGAACAGCGCTTCACGCTGGTGGGAGAGCTTCTGCACCAGAGGGCTGTTGGCCGGGAAACGGATGTCGCTGGTCAGGCGGCCTTTTTCATCGGTCGTTGGCACATAATGCCCGCTGAGCAGATCGAACACATAAATATGAAGGTAGGAGGGCGAGAAAGCCTGCTCGATATAGCGATGCAGCAGGTCGACCATCGCCGAAAGCTCCATCACCTGGGTCAGTTCATGTCCAAAGGCCTGCTGCATCTCGCGATACACGATCTGGCCGCGGAAGAAGTAATGGTCGATAGCGCCCTGCAAATAGTTGCGCACCGGGTTCAGGCTGACCGCCAGGATAAACACGGTCAGGCCTACCACCAGCGGGTTGGTCGGGTGCAGCCAATCGCCAATCAGCAGGCTTATACCGCTGACCAGCAAAGCGTAGCCGGTCATGGCCAACCCGGCCAGCAGCCCGTACAGCACGGTGCGGCTGACCATGAAATCGGTGCGCAAGAGCCGGTAGCGGATGATCGCATACCCCACCAGCAGCGGGAAGATCGACAGTAAAAGCAGCAGCAGCGGCGAGAACAGCACGCGCGGGTCTAACGCGGTCAGCAGGAACCATACTCCTAATGGCAAGAACGACAGCCCCCCGCCCACAAAGATCAGGCGGGCCTGCTCGCGCACCACCGGCGAGGAAGCCCGGCGCAGGCGGTAGACGCCCATCACCAGGAAGAACACCATCGCCAGGAACAGGTAAATATATTCGGTCCGCCAGATGAGGGCGTAGGCCAGGGGATGCGCAAAATTATAGGTGGCGATCCAGGAAGCAAGCGCCAGCCCGGCCGAAACGATATATCCGGGCCAGCCCAGGAACGGATAGCGGGCCACCGGGCGCACGCTCTCTGGGAATACCAGGGCAAGGTTCACCAGCGCTCCGCCTACCAGGGCTATCGAAGCTCCCCAGATTGGGGTCAGGTAGCTGGTGGTATAGATGTCGAACAGCGAAGCCAGGCCAATGCCGGTCGACCCGGTAAACAGCGCAAACGCCCGGCCCGCCGGGTCGTTGCGGCGAATGGCAAACACGTACAAACCGCTCAACAGGTAGATCAGGCCCGTCAGGTATGGGACGACAAAATAGCCCACCCGGTCGAGGGATGGCAGACTGATCAGCCGGATTTGAATCGTTCTGACCGGGCCAGGTGGGTTGCTGCCTATATCCTGCATCTCCAGGCTCACCGTATCGCCCACTTCGTATTTATTGAGCATCTGGCGCAGCCCCAGCACGCTTGTCACCGGCCGACCATCCAGCGCCCGGATTTGCTGGCCGTATGGCAAACGCAGTTCAGCGCCCCAGGCGCCTGGCGTCAGCGAGTCGCTGGTGTTCAGCACCAGGGTATGCTCGATAAACGACCCCAGGAAAGGACCGCGCACGGCCACGAGATACAGGATCGGGGCGATTAGAAATACCATCAACGCCAGAAGCAGGTATAGCAAGACCACCATGGGCGTTACCTGGGCCTGGAGGAAGTTGGTATAGGTCAGCAGAGACTGGCGAAAAGATTGGGGCATGGGTTAATTGTATGCACACATCGAAGATGCGTCAATAAATTTTTCGTTGATTCGATTATAAATCCAACCGCGACTGCTGCCAGATATTGCTCAGGTAGTCTTCCAGGGCCGCCTGGTGGCCCACATCGCGCTGGGCGCGTTCCGACATATACCACTTATGCTCCAAAATCTGGCAGTACAATTCGGGCAGGGTGGTTTGATGGTCAAGATGCGGCTCTAACTGGTGAATAATGGGCGTATAAACCTGCTCCAGCCAGTAATGGGCGGCTACGCTGAGCGGGGTGCTGCGGTTATGCTGGCGCGAAAGCATGGCCCGCTGCTCGTAAATCTCGTTCATCAGTTTTTGAGCCTGCATTTCTTCGGCGTCCAGGCCGGTCAGGTTATACAGTTGATCGCGGTGAAAGTTGCGGTCCGTCACCACCACCCGCAGGCGCAACTGATCGCCGCTGTCGGTGGGGGTCAGGGAAACATCGCCCACCGAAAAACCCAGGTCGTTCAATGCCCGGATGCGCTCCTGGATGCGGTACGTTTCGTGGGCGGGGATGACGTCTTCGCGCGTGATCTGCTCCCACAGGCTGCGGTAACGCTGGCGGATGTAGCCGCCCGTGTCGGCCGCCGGGACGCCCGGTTCGACCGCCGCCAGCCCGGCGGCGCGCAGGTCGGCCAGTTCTCCATTGATCGTTTCTTCCATGATCTCCAGGTCGTGGAAGCGCAGCATGGGCGGGGTCGGGCCGGGGTGGGTTTCGGCCGTCTCGGCGTCCACCAGGTAGGCTCGCAAGGCCCCGGCGTCGCGCCGGAAAAGGGTGTTGGAGAGCGAGCAATCGCCCCAATACACCCCCGCCAGGTGCAGCTGCACCAGCAGCCCGGCGATAGCATCCAGCAGGTGGCGGCGATACGTCTCGAAGCCCTGGCGCATCAGCAGCACCCGGTAGGGCAGCGCTCCCTCCAGATAGCGGGTCATCAGCACGCTGTTTGGCCCCAGGTAGGTTTGGCGCTGCACATAGCCCACCGCGCTCACCACCGGCAGGTGACGGGCTTCGATCTGGCACAGCAGGTCATACTCATGCCCGGCCAGCTGGCGCGGCAGTTCTTTCAGGGCATACAGCACCCCGGAATAATTGACGAACACCACCGGGTGGCGCGACAGGCCGCGCGGCGCTTCTTCCAGCCGGTCGGTATGGCCGGCCCACTCCATCAGCGGCAGGTCCCAGGGCAGGTCGTTAAAGTACAACGCCGGCCAGCGATAGTGAAATTCTGGAGCTTGCTTGGGCTGATCTGGATTCATGTAATTTATCCTACGGGCGAGCAAGATTTTGGGCTAACCGGATGCTACCCGGCATTCTGATCTCCCGATTCACTGGCCTGAAACGCCCGCTTGTGTTCCAGGAATTCATCTAAGGCGCTGGGGCGATAATCCAACGATTGGTGGCGGAAGTAGGTGTTATACAGGTCGGCGTAATGCCCGCCGGCGGCCAGCAGCCCGTTGTGATTGCCCTGCTCGATAATCTTACCATCTTCCAGCACAATTATCCGGTCGGCGGCTTTCACTGTTGAAAGGCGGTGGGCGATCAGGATGCTGGTGGCGTTCGCCAGGATCATATTCAACACCTGCTGAATCTGCCATTCAGTGAACGGATCAACGCTGGCCGTAGCTTCATCTAATATAAAAATTGACGGGCGATGCACCAGGACGCGCATAAACGACACCAACTGGCGCTGGCCCATCGAAAGGCGCGCCCCGCGCTCACCCACCTCGGTCTCCAGGCCCTGGGGCAGGCTGTCCAGCCACTCGCCATCGCCAATCTGGCGCGCCAGGCGCTCGATCTCTCGATACTGGTCGTGCGATGGGCAGGCGTAGCAGATGTTCTCGGCTACTGTGCCGGCAAACAGAAACGGCGTCTGCGAAACAATCCCCAGGCGCGCCCGATACTGGCGCAAATCCAGGCCGCGGATGTCTTGCCCGTCGATCAGCAAGCGGCCGCGTTGGAATTCATAGAAACGGGCAATCAGGCGGGCAATCGACGACTTGCCGGCCCCGGTATGCCCCACCAGCGCCACCGTCTCGCCCGGCTGGATGTGCAGGTTGAAATCGCACAGCACCGCCTCCTGCTCTGAGTAGCGAAACCACAGGTCTTCAAAGCGCACGTCGCCCTGCAGCGCTGTCACGGGTCGCTGCTCGGTCTGCACCACCTTCGACTCGGCATCGATCAGGGCGAACACCCGTTCGGCGGCCGAAAGCCCCTGCTGCACCTGGGCCCAAAAGGCCGAAAGGTTCAGCACGGGAAAGAAGAAACGATCCAGGCTTTGCAAGAACAGGAACCAGGCCCCGGCCGAAACCACCCCCTGGGCGACGTTCAACCCACCCACGTACACCATCCCGGCGCTGGCAAGGCCGCCGAGGGCGTTGAGGGTGGGGAACACCAGGGTAAGGGTGGCTCCCCGGCGCACGTTAACCTGGAACGAGTTGCGGTTGGCCCGCTCGAAATCGGCAAAAATGCTGGCCTCCTGGCGGAAATTCTTGGCAATGGCGATGCCGCTGACCGTTTCTTTGATTGTGGCATTCACATCGGCCATGGCCTGCATGCCTTTGCGAGTCACATTGCGGGCCAGGCGGCGAAACCCCAGGGCCACCAGGAACAGCAGCGGCAAGATCGAAAACATCATCAAGGTGAGCCGCCATTCGATGGCAAACAGCATTCCGCCCAGCAGGAGGGCCTGCAAGAATTGGGCGAACAAGTCGGTCACCAGCACCACCATCTGGCCGAACTCCTGGGTATCGGACGTGATGCGCGAGACCACTTTGCCAGAGGCGAATTCGTCGTAGAACGACAGGTCGTGGGCGGCGGCGGCCTGGAAAGCGTCGGTGCGCAGGGCCAGGATCGTATCGCCCACCAGGCGGGCCACCAGCTTG
>CAYQDU010000046.1:0-25704 GCA_964416275.1 uncultured Anaerolinea sp. | reverse complement strand
TCCACGATTAACTCTCTTCCCTGGCGAGTCTCGCTCGCCAGGCCCCTCCACCACGGTTGCGTGGAGAGCTACCCGTGCAGCGCAGCCGCGCAAAGAACCCCCCATCTAATGGCGCTGTGTTTTAGAGCTTGGGCAGCTCGATGGATTGCTGCTTCTGGTATTTGCCTTTCTTATCGGCATACGAAACCTCGCACACCTCGTCGGCCTCGAAGAACAGCACTTGGGCGATGCCCTCGTTGGCGTAAATGCGGGCTGGCAGGGGCGTGGTGTTCGAGATTTCCAGGGTCACATAGCCTTCCCATTCCGGCTCAAAGGGGGTCACGTTGACGATAATCCCACAGCGGGCGTAAGAGCTTTTGCCTAAACATACGGTCAGCACGCCGCGCGGGATGCGGAAGTATTCCACCGTGCGGGCCAGGGCGAACGAGTTGGGCGGGATGACGCACTCCTCGCCGATGAAATCGATCATCGACTTGGGGTCGAAGTGCTTGGGGTCAACCACCGCCGAAAAGACGTTGGTGAAGATCTTGAACTCGTCGGCCACCCGGATGTCGTAGCCATAGGATGATACGCCATACGAGATCACGCCATTGCGCACCTGGCTGGCGGTAAATGGCTCAATCATGCGCTGTTCGAGCGCCATCTTGCGAATCCAGTGGTCGGGTTTAAGTCCCATCGATTCTCCTTTGGTTGGCTCTCCCGGCTTCGCCGGGAAAATTTCTATGTTTGGGGTCTGCAGGCAGCGCAGCCGCCCGCAAACCCCAAACATGGCTCCAATCTCGCCTTCGGCGGATTAACGTGGGCGAAACGTAATGACGGTCAACTGGCCGGGGAAGACCTGCACCAATTCCTGGCGCAGGCCGCCCATCGGGAACGAGATGCGGTACCAACCGGCGGGCAGGTCGCCCACGCCGAAGCTCTCCAGCCAGGGCAGGCTGTTCCGCAGACCCTTCTCTTCGTAGGTCATCACGGTTTGTTCCAGGTCTGCCGGGCCATCCGGGCCTTGCGGCAGATGCTGCAAGACGATGCTGGACATCTCCAGCGAGTTGCCATAGCCATCCAGGAAGCGTCCGGCGAGGCCGCCCATCGGCTGGCCGTTTGCGTCGCGGTGCGGGATCAGCCATAATTCCGGGTTACGGGAGGCCTTATAACTGTTCTCGCCCAGGCGCACTTCGAAGTGCAGGTGCGGCCCGGTGGCGATGCCCGCCTGGCCCACTTTGCCGATTGGCTGCCCGGCCTTGACGGCCTGTCCTACCTGTACGTCGATCTCAGACAGGTGACCGTACAGGCTGTAGACCAGCTGGGGCAGGTCTGGCAAGGCTTGCAGCAGGGCCGGGAGGGCGGGATGTTCGATCACCACCAGGTTGCCGTAGAAATTCATATAGGGGCCATAGAATGTGATTGGCCAGGCGCCCTGGGGTGAAGTGGGGTTGAGATCGGCCCCGGCGGTCACCACTAGCCCATCCGCGGCGGCCAGCACGGGCGTACCAAAGGCGTTGAGCATCTCGACCCCGTGATGTGGGTCGCGTACCTTGCCCTGCGTGCTGCCGAAGCGGTAGGTCATATCCCACTGGTCGTTGCCCGGCGCGGCGATGGGCCGGGCCAGGAAGTACTGCCCGGCATAGCTGCACAGGTCGGGCGGGCAGGCGGTGGGGCTGGGGGCGGTGGCCGGCGCGCCTGTTGGCGGCGGCGTAAGGGCCAGCGTTGGGGTTGCCGGGGCGGGCGGGGCGGGCGGCGTGTCCGTAGGCGCGCTCGCCGGTGGGCCGAGGGTCGGCGGGCTGGCTGGGGGGGCCACGATGACCGTCTCGCCCGGCGTGGCGGCCGGGTGAGCAAAGACCGGCGCGCAGCCGGCCAGCAGCAAGATCAGCAGCAGGAACCATGCAGCCCTCGCCCCACCCCCTCTCCTTGCAAGGAAGATGGGCTTTATCGCCCGCTCGCCGCCCTCCTCTCCCGGTAGAGGGCAGGGGGCGGGGGGCCGAGAGAAAAGGACGCGGCTCAAATTCCGGGCATCCCGCCGCGGGCCACCAGGTGGCCTCGAATCTGGGCCTCCAGCTCGGCGGCGCGGGCTTCCAGGCGGCGCACTTCGGCCAGCAGGTTGTCGCCGGCAGACGGATTGCTCAGGCTGCCCACGTTGATGCGCACGTTGTAGCCCGCCCCGGTGAGGGCGGCGCGGGCCAGGGCGGCCCCGCTGGCGCCGTCGCTGATGGCGTTCAGGTTGCCCAGCCCTGCGGCCTGTTCGGCCAGCTCCATCACTTCCACCGCCATGCGGGCGGTTTCCAGCGGCACGCGGGCCGCATTCAGGGTGGCCTGGTCAACGGCTTTCTGGCGCAGGGCGGCTTCTTCGTCGGTGTCTTTGGGCAGCTTCATGGCTGCCATCACCGCGCTGAAGGCGTCGGCGTCTTTCTGGATGGCGTCTTTCAAGGCGGCGCGCAGCTTTTCCGAGCGGTCGAGCAGGGCGTACATCTGGGCTTCGACCGCCGCGTATTTCTTTTTGCCCAACGTCAGGCGGGCCACCATCGATACCAGGGCTGCCCCGGCCGCTCCGCTGTAGGCGGCGGCCGAACCGCCGCCCGGGGCGGGGGTGCCTTCGGCCAGGGCCTCTAAGAAGTCTTCCGAGGCGTTGGCGCTGGTCTGCTGCTGGGCGTCGGCCAGGCGATATTCCAAAATCTGGTGCGGCTCGAACTGGTCGAGCTGCATGTACCAGCGGGCGGCCTCTACCAGCGCCTCCTGCGGGATCAGCCCCACCAGTTCGCTGTGGTGAATGCCCACCCCGTAGCGTTCGGCCTCCCGGCGCACGGTTTCGACGACCCGGGCCATGGGCGTGCCGTGGAAGTTGGTCAGGTTCATCGACACCTGCGCCCGGCCCTCCACCAGCAGCCCCAGGCCCTTGACGTAGCGCAGCCCGCCCGACGAGTTGCGCACCGCCTTGGCGATCTTCTTGGCGATGCTTACGTCGTCGGTGGTCAGGTAGATGTTGAAGGCGATCAACGGCTGGCGCGCTCCGATGACGGTGGCCCCGGCGGTCGGCACTTTCTTTGGGCCGAAATCGGGGTCGCGTTCGGGGTTGACGCCCATTTCCTCTTTCAACGCTTCATACTGGCCGCGGCGGATGTTCTCCAGGTTTTTACGCTCGGGGCGGGCGGCGGCCTCTTCGTACAGGTAGACTGGGATGCCCAGCTCGTCGCCCACCCGCTGGCCCAGGCGGCGGGCCATCAATACGCATTCAGCCATGCTGAGGCCCTTGATCGGCACGAACGGCACCACGTCGCTGGCCCCAATGCGCGGATGCTCGCCGGTATGTTCGTCCAGGTTAATCAGTTCGGCGGCTTTGGCGATAGCCTGGAAGGCGGCCTGCTCTACCCCGGCTGGCTCACCCACAAAGGTCAGCACGGTGCGGTTGTGATCCAGGTCGGAGTGCCGGTCGAGCAGGCTCACGCCCGGCACAGACGTGATCGCGCCCATGATGGCCTCGATGACCTGCGGCCGGCGGGCGTCGGAGAAGTTGGCAATACATTCGACGATTTGATTGGCAGACATGACACATCCTTATCCTTGAGAAATTGTGGATAACCGGTGGATAACTTTATTTCCTATAGCCGCATAGGGCCAGGGCGCAGGCGCTGGCGGCCAGAATAGCAATCGAATAAGTCGTCATTGTAGAATCCTGCTTCAGCAATCTTCCGAATTATACCCTTCCTGGAAACGTTAAAATGCGAAAAAGTTCTCCCGGCTTCGCCGGGAAAGAAGCTTTAAGGAGGGCTTTGCGCGGCCACGCAAAGTCCTCCTTAAAGAAAAATCCCGCTTTTAGCGGAAGAACCCTCGCTTTTTATGGGGTTCGGCCGCCCGGCCTCTTCCGGCGTCCGAGGACGGCCGGGCAGACTGGCCCTACCTCCTGCACGTCCAGGGCCAACCCATCGATGGCGCGCGGCAGTTGGTCTTCGGGCGCTAACTGTTCCAGCGGCAGCTTGCGCTGCACCAGGGCCACCAGCCCCAGTTCGTTTGTGATCTGCCCGCCTTGCCGCCGGTAGCCCACGCCTACCCCTACCACGTTGGCCTTGCTCATCAGCCCGGCGGCGTGGGCCTGGCGTGCGGTCTGGGCCTGCGCCGCCAGGGAGGGCCGGGCCGGCGCGGCGGTGGGCGCTCCCGGCAGGTCTACCTGCAGGGCATCCAGCACAGCCTGGATGGGGTTGAACAGGCTGGCCTGGACCGAACCGGCGAATAGCAGCCCCACCGCCTGGCGGCCCTCGGCGCTGACCAGCAGCGAACCGGAATCGCCGCCCTCCGACATGGGCGTGCTGACGATCTGGCCCTCGAAGGCGGCGGTCTGGTTCGGGCCGTAGCTCACCGTCACAGTTGCGTCCAGCACCCGGATAACGCCGGTGGTGAAGGCGGTGGTGCGCCCGGCCTTGCACACCGCCAGCCCCAGGGCGGCCGGGCGCGCGCCGCACAGTGGGCCGATCTCCGGGGCCAGGTCTTGCAGGTCGGCCTCGTCCAGCGGGCGGGCCAGGGCCGCGTCCACCTGGTTGACCCAGCGGCTGGGCGCGCCCGGCGCGGGCGGGCGGCCTCCGGCCGCCATCCAGCGAGCCAGCCAGGCGCCGTAGCAGGCCCAGGTTTGGGCCAGGCGGACGGCAGCCGGGTCTTCGTTGAAGCGCAGGCGCACAAAGCGTTCCAGGCCGGCCAGCGTATCTGGCCCTACCCGCCCGCCGTCGGCCGGGCCGGGCTGCAGGATTGGGTCGCCGGGGCGGGCCTGGTTGCAGTTTGCCAGGACGTGGTTGTTCGATAGGATCAGCCGCCGCCCGCTGCGCCGGTCGCGCACCACGCCGCCCAACGTGCCGGCGGTGACCTGGTAATGCCCGAGGCTGGCCCCACTGCGGGCCGGGCGCTGGCGGGCGGTGAACCCGCCCAGGGCGCGCAGGTCGCCCACTTCGATCACGTCGGTAGGCGCGCCGCCCACCTCCGGCGGGATGAGCGCCGAGGCGCTCAGGACGGCAGGGGGCAGTTTGCGCCGTACCAGCACCACCACGCTGATCGGCCCGTCCTGGCTGCTATGCCGGGTCTTGATCCCGATTCCCACGCCTACTACGTTTTCGCGGCGCAGCAATGCCGCCTGGTGGATGGTCTTTGCCTGCCGCGCCTGCTCGAATTCACTCATGCGGGGATGGATGCAGGAACCATACCAGCCGGGCCGGGATCTCTTTCAGGTAGCTTACGGGGGGTTGCCTTCCTCGATGCGGCGGGTGCTGCGCCCGGCCTCCCCGTCCCAGGGGATGGGGTAGGGGAAGGGGCGTTTCAAACCCGCCCCTCCGCCATCCAACGCCGGGCGGCCGGGCGCAGCTCGCCAGTCGCCTCCACCACGGTTGTGTGGAGAGCCACCCCGGAAGAGCCAAAGTCACCTATAGGGAAAAATTCCCGCCTTCGGTGGAAGCGCATAAAACTTCGCCGGCGTATCCTGGAGACCTCTTTTGATTTATCAATATTATCCTTGACAATATTTAATTAAATAATATAATTCTTTCAGAAATAGAAAGGAGCATTTTATGGCGCAGGCAGATATTGCAGTTGCGAAGAACTGGAAGATCACCTTCTTCACCATCTGGAGCGGGCAGGCGGTTTCGCTGCTGGGCAGCCAGTTGGTGCAGTTTGCCCTGGTCTGGTGGCTGACCCAGACCACCGGCTCGGCCACGGTGTTAGCCACCGCCAGCCTGGTGGCAATGCTGCCGCAGGTAATCGTCGGCCCATTGGCCGGGGCAGTGGTCGACCGTTGGAGCCGCCGGGTGGTGATGATTGCGGCCGACAGCCTCTCGGCCCTGGCGGTGGTGGCCCTGGCGCTGCTGTTCTGGAGCGGGCAGGTGCAGGTCTGGCACGTCTACGTCTTGATGTTCCTCCGTTCGGTGAGCGGTTCGTTCCACTGGCCGGCCATGCAGGCCTCCACTTCGCTGATGGTTCCTAAAGAACACTTTGCGCGCATCCAGGGCCTGAACCAGATGCTGCAGGGAATGATGAACATCGGCGCTGCCCCGCTGGGGGCGCTGCTGTTGGGCCTGCTGCCTATGCAGGTCGTCCTGTCAATCGACGTGATTACCGCCCTGGTAGCCGTGCTGCCGCTGCTGTTTATCCGCATCCCGCGGCCGCAGCGGGAGGCGGCCGCCGGCGCGCCGCAGCCCTCGCTGGTGGGCGAGATGAAAGCCGGGTTCCGCTATGTATGGGCCTGGAGCGGCCTGATGTGGATTGCCGTGATGGCGACGATCATCAACCTGCTGCTCACCCCGGCCAGCTCGCTCCAACCCCTTCTGGTGACGCGCCACTTTGGCGGCGGGGCGTTCCAACTGGCCTGGCTTGAAGCGGCCTGGGGGGTGGGCGTAGTAACCGGCGGGCTGGCGCTGGGCGTATGGGGCGGCTTCAAGCGCCGGGTGCTGACCTCGCTGGCCGGGCTGGCGCTTTTGGGGCTGACGGTGTTGGGTGTGGGCCTGCTGCCCGCCAGCGCCTTCCCCCTGGCTGTGCTGCTGGTGTTTGGGATGGGTTTCTCTAACCCAATCGTCAACGGCCCGCTGTTTGCCGTAGTGCAGGCGATAGTGGCCCCCGACATGCAGGGCCGGGTGTTTACTCTGATTAGCAGTATGGCAACGGCTATGTCGCCCCTGGGGCTGATTATCGCCGGGCCGCTGGCCGACCGCTTTGGCGTGCAGGCCTGGTACGTCGTTGGCGGGGTCATCACCCTGCTGATGGGCATTGGAGGGCTGTTCATCCCGGCGATTATGAATATCGAGAGCCAGCCCAGCCCGCTGGAAATTTCATCCGCGCCAGGCGCTGCTGGCGGGCTGGCGCCGGCGGCGCTGGAAGTCGAGATCGATTAGGGCTTCTGAGCGTGGATTTTGTCGCCCTTCGGGCGACAAAATCCACGCTTAACCCTCTTTTGGCCCAGCTTGCCAATTACCTTCTCACGTCCGGTGGAAGAGCCTCATCCAACGATCTGGCCGGTAAGCACCGTCACCGCCTGGCCGCTCAGGATCACCCGCTCGCCCTCCAGTCGCACGCCCAGCGCTCCGCCGCGGGCCGAAGCCTGGTAGGCGGTGAAGCGGGTCTGGTGAAGGCGCTGGCTCCAATAGGTCGCCAGGCTGCAGTGGGCCGAGCCGGTGACGGGGTCTTCGGCAATGCCGATGGCGGGGGCAAAGAAGCGCGATACGAAGTCGTAGGCCGCCCCGCTGCGTCCGGCTGACTGCCACCCGACGGCCTGGGCGGTTACAATCACCGACTTGACCGGGCAGGCTCGCAGGGCGGCAAAATCTACCTGCAACCCGGCCACCGCGCCGGCTGAGTCGATCTCCATAAGGTAGCTGTTCGAATCTGGCTTTTTGCCCACAAAACGTGGGGCCAGGTTGCCGAATGCTTCCAGCAGGCCGGGCGGCGGCTCAACCGGCTGCACGGTCGCGGCCGGGAAATCCAGCTCGATCCAGCCGTCTTCCCGGCGCGAGGCGGAGAGCAGGCCGGAACGGGTATAAAAGCGGGCCAGGGCCGCGCCGGGCAGGCGGTCCGTCTCATACAGAACGTGGGCGCTGGCCAGGGTGGCATGCCCGCACAGGCGCACCTCGGTCTGGGGGGTAAACCAGCGCAGGCGGTAACCGTCGGCTTCGGGCAGCAGGAAGGCCGTTTCCGAGAGGTTCATCTCAGCAGCGACGGCCTGCATCCATTCGTCGGGTCGGGGCCTATCCAGCAGGCAGACCGCGGCCGGGTTGCCGCGGAAGGGCTGATCGGTGAAGGCGTCCACCTGATACAGGGGGGTGAAAGGGCTATCCGGCATCATATTAGCGATACTCCTGCAAAATACGCGCCAGGGTTTGGGGAAAATCGGTGAATATGCCGCTCACCCCGGCTTCGATCAGGCGGCGCATGTCGGTTTCGGTGTTGACCGTCCACACGTTCACCCCATAGCCGGCCGCCCGCACCGTCCGCACCTGGGCCAGGTCGAGCGTTTCCAGGCCGGGGTTATAGGCCTGTGCGCCGATCTCGGCCAGCAGGGTCAGTGGGTCGGCGGCCGGTTCTTCGACCAGGGCCGCCAGGGCGATGGCCGGGTTAAGCGCCCGCGCCTGGCGCAGATAGGCGTGATTGAACGATGATAAGATCACCGCCTCTTGCATTCCCAGCGCTTCGACCAACCCCACCACCGCCGCGGCGATGTGATCGTCTCCGGGGGTTCCGCTCTGGTCTTTGATCTCGACATTGACCCGCCAGTGATGGGCCTGGGTAAAGACCAGCGCTTCGCGCAGGGTGGGAATCGATGCGCCGCGGAAATTCTCGGCCGCCGGGCTGGAAACCGCCCCGGCGCGCATCTGTCCGAACGGGTCGCTTTCGACATACCAGGCGCCGAAATCGAGCTGGCGCAGCTCGGCCAGGGTGAAGGTTTCGATCCGCCAGGGGGCGCGGGCGGGGAAGACCTGGGCGGCGTTGGAGGTGCGTTCGAGCGTATCGTCGTGGATCACCACCAGATCATCGTCGCGGGTCAGGGCCACGTCCAGCTCCCACAGGTCGGCGCCGGCTTTCAGTCCTTCCTGGGCGGCCAGCAGGGTATTTTCGGGGGCCAGCGAGCGCGCCCCGCGGTGGGCGATATTCAGAGGTAGCACAGATAGATGGGGCATAGAATGAGTCTCCAGCCTGATTATAACAAAACAGGCCGCCGGGGCGCGCCCGCGGCAGCTCCCCACTCAACCGTAGTGGAGGTGACTGGCGAGCTTCGCCGCAAGATGATTAATGCGTAGAGTTTGTCGCACGAAGTGCGACAAACTCTACGCCACATCCCTTTCTGAAGGCGCTTGAAGAGCGCCATGCCTGTCCCACGGTTTAATGGGGTGGTACCGCGCCTGCTAAGCTCGGATATAATTCGCCCTATGAAACATCTGACTGTATCCATTTCTGGGGCGCGCCGCCTGGCGCTGCTCTTATTGATATGTCTGAGCGCCTGCCAGGCGGTTGCGCCGGAGCCGCCGCCCACGGCGGCGCTCCCGACGGACGCCCGCACGGCAACATTGACGGCTACCCGCTCGCCCACGCCGACTGTCGCCCCCAGCGCCAGCCCGCTGCCGCCCACCGCCGACCCAACGCCTGCCCCGGCGTTCCAGGTGCAGGTGCACCCCGACGGCGGGCTGTACGTGGGCGATCTGGTCAGCTTCGAGGTGGTGGCCCCGCCGGCCGCCCCCGGCCGGGCCGACCCCGACGGGCATACCCTCAACCTGAGCCTGCCCACCGCCGATGGCGAAATGACCGTCCAGGCCCAGTTCGGGCGCTATGGCATCGGCGGGCGGGCGCAGGCGGTCTTCCTGTGGGCCTGGAACACGGGCGACCTGCCCCCCGGCGACTATGCCCTGCGCTTTCGCCTGCTGCCCGGCGGCCCAGAGTGGAGCCAATGGGTGCGCCTGGCCCCAGCCGGACAGCGCCCGGCGAATGAAGCTAACGTCCACTGGGCCGCCGCTCACAGTCAATGCTGCTCCGTGCAGTACATGACCCACACCGAGGCCGAGCGCGACCTGCCCGTTCTGCTCGAACAGATCGACCAGCAGGCCGCCGACGCCGCCCAGCGCATGGGGGTGAAGCTGGATGAGCCGATCACGATTGTGCTGCTGCCGCGCGTCTTGGGGCATGGCGGCTTTGCCGGGCGCGAGATTGCTGTCTCCTATCTGGATCGCAATTATATGAGCGGGGCAACCGCCTTCGTCGTGCATCATGAGCTTATCCATATCCTGGACGGCAAATTGGGCGGCGATTATCGCCCGACGGCCCTGGTGGAGGGCCTGGCGGTATATCAAAGCGGCGGGCATTTCAAGCCCGAGCCGCTGGCCCAGCGCGCCGCGGCCATGCTGGCCCCTGAGCCGGGCTGCCAGCCCTGGCCGCCCAAAGACGCGGCAGCCGAAGGCTGCGGAATCGACCGCTATATCCCCCTGGAGCGCCTGTTCGATAATTTCTACTTCGAGCAGCATGAGATCGGCTATCTGGAAGCCGCCAGCCTGATCGATTTTATGGCCCATACCTGGGGCTACCCGGCCTTCGACGACTTCTACCGCCACATCCGCCCACCGCAGCCGCCCGACGGTAAGCCGTCTGAGTCCATCGAAGCCAGCCTGCAGGCCCATTTTGGGCTGGGCGTCGAGCAGTTGGAGGCCCGCTTCCTGGCCTACCTGCGCCAGCAAGACCCCTCCCCGGCCCAGGCTGAAGACCTGCGCCAGTCGGTGCAGTTTTTCGATACTGCCCGGCATTATCAGCAGGTTCTGGACCCTTCGGCCTATTTCCTGAACGCCTGGCTGTTGGACAGCGAGCAGATGCGCCAAAAGGGCGTTGTGGCCGATTACATCCGCCGGCCCGCCCAACCCGAAAACCTGGCCCTGGAAACGATGCTCTCGGCCGCCGACGAGGCGGTGCGGCGGGCTGATTTTGCCCAGGCCGGGCGTTTGCTGGCGGCGGTGGAAGCGACGCTGCAAGCCTACCCCGCCCAGGGCCTGGCCGCCTTCCAGCGCGACCCTCTGGCCGCCGATTACCTGGGGCTGGTGCAGGCCGCCCTGGCCGCCGGCTACCAGCCCCAGCGCATCCGGATTGAGAATCAAACGGCCCGGGTCTGGGGGAGCCAGTCCGGGCCGCAGGTAAGCGAGATGGTGTTTATGCGCCAGGGGCCGAGTTGGGCGCTTCAATGACCGCTTCAATAACCAGGGTTGTTACGGGCATTGCCAGATGATGCCGCTGAGGGCGTTGAACGGGGCGGTGCAGTACAGGTCCAGGCTGTCGAAAGCCACCAGGCCCACCACCACGCAGCACAGCATCACCACCAGGATGCCGCAGCCGGCCAGAATCAGGGTCCGGTTGCTGCGCACCGGGCGCTCCTCTACCACCGGCTCATCGTACACTTCGGCCGGGGCGCCATAGGGATCGCCCGGCCCGGCTGGAATCTGGCCGCTGTAGGCCGGGCCAGATGGGGCCGAATAGACCGGCGGCTGCTGATATTCGGGCTGATAGGCCGGTTGGGCCTGGGGTTGGTAGGCTGGCTGGGCGGGGGGCTGGTAGGCTGGTTGGGCCGGGGGCTGGTAGACTGGCGGCGGCGGATAAGCCGGAGGCTGGGCCGGGGCGGCTGGGGCCTCGAAATCGGCGTTCACCCGGAAGGTCTCGCGCGGGCCGGGTTGGGTCTGCGGGTTGGCCCCCACCAGGGTGGCGTTGGGGTCATATCCCAGAGCCTCATAGGCCAGGGCAATCTTCTCGCCCAGCATGATGGTCTGTCCAGGGCGCAGCAGGTGCGGCCCCATCAGGCGCTGGCCGTCTACAAAGGTGCCGTTGGTCGAGCCGAGGTCTTCAATCGTATAACCGCCCATCTGTGCGGTCAGTTTTGAATGACGGCGGGATACTTCGGGATCGTTGATGACGATCCGGTTGGTGATGTCGCGCCCGATGGTCAGTTCATCCTGCACCAGCTCGTAGATCTTGCCGGGATTGGGGCCTTTTTGCATCACCAGTTGAAAAGATTGCGAAGCCATGAGTCCTCCTGGGATCGTCTGGAACGTTCGACGTGGTTTCTATAGTGTAATGAGTTTTATTAAGACTGTCAACTGTAGTCACTTCCACAGCACAGGCAAATACAAGACGTTCAACCCTACTGCCAGGTTCCGCGTGCGGGTTTGCGGGTAGCCGCAGGCGTTATCGGCTGTCAGGGTAACGGCATATAGCCCCGGCGCGGTGAAGGTGTGCGTAGTCTGCGGGCCGGAAGCGCTGGTCTGGTCGCCAAAGCTCCAGCTATAGCTGACCGGCGACTGCCCGCCCGCCACCCAGGCGCTCAGCGAGACCTCCTGGCCGGGCCTGAGATCGGTCGGGTGGAATTCGAAATCCGGCGTTTCGACGGTCTGGCAGGGCTCCAGCAAAAAGTCCTGCTGCACCTCCTGCCCCAGCGATACGGCTGGCGCTTCCAGGCTGACGGCGCGATAGCCAGGCGCAAAGGCTTTCAGGTTGTATATCCCGGCCAGCAGCGGCAGGCGGTAGGCCCCGTTGCTATCGCTGGCGGCTGCCTTCACCCGCCGCCCGGCCTGCCAGGCTTCGATCTGCACCCCCGGCAGCAGGCTGTTATTGGCCTGGCTGCGCGCCGCGCCCCCGATCTGCCCGTCCAGCAGGCAGCCGAGGTGACCCATCGTCGCCACCGAAGCCTTCACCATCTCAAGGTAATAAGGCAGGTTGAGCGAGCTGATCCGGTCGGTGGTGCGATGATAATAGGGGGTATGGTCTTCCCAGTCTTCGATAGCGATGGTAGCCGGGTAGCCCCGGTACCAGAAAGATGCATGATCGCTATCGCCCATGCTGTCGGCCAGCAGCAGCGGGGTCAGGTCCAGGGAATAGGTTTGTACGGCGGCGATGAACTGGTTGGCGATTGCCAGGTCGCCGGCGTTGCCGGGGCGGGTGTGCAGCTCCATCGTCGGCGCGCTGGCGGGAGAGTTATAGGCCAGCATGTCCAGGTTCAGCACGCCCTCCACGTTATCGCCCTGGCGCTTTACGTCTCCGGCATAGGCGGCCGAGCCGTACAGCCCCTGTTCCTCGCCGGTAAACAGCACGTAGCGCACGGTGCAGCCAAAATCGTATTGACTGAGGATCCGCGCCGCCTGCATCACTGCGGCCGCGCCGCTGGCGTTATCGTCGGCCCCCGGCGCGGTCTGGTACGGGTTGAGGTTGGAGGTCGAATCGACGTGAGCGGTCAGCATGAAAATACGCTTGGGTTGGGTCAACCCGGTCTGTTCGGCCACCACGTTGCGCAGCGAAACCTTATCGGGGGTGGTGTATGGGTCGAAAGTCGTTTTCAGCCCCAGGCCCTGGAAAACGTCGTAAGCATATTGGGTGGCTTTCTGGATTGGCGTGGGCGACAGGCTGTAGCGCGTGGTGAGCCAGTAGCTGCCGCCCTCCACGCTGACAGCCCGCTCGCCGGTTAAATTCTGGAGCGCGGCGTACAGGGCAGCCTGCGAAACCTGGTCGAGCATGCCCTGCACCACCGGGTTGGCGGCCGTCGCCTGGGCCGGGCGGGCCGGGGCCGCCGCCGCCAGGGGTTGGGCGGTCAGGGTGGTCACGCGCAGGCCGAGCTGGATCAGGCGCTGCACCTGTTCCGGCGCAGCGTGGGCCAGCCCGTAACGTCCCTCGACCAGCAGCAGGGGCGGCTCGACCTGGGCCAGCGCCTCGGGCGAGCCGTAGAGCAGAGAATATGTTGCTCCCTGCACATCGCCATCCAGAACCTGCACGGCGTAGCCCATCTGGGCCAGGGCGATCTGCTGATCGGCCTCGGCCGGCAGGAGCAGCATAACCCGCCCGGCCTCGATCTCGACCTGGGCGTAGAACTTCAGCCCGCGCCCGGCCAGGCGAGCCAGGTCGGCTGGGCCAGAAAGGTCGATCCGCACCAGGGCCGTGGCTCCGGCCGGCGCAATCGGCATCGGCGGTTCGGCGCGGGCAGCCCGCGCCCCGGCGGGCCAGAGCAGCCCCAGCCCCAGGCAGAGCATTAGCGCCAGGCGCATGCCTTGCCAGCCCGGACCCCGGCCGGAATCAGCCCTCAGCCGGGCCATCCCACTGCTTTTCGACCATTTCATAATTGAATACCTCGCCAAACGCCCGCATGATTTGATCCATAATTTGCGGCAGATCCGGAGCCGGTGAAAGCAGCTCGGCCAGGCTGGTCACGGGATAATCTTTTAGCCCGCAGCCCACGATGCCCTGCCAGTATTCCATATCCGGGTCTACATTGAGGGCGAACCCATGCCGTGAGACGCCGCGCGCATCGACCTTGACGCCGATGGCGGCGATTTTAGCGGGCGGCTGGCGCACGGCCGGGTCGCAGGCCAGGCAGCGCGAACGCACGTCGCCCTGCACCCACACCCCGGTCAGCCCGTTGATCTGCCCGGCGGCCACACCCAGGCGCAGCAGGGCCAGGATGAGGGTCTGTTCCAGGCGGCGCAGATAGCCCACGTAATCGGCCTGCGGCAGGCGCGGGGTTCCGTCGGCGTTCGACCCGGCCGCCAGGCCGCCGGGGGCCAGCGGCAAGAGTGGATAGCCCACCACCTGCCCCGGCCCGTGATAGGTCACGTCGCCGCCCCGGTCGCTCCACACCACCTGCACGCCGCGCCGGGCGCGCTCGGCTTCGCCCCACACCAGATTTTCAGCCTGCCCGCGCCGCCCAAAGGTGTAGACGTGGGGGTGCTCCAACAGCAGCAGCGCCGGCGGGTGTTCACCCGCCGCGATGCGCCGGGCCAGGCGGTCTTGCAGTTCCCAGGCCCAGGTATAGTCCACCAATCCTAAGCGGTACACCACGCAGCGCGGCGGCATAGCAGGTAGTATACCATCACCCGCACCCCTCATCCCCGGCCCCTTCCCCCGAAGGGGGAAGGGAGAACTCGTAATTACGCGACCTGGCTGGTCGGTTGCCCTCTCCCTGTCGGATGGCTTGCGGATTGAAGCTTTTCGGCTCTGCCGCCTTCAGCGGAAGAGCCCCGTATTTATTAGGCGCCCGACCATCAGTCTCCGAGGCAGAAAGGGCCGGGATGCTTTAGCCCTCGCAATCGGGCAGGGCTTCCTGGCCCAGATGGCCGTCAACACCGTAAGTATGCAAGCCTTTGTAGGCCTGGGGTCGCGGCCTGCCGCCTGTTCCGGGGCCATCCGGGGGAGCAAGAGATTTCTTACACATCGCATATACAGGGTTTGCGATCTTCTAACATTCATCGCCTATCATAGCAATCAATAAGGATACGAACTCGATCACAGGAGGTATGAATATGATGATGCGACGTTATCACGTTCCGATGGTCTGGCGCGAGATGGATCGCTTGCAGCGCGAGATGAACCGTTTGTTTGAGGATTATTCCCCCAGCCGGGTGCGCTCGGCTCCGTCCTATCCCGCCATGAACGTCTGGACCAACGAAAACGGCATGATTGTGACCGCCGAAGTGCCGGGCGTGCGCCCGGAGGATATCGATATCAATGTGGTGGGCGAGACCCTGACCCTCAGCGGCCAGCGCCTGCCCGATGAAACCGGCGAGGCGGCCCGCTATCATCGCCAGGAACGCGGTTACGGTAAATTTGCCCGCACCCTGCAGCTGCCCTTCCCGGTGGCGGTGGAACAGGTCGAAGCCACCTTCAAGGACGGCGTGTTGAACGTGCGCCTGCCGCGGGCCGAAGAAGATAAGCCGCGCAAGATCAGCGTCAAGAGCGCCTAGCCGAAACTGGATTGATAGACTATACGGAGGTTGTATATGGCTGACCAAACCCTGGATGTACAGAAGCAAGAAGTAACCCCCACCGAAGACACCGAACGCACCCGCGACAGCCGCTGCTTTGCGCCGCGGGCCGATATTTACGAGTTGGAAGATCAGATCGTGGTTGTGGCCGACGTGCCGGGCGCCAGTGAGAAATCGATCGAGGTCATGATCGAGAAGAACGTCCTGACCCTGAACGCCTACGTAGACCCGGTCATACCGGATGGCTACGCCCTGGCCTTTGCCGAGTACGAGATTGGCGATTATTCTCGCAGCTTCAAGCTGCCCGACGAGATCGACCGTGATGGCATCGAGGCCACCGTGCGGGATGGCGTGCTGTGCCTGTACCTGCCCAAGGCCAAAGAGGCCCAACTGCGCAAGATCAGCGTCAAAGCGGGATAGATTTCTTCCGACGACAAAAAACGGGCGGCCCAGCCGCCCGTTTTTTGTCGTCGGAAGAACGGCAATAGTCTATAGGGAGGATATAATACCCCCATCAAGCAGTTCATGGAGGCGCGGTGTCATTTCGAGACTACATCCAAAAACTTGATCAGCGCGGGGCTTTGAGGCGGGTAGCCGGGCCGGCATCTAAAACCTATGCCATTGCCGGGGCGTTGAAGCAAGCCGAGCCGCAGCCGCTGCTGTTCGAGCAGGTGATCGAATCGCCCTTCCAGGTAGCGGGCAACCTGTTTTGCGGCAAGGCGGCCTTCGCTGATTACTTCGGTATCCCAATATCCCAGATCATCCCCTTGATGACCGCCGCCATCCAGCAGCGCCGCCCCGGCCCGGTGGTGACCCAGGCCGCCTGCCAGGAAGTGGTCGATCTGGCCCCCAACCTGGACCGGCTGCCTATCCTGCGCCACTGCGAGGGTGACGGAGGAAACTACATCTCCTCCGGGGTGGTCATTGCCCGCCATCCGCGCTACGGCCAGAACGCCGACTTCCACCGCTGTATGCAGTTTTCCAAGACCGAGATGGCTGTGCGGGTGGTCAAGTCGCGTCACTTCGACGCTTTCCTGCAAGACCTGGGCGCGGTGGACGTTGCGATCTGCATTGGCAACGGGCCGAACGTGCTGGCGGCGGCTGCCACCTCGGTCGAGCTGGGGATAGACGAGCTGGAGATTGCCAATGCCCTGGAGCCGCTGCCGCTGGTGAAGGCGCAGACAGTTGACCTGTACGTGCCGGCCGAATGCGAGTTCGTGCTGGAAGGCACGGTCTACCGCGACCGCCGCCACGCCGAAGGCCCGTTCGTCGACCTGACCGAAACCTACGACGTGGTGCGCCAGGAACCGGTGCTGGTGGTCAAGGCCATCACCCACCGCAAAGACGCCATCTGGCAAGCTTTGCTGCCGGGGGCGCTGGAACACAAGCTGCTGATGGGTATGCCGCGCGAGCCAACCATCTTCCGCAAGGTGAACGAGGTAGTGCGCTGCCTGGATGTGAACGTGAACCCCGGCGGTTGCTCCTGGCTGCACGCCATCGTGCAGATCGACAAACAGGCCGAAGACGATGGGCGCAAGGCCATCGCGGCCGCCTTTGAGGGCCATCGCTCGTGCAAGCACGTCTTCGTGGTCGACGCCGACATCGACATCTACGACCCGCTCTCGGTGGAATGGGCGATGGCGACCCGCTTCCAGGGCGACCGCGACCTGGTGCTGTACGACAAGGCCCCCGGTTCCAGCCTGGACCCCAGCGCTGAACCCGGCACGCACAGCACCACCCGCCTGGGCTTCGACCTGACTGCCCCGCTCCAGACCCAGGGCAAAGACTTCAGGAAGGCAAAATTTCCTCTACCCCCTCTGTGATTAAGCGATACGTTATCTTCGCCGAGGGCGGGGAATAATCGCTATGTTTTTAACCGACGAAGAACAGGCTCTTTTATCCGGCGCGCAGGGCCGGGCGGCGCAGAAGGCGATGCAAATCCTGGCCGCTTTGGGGACGATCTACGGCGCTGAGCGCATGGTTCCCATCGCCTCAGCCCAAATCGCCGGGGTGAGCTATGATAACCTGGGCGAGGCCGGGCTGGAATGGCTGACCGAGATGGCTGAGGGCGGCGGGCAGGCGCGGGTGGTCACCACGCTCAACCCGGCCGGCAGCGACGCCGATAACTGGCCCGCCCTGGGCATCAGCCCCGAATTTGCCGCCAACCAGCAGCGCGTGCTCGCTGCCTTCCAGCGCATGGGCGTGGTCGCTACCTGCACCTGCACACCTTACCTGATCGGCAACCTGCCGCGCTGCGGGCAGCATATCGCCTGGGCCGAGAGCAGCGCCGTGTGCTACGCCAACGCCGTGCTGGGGGCGCGTACCAACCGCGAAGGCGGCCCAAGCGCCCTGGCCGCCGCCCTCACCGGGCGCACCCCGGCCTACGGCTATCACCTGGACAACGCCCGCCGCCCCGGCCTGACGGTGCAAGTGCAGGCGCGCCTGGACGGGCCGCATCACTACGGCGCGTTGGGCAAGGTGATTGGTGAGCAGTTGGAAGCCCGCCGCAGCCGGGCTGTGACTTACATCCAGGGCGCGCCCCAGGCCGGGGTGGAGGAACTCAAGGCCCTGTGCGCCAGCCTGGCGACCTACGGCGGGGCGGCTATGTTCCATTGGGCGGGCGTCACACCCGAAGCGGCCCTGCATACCCCACCGGTCGATGGCTTCACCGTCACCCAGGCCGATCTGGAGGCGGCCCTGGCCGCCCTCAGCGATGCCCGCCCCGAACAGGTGGATTTTGTCAGCCTGGGCTGCCCGCACCTGACCATCCAGGAGATTGCCCGGCTGGCGGCTCTGCTGGGCGGCCAACAGGTGCGGCGCGAATTCTGGATCACCACCGCCCGCGCGACCAAGACCATCGCTGACCGCATGGGCTATACTGCCATCATCGAGGCCAGCGGGGCCAAGTTCGCCGCCGACACCTGTTGTGTGGTGGCCCCCATCCGGGGCCGCTTCGCCGCCCTGGCAACCGACAGCGCCAAAGCCTGCTATTACGCCTATGCCAAGAACAAATTTCACACCTGGTATGGCTCGTTTGAAGACGTGGTGGCGCTGGCGTTGAAATAACCATTCTGGCTCTCCCGGCTTCGCTGGGGAAAAAATTATCTTTTGGGGAAATTGTGGGGCGCAGCCCCACAATTTCCCCAAAAGGTAGAAAATGGACTGCCTTCGGTGGGGAAAAAGCGCTATAGAGTGTTGTTGCGTGGCGTAGCCATGCAACAACACCCTATACGGAAAAATTCCCGCCTTTGGCGGAAGAGAGGTTCGATGATTTTCTCTGGACGCACCATCTGCCCAGGGGTGGCCCTGGGCGAAGCCCTGTCAACCCAACAGGGCGTTTCTTTCTTTGGCGGGGTAGACCCTGATACGGGGATCATTGTTGAGCGCGGTCACGAATTGGAAGGGCAATCGCTGGCGGGAAAGATTCTGATTTTCCCCACCGGCAAAGGCTCCACCGTCGGCTCGTACACGCTCTACCGGCTGAAGCGCGGCGGCAAGGCTCCGCTGGCCATTCTCAACGCCGAGTGCGAAACCATCACCGCCGTGGGCTGCATCATTGCCGAAATTCCCTGCCTGGATCAACTGCCGCTGGGTGAGTTGCACACCGGCCAGCGCCTGCTGGTAGACGCCGCCGCCGGAACGGTGGAAGTCTTGTCCGCGCCAGCCACGCCAGACGCGCCGTCGATTCCCGATTGGCTGCGTGGGCGCGAGCCCGGCTCGTTTGCCGAAGACACCATGCTTCGCCGCCTGCCAGAGATCGTGCGCCGGGTTGCCCAGGAAGGCGATTGGCCGCCGGCGGTCTCCGCTCGCCTGTACGCCCTGGCCGATGATCTGCCGCACGGCCGCCTGACCCCCATTGACGACCCCAGCGCGCCCGACGCAGTCCTTTGGCCTGGTTATCTACAGCCCTACCTGGGCCAGACCTGGCTGGAAGCGCCCTGGTTCCCGGCCGAAATCTATCTTTTCCG
The DNA here is from genome assembly GCA_964416275.1 of uncultured Anaerolinea sp. GTDB lineage: Bacteria > Chloroflexota > Anaerolineae > Anaerolineales > UBA4823 > RBG-16-57-11. The sequence continues at coordinate 6,509 of CAYQDU010000046.1, read as the reverse complement.
GCGCATCTTGCAAATCACCGGCTACTATTCGCCCGGCTCCGGCCAGGCGGTGGACCCCTACGCCGCCCAAAAGCAGGCCGCGCTGCCCGACGCAGCCGAAGCGCTGGCCGAATGGTGCGCCCGCCTGGAGCCGCTCTATGGCGCGCCTGCCCCGGCCGCCGCCGAAGCGTTGACCCATCTGCTGCGGGCGGCGGTGTGGGGCAACCAGGCCGATCAGAGCATCTGGCCGGCTGGCAGCCAGGCCCCCGAACAACCGCCGGCCGGCGAGCACGCCGCGGCGCTGCTGGTCGATGACGCGTCGCTTGTTGGCCCCTATCTCATGGGCCGCCTCGGCCCGCAGCGGGTGGATTTTGTGCTGGATAACGGCGGGTTGGAACTGGCCTACGACCTGCTGCTGGCCGATTTTCTGCTGCACACCGGGCTGGCCCGCCCGGTAACATTCCACGTCAAGCTGTATCCCACCTATGTCTCTGACGTGACCCGGCCCGACCTGCTGGAATTTCTGGCCCATCTGCACCAGGCCGCCGACGCCGGGGTGCGCCGCCTGGCCCAGCGCCTGGAGCAGGCCCTGGTGGATGGCCGCTTCCGCGCCCAGGCTCACCCGTTTTGGGTTTCGCCGCTGCCCGGCTGGGATATGCCGCCCGACCTGTGGGCCGACCTGCACCGCGCCGACCTGCTCATCAGCAAGGGCGACGCCAACTATCGCCGCTGGCTGGGCGACCGCCATTGGCCGGTCGAGATCCCCTTCGCCCGGGTGACGGCCTATCGTCCGGCCCCGCTGCTGGCGATGCGCGTGCTGAAATCAGACGCCGTGGCCGGCTTGGCGCCGGGTCAGGCCGAGGCCCTGGCCCGCCTCGACCCCGATTGGCGCTACAACGGCCAATGGGGCCTGATCCAGTTCAGCCAATACTAGTCAATCGTAGGGGCGGTTGAAACCCGCCCCTACGATTGACTATTGACTCCAGCGGGTGGGAGTGCGATCCCAACGGTGGGCCAGCAGCGCCTGGTGCAGGTCGGCGGGCAGCGGTCCGGCGTCGCTGCAGGCCAGGTTGGCGCGCACATGTTTTTCTTTGCGCATACCGGGGATGATCGTGCTGACGACTGGCTCGTTCAAGATGAAGCGCATTGCCATTTCGGGCATGCTCATGCCGGGTGGAACAAGTGGGCGTAGGGCTTCAGCGCGCGCTACGCTGGCTTGCAGGTTTTCCGGCACGAAATAGGTGCTGCGCCAATCGTCCTGCGGCCATTGGCTGTCCAGGGTCAGCGCGCCGGTCAGCGTACCTTCGTCGAACGGCACGCGCGCAATCACCGCCACGTCCATCTCGCGGCAGGCCGGGAACAGCTCGTCTTGCGGGTTCTGGTCGAAGATATTGTAGATCACCTGCACCGCGTCGATCAGCCCGCTGCGCACGGTCTGCACCCCATTCCACGGTTCCCAGCGGTTGATGCTGATCCCCACCGCGTGGATCAGGCCCTGGCTTTTCAGTTCGCCGATCTTTTTGGCCCAACGGTCGTCGTTGACCCAGGCGTCTTCCCAAACGTGGAACTGGATCAGGTCGAAGAATTCCAGCCCGGCGTTGTGCAGGCTCTTATGCACGTATTCTTCGATGTGGTCGGGCGGGAAGTCGTCGTCCAGGCTGAACTCGCGCCGGCTGGGCCAGGTGAAATTCTTGGGCGGGATCTTGGTGGCGGTATAGAGCTTGCGCTCTGGGTTGGCGCGCACGATCTGGCCCAGCAGGCCCTCGCTGCGCCCGGCTCCATAGGCCCAGGCGGTGTCGAAGAAATTGCAGCCCAGGTCGGCCGCCAGTTGCAGCGCCTGGAGCGACTCGCTGTCTTCCGAGCCGCTCCAACTGCCCATGCCCCACATGCCATAGCCCACCTCGCTGATCTGCCAGCCGGTGCGTCCAAAGCGTCGATAGTTCATAATAGCCTCCTGAATCGTGGCGAATACATGCTGGTACCACCCCATGAAACCGTGGCGCAGGTGTGGCGCTCATCGATCGCCTTCAAAAAGAGATGTTGTGCAAATTTTGTCGCCCGAAGTGCGACAAAATCCACGATTCATCCTCTTTCCCATACCCACCACGGTTGAGTGGGGAGCTACCTGCACGCTTGCAGTTGCATTTTAACCATAAATTGACGAACAGCCGGGAGGAATTCTTGCTTTTAGAGATCATCCAACCAAAAAGATCGCCCCTGGGGCGATCTTTTTGGTTGGATGATCCAGCCCATTCAGTCGGCGGCTACGGCGGCGGTCTGGCCGGCGGAGGCCGGGCGTTCGCGCTGCACCCACACGTCTACCAGCGAGAGCAGGCTTACCGGGTCTTCCATTTTGTTGATGATGCGGTTGAAATGGTGCAGCCCGTTGCGATATTCTTCGTGGCGCTGCAGATCGGCCCGGTCGAGGGCGGTATAGGCGATCAGCACCGGCGATTGGCCGCTGAAGGCCCGGATGGCCTCGGCCACCTGCACGCCATTCTTGCCGGGCATCATCAGGTCCAGAATCCAGACCGTAGAAGACAGATGCCCGGTAACGATCTCTTTGTAGACCATGCTGGCGTTGTTGAAGGTGGTAAAGCGCCAATTCTTATAGCGCGCCAGGACGTAATGATGGAAGATTTCCGTCAGAGACACTTCATCATCGACAAAGATAACGTCATAGGTGGACATCGCAGCCTCCATTCCGCTGGACACGCCGGGCGAATCAGCGCATCCGGTTAACGCCGAATTTACGATTAGTTAATATTGTAGCATGGATGATTAAATCTGACCTTACACTTATGACGGGTAGAATTTATCCTGGCCGGTTAAACTCCCTGGGGTGATGAGCGGGCGCCGCCCGCTCACCACCCCAGGGAGAACCCTCCTCGCCTGCGGCGGGAGAAGCCTTAATTTTGAGGGTCTTCCGGTATAATCAGGTTAGGTAGTCGATGATACGGGTAACCTCTGACCACATCGAACAGTTGATCCGCACTGAGGCGGATATTCACTATGGCATTGCGCCGCCGCCGGGGCGGCGGCCTTTCATATACCTGGATCGCCGCTCGCCCGTGCTGCTTTCGGCCCCGCACGGCTGCCGCACCTTCCGCAACCGCAAGGGTGAAACCTGGCACGCCGAGGATGAATATACTGCCGGAATGGCCTTTCTGCTGGCCGAACTGTGCCAGGCCTCGGTCATCGCCACCATCTGGCGCACCGACGATTCGGACCCCAACGATACCTACGAGGCCGACTCGGCCTATAAGCGGGCTGTGCGCCGCCTGGCTGCCGGCGATGTGCGCTGCGTGATCGACCTGCACGGCAGCGGGGAGGACAGCGACGCGTGCGCCCCCGCTCAGTTGGTAGACCTGGGGCTGGGGCCAGAGGAAGCCGCCCTGCCGCCTCCCGATGCCCAGGCCGTGCGGGCCTTGATCGAGCGCCGCCTGGGGCCAGAGGCTACCGACCGTAAAGGCTGCCCCGGCTTCCCGGCTGCCAGGCCCAATCGCACCATTACCGCCTTTGCCTATCAAAGCCTGGGGCTGAAAGCCGTGCAGATCGAGATGAAGCCATCGGTGCGAGTGGCCTGGCGGCGGGTGGACGCCACCTTATATGGCAAACAAGGCCCGCACGGCGGGCCGTTCCGCGCCCCAGCCGGGCGGCTGCTGAACATGCTGCAGGCTCTGGTTGACGTAATCCAACACTTTCAAACGACACATACCACGCAAAAGGTTGAACGATGAGCGAAGCGGGCTATCAGTTTACACGTTTCTTGATTAAGACCGTACTCCAAACCGCCACCCGCTTGCAGGCGATTGGATCGGAAAATATTCCCCCCAGCGGCAGCTATGTAGTGGTTTCAAACCACCTGGGGCGGTTAGACCCGGCCCTGGTTTACTATTACCTGAATCGAAGGGATATTATCCTCATGGTGGCGGAAAAATACCGCCATGTTCCGCTGCTGCCCTGGTTTATCCAGCAGTTGAACGGTTTGTTTGTCGATCGTTTCAACGCCGACTTCAGCACGGTGCGCGAGGCGCTCCAGCGGCTGAAAGCCGGCGGGGTGCTGGTGCTGGCCCCCGAAGGCACACGCAGCAAAGTGGGCAGCCTGCTGGAAGGCCGCCCCGGGGCCAGCTACCTGGCCTCCAAAGCCGGCGCGCCGATCATCCCGGTAGCCGTCACCGGCACGGAAGATAAGAAAGTGGTGGCAAACCTGAAACGCCTGCGTCGCTCGCCGGTGGTGCTGCGCGTGGGGCGGCCGTTCTACCTGCCGCCGCTGCGCGGCCCGGACCGCGAGGCCGGCCTGGCCCAATACACCGATGAGATCATGTGCCGCCTGGCGGCCCTGCTGCCGCACGAATATCGCGGCGTCTATGCCGACCACCCGCGCCTGAAAGAGTTGCTGGCGAGCGGACCTTCGGGGGGCTAGCGTAAGATCTTCATCGCTGCCAGGGCGGCAAACACGGCGAAATCGACCGCCCCGGCGGTGAAGGCGTTGCGAGCGGTGTGCAGGTCGATCAGGCGCGGGTTGAGATAGTCGGGTTCGACTTCGTAGACCGGCCCGGCAAACCAGGCGAAGAACGAGCCGCCCAACAGCCCGCCCAGGTGGCCCCAGTTGTCGATGCCGGGCGACATGCCCAGGAACAGGTTGAGCGCCGCCACCATCACTACGTTGGTCAGGGCGCGCTGAGCCTGAGCGCCAAACAATTTCCGGTTACGATACAGGAACACGCCCTCGGCCCCCAACAACCCGAAGATAGCCGTCGAGGACCCCACCGAAGGGTTGGCGGTGAACAGGAACGACATCACATTCCCGGCGAACCCGCCCAGCAGGTACAGGGCCAGGAAACGCCCATGCCCGTAGCTGCGCTCCAGGGTGGGGCCGAAGGCGTACAGGGCGTACATGTTGAAGAGAATATGCAGAATCGAGCCGTGCAGCAAGATCGGCGTAATCAGCCGCCACAGTTCGCCGGCCAGGATATAGTCATTGACCTTTGCTCCCAGGGCCGAGGGCAAGTCGCCCCCCAGGAGCATCTCGCTGAACATTTGCAGCAAAAACACCAGAACCGTGATCCCCATCAGCACGTAGGTCAGGTAGGGCGGCACGCTGGGCAGGCGGATCGCTACGTAGCGCGACCCCGGCTGTCCTTCCGGCGCGGCAGGCGGGGTGGGAGCGTTCGGGTCGTCGGGGGAAGGGTACATTTACAAGCTCACCTTTCTGGGGTGGACGCGGTGATGCTCGGCCCGGATGATCGCCAGGATCGTCTCTACGGTGTCTTCCAGTTGATCCTGCGGGTTCACCACCACGTAATCGAACATATCAATGCGCTTCAATTCCTGGCGGGCGGTGGCGATGCGCAGCTTTAGCTCGTCGGGGGTTTCGGTGTTGCGCTCCTGCAGGCGCTGCACCAGTTCATCTTCATCGCGCGTGGTCAGGAAAATCAACACAGCTTCAGGGGCCAGCCGGCGGATGGTGGCCGCGCCCTGCACATCGATGCGCATGACGACATCTTTACCGCTCGCCAGGGCGTCGCGCACCTGCTGCTTGGGGATGCCCTTGAAGTCGTTGTAGACGATGGCATATTCCAGCAGCTCGTCCTGCTCGATCATCTCGGCAAACTCGTCTTTCGAGAGAAAGAAATAATCTAAGCCGTGGACCTCGTTGACGCGCGGCGACCGGGTGGTGGCCGTGACTACGAAGTGGAACGGCAGCCCATCGCGCTTCATTTGTTCGATTACCGTGTCTTTCCCCACGCCCGAAGGGCCAGAGATAACAATCAGCATCGGCTCGTGGGTGCAGGGGTTGAAAGCTACATCCGGGCAAGGGGTTAAGGTGGTTTCGTCGCTCAAATCGCCTCCCAGTCTTTTCTATGCTAATGACGTTGATTATAATTGGTTCTTCTGGCTTCGTGGGAGCGGTTGCGGGTTGCAGCCGGTCCTGGGCTTGAAAGTGAGAAAATTTCGCCTGCGGAGAAAAGTGATGCCGTTTTATCCGTACCGCTGTCTGGATTGTAAAAAACGTTTCGACGTGTTTCTGACCTATGCCGAGTATGGGGTCAAGCCGGTAACCTGCCCTCACTGCGGGGGCGCCAACGTTCAGCGGCGCATCAACAAGGTGCGCATTGCCCGCTCGGAGGACAGCCGCCTCGACAGCCTGGGCGATATGGGCGACCTGGATGGCCTGGATGACGACCCGCGCGCCCTGGCCCAGATGATGCGCAAAATGAGCAAAGAGGTGGGCGAAGACGCCGGCCCAGAGCTGGACGAAGTGATCGACCGCCTGGAAGCCGGGCAAAGCCCGGAGGAAATCGAATCGGCCCTGCCAGACCTGGGCGGCGAGGGCGCGCCCTCGTTAGGCGGCATGGATGATCTGGATTAGGATGCCTGCCGCGAACCGGTTGGGGGGTGGATGGCGGGCTACGTCTGCCTGAAAATAAATGGGCCTCCCGGCCTGGCCGGTAGCTCCCCATCAAACCGTGGTGGAGGTGACTGGCGAGCTTCGCCGAAAGAGGGTTAATCGTGGATTTTGTCGC
>CAYQDU010000045.1:23703-26222 GCA_964416275.1 uncultured Anaerolinea sp. | reverse complement strand
GGAACCAGGCTGCCGCCAAAGATGACCCAATCCCAGGCCGCCCGCCAGCGCGGGCTGTCATCTTTGCTGCGGAACTCCAGCGCCACGCCGCGCCCAATCAGCGCCAGCAGCAGCAGGAACAGAGCCAGGTAGAAACCGCTGAACAGGGTGGCGTACCATTCGGGGAAAGCGGCAAAGGTAGCGCCCCCGGCGGTCAGCAGCCAGACTTCGTTGCCGTCCCAGTGCGGGCCGATGGTGTTGATGATAAGGCGGCGTTTGCGCTCCACGGCGGCCGGGTCGGGGTCGCGGCTCAGGAAGGGCAGCAGAATGCCCACCCCAAAATCGAAGCCTTCCAGCACAAAAAAGCCGATGTACAGGACGGCAATCAGGATAAACCACAGGGTATTGAGGTCCATAGCTGCTCTCCTTGCGCTTTCAGTCCTGAGCGCCCACCAGGGAGGGCGCCAGATCCGCTTCCGGCTCAACCGGCAGCTCGGACGCGCCGGCTTTGGCGTACTTCGCCAGCAGGTAGATCGTAGCGACCATCAACCCGCCGTACACCAGGGTGTAACCAATCAGCGAGACCAGCACCTGCCCGGCCGGGACGGTGTTCGAGATGCCCTGCTCAAAGGTCAGCAGGCCATACACGATCCACGGGGCGCGGCCCATCTCGGTCAGAATCCAGCCGAAGCTGTTCGCCACGTAGGGCAGGATCATAGCCCACAGGAAGAGCCGCAGGACGCGCGGCCGCTCGGTGACAATCTCGCCCATCACCAGGAACAGGGCATACAGCGCCAGGCCAAGCATCAGGAACCCCGCCCCCACCATCAGGCGGAACGACCAGTAGATTACCGCCACTGGAGGAACGTAATCGCCAGGGCCATACTGCTGCTGGTACTGGGCGTTCAGATTGTTGATGCCCTGTACGGTGCAGTTGAGGTGATCGTAAGCCAGCAGGCACAGCAGGCGCGGCAGGCGGATCGAAAAGACTTCTTCGCGCTGGGTCAGGTCGCCAATCGTAAGCAGCGAGAACGAGGCCGGCGATTCGGTCTTCCACAGGGCTTCGGCGGCGGCCATTTTCATAGGCTGCGATTGCACCATGTGTTGGGCCTGGCTGTGGCCGTTCAAGGCCACCAGCAGCGTAGCGATCAGCCCAAAAATGGCGGCGATCTGGAACGAGCGCCGGTACAGATCGACGTTATTCTTGTGCAGCAGGTGGTAGGCGCTGATCCCCATCACGAAAAAGGCAGCCGTGGCAAACCCGGCGGTCACGGTATGCGGGAACATGACCCACACGTTGGGGTTAAACAGCAGGTCGATAAAGCTCGCCATTTCAGCCCGCCCGTTTTGCAGCACGTAGCCCAGCGGCTCCTGCATAAACGAGTTGGCGATCAAAATCCACAGGGCCGAGATGTTCGAGCCAATCGCCACCAGCCAGATGGCGATGGCATGCATACCCTTCGAGAGCCTGTCCCACCCAAAAATCCACAGCCCCAGGAAGGTCGATTCGAGGAAAAAGGCCAGCAAGGCCTCGATTGCCAACGGCGCGCCGAAAATATCGCCCACGAAGCGCGAATATTCCGACCAGTTCATGCCAAACTGGAACTCCTGCACGATCCCCGTGACCACGCCCATAGCAAAGTTGATCACGAACAGCTTGCCCCAGAATTTGGTCATGCGCAGGTAATTTTCGTTGCCGGTGCGCACGTACAGGGTCTCCATGATGGCGACCAGCACCGACAACCCCAACGTCAGCGGGACGAAGAAGAAGTGGTAGACGGTGGTGGCGGCAAATTGCAGCCGGGCCAGGATCACAGCATCCATTCCGTTTTTGCTCCTTTCAAGGTTTTATCTTTCCTGATTGTACAAAATTATGGGGAAAATTGCTATCGCCCGCGCTCATTCGTTGGTGTGAAAAATGTCACATATCGTTTCATTATACCGGTCTTTAAGTTGATTGGGGAGGCAGCCCGGCTTTGCCGGGCCGCCTCCCCCAATCAACTATCTCATTCTGCCTGCGGCCAATAGCCGCGCTGCAAGGGGCGCACGTCCTGGGCGGTGATGAACGCCTGGGGGTCTTCGTCCAGTGCCAGGCGCTCCAGGTCTGGGGCGCGGCGGCGCGGCACGCTGCACTGCAGCAGCGTTACCGTGCCATCTCGCCCGCGGCCGGGCAGCTCGGTGACGGCGAATCCGGCCCCGCGCAGCCGCTCTACCAGGGCCGGGCCGCGCCCAGGGCTGACAATCCGATACTGCACGTAGCCCACGGCCAGCCGCTCTTCCAACCACAGCCCTACCAGCATGCCGGTGGCGTAGCCAAATCCATACCCCAGCATCTTGCCCCAATCGCTCATGTCGGCCAGCACGCTGCGCACCCCAATCACGTAGGCCAGCGAGCCGCTAAAAGCAAACAGCCAGGCCAGCAGCCGCTTGCCGCGCATGGTGAGCATAAAGCGCACTGTAAACAGCGACATATCCACAATACGCAGGCAGAACAGATAGAAGAAGTTTGCCATAAGCCCTCAGGCGGGCGCCCTCAGGCG
>CAYQDU010000045.1:0-23603 GCA_964416275.1 uncultured Anaerolinea sp. | reverse complement strand
GCCCTCAGGCGGGCGCCCTCAGGCGCGCCAGAAACCGCGCCGCACCGGGCGCACATCCTCAGCGGTGACAAAGGCGCTGCTGTCTACCTGGTTGACCAGCTTATGCACTTTATCCACGTGTTTGCGCAGCACACTGGCGCTCAACAACGTTACCATACCGTCCTTGCCGCGCGCCGGGATTTCGGTGATGGCGTAGCCTTCTTCCCGCAGCCGCTCGGCGATGGCGTTGCCCAGGCGTGGGCTGACGATGCTCAACTGCACGTGTCCAATCGCCAGGCGCTCCTCAATCAGCATGCCCAACACGTTGCCGGTGGCAAACCCGGCCGCGTAGCCCAGCACGTTGAGCGGATTATCCAGGTCGGACAGCACTGAACCGATGGCGACGACGAAAATCAGGGCCTGGAAGAACCCCAGCGCCCAGGCTACCCCCTTACGGCCGCGCATCACCACCAACACCCGCAGGGTGTCCAGGCTCATATCGCCGACCCGTAATATGAAAATAAGCCCGGCTGCCAGCCAGGCGTCGATAGAGAGAAAAGTTGCCATAAAATTTCCTTTGCTGTGAACGTTTTATATTTTGGGGAAGTTGTGGGGCCAGGCCCCACAACTTCCCCAAAATATAGGCCCTATTCCGCCTCTGGCGGAAGGGTTGGAAAGAGCCGCCTTATTGGTCGGCTTCCAGGGTAGGCTCTTGCATAGCGGGCAGATACATACGCTCCAGGTATTCCTTAACCATGCGGCGCATGCTGAACTGCGGCCCAATCGTGCGGATCGATTCTTTCATCCGGCCAATCCATTCAGCCGGCAGGCCATCCGAAGAGCGCAAATTGTAGTACAGTGGAACGATCTCTTTCTCCAGCGTATCCATCAAGCTGCGGGCGTCGTCCTCGTCCTGCTTATCGGAGTATTCGTAGTCGATGTCTTGCCCGATGGCCCAACCGTTCTGCCCGTTGTAACCTTCGCGCCACCAGCCATCCAGCACCGAGAAGTTCAACACGCCGTTGACGGCCGCCTTCTGCCCCGAGGTGCCAGAGGCCTCGTTCGGGCGGCGGGGGGTGTTGAGCCACACATCTACCCCCTGCACCAGGTAGCGGGCCAGGTTCATATCGTATCCTTCCAGGAACACCAGCCGCCCACCGTTGACCGAGCTTTTCACCGCCCGGTAGACCTCCTGGATCAGCATCTTGCCCTGCTCGTGGTCGGGATGCGACTTGCCGGCAAAGATGATCTGCACCGGGCGCTCGCGGTCGTTGATCAGGCGGGCCAGGCGATCCAGGTCTTGCAGCACCAGGTTGGCCCGTTTATAAGGGGCAAAGCGGCGGGCAAAGCCAATCGTCAGGGCATAGGGGTCGAGCATCACGCCTGAAGCCACCACCTGCGAGGGCTGCCAACCGCCGCGCAGCCAGCGCTGGCGGGTGCGCTCGCGCACGTAGGAGGCCAGCTTGCGCTTGAGGTGCAGGCGCACCGTCCACAACTGTTCGTCGGGGATGCTGCGGATGCCTTCCCACGCGTCGGGGTCGTCCAGATGGTCGAACCAATCCGGGCCGAGGGTGCGCTGATACAGGGCCATCAGGCGGCGGGCCAGCCAGGTGCTGGTATGAATGCCGTTGGTGATGTGGGTAATCGGCACGTCATGTTCGGGCAAGCTGGGCCACAGGTAATGCCACATTTTGCGCGAAACCTGCCCATGCAGTTCCGAGACCCCATTGCGCCCGTCCGAGAAGCGCAGGGCCAGGGCCGGCATGCTGAACGTCTCGCCCCAGCTCATGGCGTGACGGGCCAGGTTGATAAACCCGTCGCGATCCAGGCCCATGCGCGGCCACATGTTGGCAAAGTACTTATCGATCAGCCAGAGCGGGAATTCATCGTTGCCGGCCGGCACGGGGGTGTGGGTGGTAAAGACGTTGCTCCTACGCACCCGATCCTCGGCCTCGCCAAAGCTCACCCCCTGCTCGATAAACTCGCTCATCCGCTCCAGCACCAGGAAGGCCGCATGGCCCTCGTTCATGTGCCAGACTTTGGGCGTGTAGCCCAGGGCGCGCAAGACGCGCACCCCCCCAATCCCCAGGATTATCTCCTGCGAGATGCGCAGCTCTGGGTCGCTGGTATACAGTCGGGCGGTCAGCGAGCGGTCTTGCGGGCTGTTGCTTTCCAGGTTGGCGTCCAGCAGGAACAGCGGCGCCCGTCCCACCTGGATCAGCCAGGGGCGCACATGTACGTCGCGGCCCGGCAGTTCCACCTTCACCAGGATCGGCTTTCCGGCTTCGTCGGTGATGGGAACCACCGGAAGCTGGTCGAATGGATGGGGGCTATATTGGGCTTCCTGCCAGCCATCTTCGGTCAGGCGTTGCGTAAAATAGCCTTCGCTGTAGAACAGGCCCAGGGCCACAAACGGCAAGCCCAGGTCGCTGGCTTCTTTGGCGTGATCGCCTGAAAGCACCCCCAGGCCCCCGGCGTAGATCGGCAGCGTTTCGTGCAGCCCAAATTCAAAAGACAGGTAGGCGATCAGGTTGCCTTTGACTTCAGGATGCTCGCGCGAGCACCAGGTTTCCTGGGCGTGCATATAGGTGTCGAACGCGTTGAGAATGCGGTCGTAGACTTCAAGGTAATAGCGGTTGTTGGTGGCGGCGTTCAGCCGGGCGCGCTCGACTTCGCGCAGGAAACGCACCGGGTTGTGATACACCCGCTCCCATAGCACGCTATCAATGCGAGAATACAGGCGCTGCGATTCAGGGTTCCAGGTCCACCACAGGTTATAAGCCAGCTCGCTCAGGCGGTGAATACGCCGCGGCAGGCTAAAATTATTGGGGACCAGCGCCTGGTAGGGTTGGTGATTCATCGTACACTCCTTCAAACCGCCGACGATCAGGGCGGCAGGCGCCCCGTAGGGCAAAAAAGATGAAAAAACTCACAGTTGAATATCTTACCACAGGCCGCGAAGGATGCTGTTGGAGAATGGCGCAAAACAACTTACAGAAATTTTATCTCATCAAGCTATTAACCCATCCACACAATTTCTGAACAATTTATCGATATAATCGGCCAAATTAGTAGTCTTTCCAACGACGGTAGAAAAGCAAAGCGTTTGCCTGAGGCTGCTAATCGTTAGCTTGCCCCAGGCAAACGATCCAGACGAACACGGAGGAAAATGTCATGCAACGAAATCTGCTCATAGCCGCCGCTGTCATCCTGATCCTGGTCGCTGCGGCCGGGGTTGGATTATACAACTGGGTTTTAGGAACCCCCGAGGCTGCCAGTGCGCCCATCAGCGCGCCCACCCTGGCGGTGGAGGCCGTTCAGCCGACGGCGGCTGTGGCCGCGGCGCCCACCCAGGCCGCCGCCCCCGCCGCCACCCAGGCCCCGGCCGTCACCCAGGCGGTCGCGCCAGATACCCAGGCCGCCCTGCCCGCTACCGGCCTGACCATCTACCAGATCGCATCGGGCGAATCGGAGGCCCGTTTCAATATCTACGAGCTGCTGCGCGGGGCGCCCAAAGATGTGATTGGCCGCACCAACCAGGTGGCCGGCGAGGTGGCCCTTAATCCAGCCGATCTGAGCAGCGCCCAGATCGGTGAGATCCTCATCAATGCCCGCACCCTGGCGACCGACGATGACCGGCGCAACAACGCCATCCGCAACCGCATCCTGTTCACCGACCAGTACGAGTACATCTCGTTCAAGCCAACCCAGGTCACAGGCCTGAGCGGCAGCGGCGCGCCCGGCCAGCCCTACACCTTCCAGGTGACGGGCGACCTGACCATCCGCGACATAACCAGACCCGTAACGTTTGAGGTGACCGTAACGGCCGAATCGGCCCAGCGCATCAGCGGCTCGGCTAAGGCCAGCCTCCAGCGCGCCGACTTCAACCTGAACATCCCCAGCGTGCCGTTCGTCGCCAACGTGGGCGAATCGGTAGCGCTGGAGATCGACTTTGTGCTGCTGCCGAAGTAAAGGGAGACAGAGCAGGAATCAAAACGGCCTCCCGGCAATGCCGGGAGGCCGTTTTGATTCCTAAAAATTAACCTATCGGTTCTTTACAATCTCTGAACAAACTTTTTTTATACTCCAACCATTGAATAACAAAGGTTTTTCCGGCCTGGCCGAGAAAGTTTCTATATGGGGGGGCAGGTGGCTATGCCACCCGCAAACCCCCAAATATAGGTCAACCCACGCCTTCGACGGAATAGCCATAATGAACATGGAGGCAACTGATGTCGATCAAAAAGAATCTTTACGTTGACCTGGCGATTTTCTTCGCCTTTCTGGTGGCTTTCGAGCCGCATCTCACCGGCGCTACCATCCACGAATGGTTCAGCCTGGCCCTGGGCGGGGCGCTCATCGTCCACCTGCTGCTGCACTGGAACTGGATCATCACTGTGGGCAAAGCGTTTTTCCGCAAGCTGTTCCATTCGTCCCGGCTCAACTTCGTGCTGGACGTGCTGCTGTTAGTGGCCTTCGTAACCATCATGCTCAGCGGGCTGATGATCTCGCGCAGCGTGCTGGCGGTGTTCGGAATATCCGTCAGCGCACAGCCGGCCTGGCGCTTCCTGCATTCGTCGGCCTCCGATTTTGCCCTGCTGCTGGTGGGGCTGCATATAGCCCTGCACTGGAAATGGATTCTCAGCGCCCTCAAGCGCTATGTGCTGGCCGTGTTTCGGCCCCACGCCCTCGCCCCGCGCCCGGTTCAGCCGGCAGTCGTTTCTATCGAAAAGCAGAAATCTTAGGAGGCCGTATGTTAAAAATTCTTGCTCGCACCCTGGCGATCCTGTGCGTTTGCGGTCTGATTGCAGCCATTATCTATGCCCTGGTGCAGGCTAATCCGTCCGTCGGGGTGGGCGGTCCGCACGGCGAATTTCGCCCCCCCGCCGGCCAGGAGAGGGCGTTCGACCCCCAGGCCGCCCGCCCGGAGCATTTCGACCGCGACGACGAGGGCGGAATCGACCTGGCCCGCGGTCTGGCCGGGATGTTCGGACACTTCCTGCTGATTGCGGTGATTGTCCTGGCAGTAGTCACGGCTCAAAAGCTCCCAGCCCGCCTGTTCGGCTCGGCCCCCCGCGGCGGATAAGCTGAGACGCGGGTGTGGAGGGTCCGGGCTTGCAGCCCGGACCCTCCACACCCGCACCCAGATTGGCCGCCTTCGGCAAGGAAAACCGGTTCTTCTGGCTTCGCTGGGAAAGAGGTACTATTCAGGGGAAAATGGGCGGCGTAGCCGCCCATTTTCCCCTGAATAAAAAATCCCCGCCTTCGGCGGAAGAGATGGAAAACCAAAATCGATTACAGGCGATGTATTTTGCAACACGATAATCTCAACCTTATTGGTATAATTAGGGCATGGAAACCCAGCCGTTTCTCTCCCCACCAACCCAATCCTTTACCCGCATCGACCCGGCCACGACCGTGGGCGCGGCGACGCTGAAAGTCGCTGACCTGGAGCGCTCGCTGGCCTTCTACACCCGCCTGATCGGGCTGCAAATCCTGCGCCAGGGGCCTCAGCAAGCCAGCCTGGGGGCAGGCGGGCGCCCGATCCTGCACCTGATCGAAACGCCGGGGGCCCGGCCGCAGCCGGCCAACACCACCGGGCTGTATCACGCCGCCATCCTGTTCCCCAGCCGACGCGCTTTGGCTCTGAAGATCGCTCAGCTCAGCGCCGCCCGCATCCCGCTCGGCCAGGCCGATCACCTGGTGAGCGAGGCGTTCTATCTGTCGGACCCCGACGAGAACGGCCTGGAACTGTATCGCGACCGGCCGCGCAGCGAATGGGTCTGGCGTGACGGGCGGGTGGAGATGGCAGTCGATCCGGTCGATCTGAACGGCCTGTTGGCCGAGATCGACCCCAGCGACCCCGTCCTGGCCGAGCCGGCCGCCCCTGCCGACACCCGCCTGGGACATATCCACCTGCGGGCGGCCGATATTCCCCTGGCCGAACAGTTCTATCACGATCTGCTGGGCTTCGACGTGACCGCTAAAATGCCGGGGGCGATCTTCCTCGCCGCCGGCGGCTATCACCACCACCTGGGCCTCAATACCTGGCAGAGCCGGGGCGGGCGGCCGCCGCAAGAGCCTTCGGCCGGGTTGGCCGAGTTCAGCTTGCAGCTGCCCACCCAGGCCGAGCTGGAGCGCCTGGCAGAACGGGCCGCGGCGGCCGGCGTTCCGGTCGAGCGAACCGAGACCTCAGCCCGCCTGCGCGACCCCTTCCAGAATGCCATCCGCCTGACCAGCGAGCAGACCTGACACCCCAGGTCAGCTTCACCAGACACCATGCGCCGCTGGGACGCAGGCTCGCCGCGTATCTATGCCGTCTTCGGCAGCAGAATGATAAAGCGTGTGCCTTGCCCCACCTGGCTTGCTACGCTGATCTGCCCGCCGTGAGCCAGGATGATGGAGCGCGCAATCGCCAGCCCCAGGCCCGACCCGGACCCCGGCTCGTCGTTCTGCACGCGGGCCTTGTCCCCCCGATAAAAACGGTCGAAGATGAAAGGCAGGTCATCGGCAGAGATGCCCCCGCCGGTATCCTGCACTTCCAGCCGCACCCCATCCGCCGCAGCGGCAGCGCGCAGGTCGATCTGGCCGCCGGGCGGCGTGTAGCGGAAGGCGTTGAGGATCAGGTTATCCAGCACCTGGGCCATGCGCTCCACATCCACGGTCACTTCGGGCAGGCCAGGCGCCGGGCTGGCCTGGAGCATCACCTGCTGCTGCCCGGCCCGGATGGCGTGGCGGGTGGCCGCCCGGTTCAACAGCACCTCTGGGGCAATGCGCTGGAGGGTGAGGGCCAGCTCGCCGGCATCGGCCAGCGAAAGCAGGCGCAGGTCTTCCACCAGCCGGTTCAGACGCTGGGCTTCTTGGTGCAGCACCTCGTAGATTTCCGGCGAGCCGGGCAACTTGCCGTCATCCAGGGCTTCAGCATAGCCGGAAATAACGCTCAGGGGCGAGCGCAGGTCGTGGGCAATATCGGCCGTCATCTGGCGGCGGGCCTGGGTGGCGCGGGCCAGGTCGCTGCTCATGCGATTGAATGAAGTCGCCAGCTGGCCCAGCTCGTCTTGCGAGCGAATCTTGACCTGCAAGCCCAGGCGACCGCGGGCAATTTCGCCGGTGGCTTCTGTCAGTTCGCGCAGCGGGCGGGTCAGGCTGAGGGCCAGCAACCCGCCCAACAAAATCGCCAGCCCGGTGGCTACCAGGGCGCTCAGCACTGTGGCCCGATTGACGCGGGCCAGAAAGTCGCGCTCCGGCCCGGCTGGCAGGCGTTGATCGGGGCCATTCACCACCAGCCAGCCCACCCGGCTGCCGTTCACCGCCAGGGGAATTGCCTGGGCAAAGTCGGGAGAGTCGTAATATTTGCCGGTTTCAAACGGCGAACGGCCCAACACCACCCGCTGATCGACCCCCAGCACGACAAACCGGCCCAATGCGTCGACGCTAAACGGCGCATTCCCTGGCCCATCCTGGCTGGGGCCGTGAAAACTCTGGCGCACAAAATCGCCCAGGCCGTTCCAAGATCCATTGGATTGGTAATAGCTCTCCAGATTGCTTACCAGCGCCTGGCGGGCCTGATCGACCACATATTGATCGAAGGCGGTGCGGGTATTACGATGGACGATCTCGGCCACCAGCAGCGCCCCGGTCAGCCCGATAAACAAAAACGCCAGGGTGAGTTTGGTTACCAGCGAATTGATATGCTTTAACATGAACTATTTACCTGCAAAACGATACCCGGCCCCGTACACGGTTTCGATGTAGCGGGGGTTTGAGGCGTCCGGCTCGATCTTAGTGCGCAGGTTGCGGATATGCACGTCGATGGTGCGCTCATAGCCTTCATAAGCCGTGCCTTGCAGCCGGTCGAGCAGTTCGAGGCGCGAGAACACCCGGCCCGGGGCTGCCATCAGAGCGGCCAACAGGTCGAACTCCGAAGGGGTCAGGTCCACCGGTTTATCGGCCACCATCACCACTCGCCCGGCCCGATCCAGGAAAATATCGGCCGCTCGCAGAACGTCCTGCTCGACCGAAGCCTTATCCATCCGGCGCAGCACCGCCCGCACACGGGCGGTCAGCTCGCGCGGACTGAAAGGCTTGGTCACATAATCGTCGGCCCCCAGTTCCAGGCCCAAGACCTTGTCGTTTTCTTCCAGCTTGGCGGTCAGGATAATGACTGGGGTATCGGCTTCGCGCTGGTAGGCGCGCAGGAAGTCATAGCCGCCCATTTCCGGCATCATCAGGTCCAGAATGATGAGGTCGGGCTTCTGCTCGCGGGCCACGAACAGGGCTTCCCGGCCATCCGCAGCGGTGGCGATCTCGAACCCTTCCTGGGTCAGATAAGACTTCAACAGGGTGCGCAGCTCGCGTTTATCGTCTACAACCAGGATTTTCTTGCTCACCGAAGATACCTCCTTACATCGACAGCATATCCCAAAACTGTTCAGAAACTATGAAGACCGGATACAGAAATTATAGTCCTTTCGCCTGCTGTGAGAATGGCTTGCTGGCGCCCACCCGCGCACCACAGCGCGGGGTAGCTCTCCATGCAACCGGAGTGGGTGTGACTGGCAAGCTTCGCCTGGGAAGAGGATTAATCGTTGGTTTTGTCGCACTTCGTGCGCCAAAACCAACACACCCTCTCTTATTTGATCTCCGCATCCTTAACATTGGTAGGGGCGAATCAACAGTTGGACATTTTGCCTGGCCCACGCCAGTGTGAGCCGCTTTTTTGAAGGCGCTCATCGAGCGCCATGCCTGCGCCACGGTTTAATAGGGTGGCGCCCGGCGCAGTTAGGGGCGAAAAACAGGCATTTTCTCAATCGCTTCTTCACAATCTCTAAATATCTGCTTTTTATACTACCAGCATAACAATCCGCTCCCCTGGAGATGCACCTATGACCAGTCTATCCGCCGCCTTGTTCGCAGCCATAATCGCCTATGGAGCGCCCGTGTTGGGTTTCTGCCTGCTGCTGGGCGGGCTGGGCATTCCACTACCCACGACCCTGCTGGTAGTGGCAGGCGGCGCTTTTGTCCGCCAGGGCCTATTCTCGCCGCAGGTGTTTGGGATCGGCCTGGTTTGTGTGCTGATTGGAGATAGCCTGAGCTTCGGCCTGGGCCGGATAAGCTTCGGTTGGCTCAACCGAAATTTTGGAGCCAGCCCCAAATGGCGGCGGGCCGGCCAGGTCTTCGAGCGGCGGGGCGGAGCGGCCATCTATCTGTCCCGCTGGCTGCTGACCAGCGTCGCCATCCCCACCAATCTGCTGGCTGGCGGCAGCGGTTACAACTTCAAGCGCTTCCTGCTGTTCGATCTGGGCGGCGAGGCCACCTGGTTGGCGGTATTCGGCGGGCTGGGCTACTGGCTCGGCAGCCAGTGGGAACAGGCGGAGGCCCTGATCGCCAACCTGAGCGGGCCGGTGTTTGGCCTGGTCATCAGCGGCGGCCTGCTCTACCTGCTGGGATGCAAGTTCCTGGGCCGGACCCCCTGGCGCAGCGTCCTGGCGAGCGTATAAAGACCTTTTCTCTACAGGTTGATCGAGGCTGACTGCGCGGCGACGCCGCGAATTCTGTGATGAACGGGACCCCGGCCGCGTTGCTGCGCCCCTACCGTGGATGTGCGAATCGACCGTTGGACATTTTGCCTGGCCCACGCCAGTGTGAGCCGCTTTTTTGAAGGCGCTCATCGAACGCCATCGAAAAAGAGATGCTTCGTGGATTTCGTCGCACTTTGTGCGACAAACACGGCTGGGTGGGGAGCTACCGGCGAAGCCAAAAAGACAAAAAAAGAGGCCCTGCAATGCAGGGCCTCAAGAGACTTACAAATCAGATCTTAGTACTGGTAGCGGTAGTAGCAGCCCAGCGGAGCGCGGTAGGTGCGCAGGCGCCAGAACCAGGTGGTGCAGCCGAAGTTCCAGTAGCCGTTGTACAGGTCAGCGTCGCTCCAGGTGGGGCGGCCATAGGACAGGTAGCGGAAGTAGGTGACCTTTTCCATCGTGGGCTCGCCGGCGCGGCGGTGAGTTACACCAACCAGGGTCGGGACGTCCTTGTCGCAGCCCCACAGCTCCAGGTGGTAGCGGGTGAAGGAGCAGATGAACTGGCCGCAGGGCAGGAAGGTCAGGCGCAGGTTGCCATCGGCGCTCAGGGAGCCAGAGCTCTTGACGCCATTGCACTGCCAGGTCTCACGGGTGTAGAAGTCGCTCATGATCGTGAAGACTTTGACGGTCGGGTTGTCACGATCGCCGCTCGGGACGGTCAGGTAATAGAACGCCTCGGTCGCGGAGGAGCCGGTCAGCTTCATGTAGACTTCGTACCCAGACTTGTTGATGATGGTCAGGCGCATCATTTTGGTCGGGACGGCGGCCATCAGAGCGGTGCTCAGGACGATGACCAACAGGATAAGCAGAGATACTTTCTTCATCGGAATATTCTCCTTTTCTCAAATTAAGAGATACTAGTTTGTACTCTTGATGAAAAAGAGTATAGCATGGGACTTAAGCGAAGTCAAGGGTTTTTATAACAAATTTACACGAATCCCTTAACCAGAACTTAACATAAGGCTATTTCATCTTCCGGCGCCGCCAGCAGCACGAGCGGCTCTTCTACATATATCAACCGGAGTGTGAAGATCGTCAGACGATCTTCACACTCCGGTTGGATTCGAGAGGGGGTGATTTTTCTCCGCGCGCAGCCCGAAACAAACTTTTCCCCAAAACCCCCAAAAAACTGGTATTTCATGGGCGCAGTAGCGCTCCACTCCACCGTGATGAAGGTGACTGGCGAGCTTGGCTCGCCTGGAAAGAAGACTAAGCGCGGATTTTGTCGCACTTTGTGCGACAAAATCCGCGTCACATCTCTTTTTGAAGGTACCCGAAGAGCGCCAGGCCTGTTCCACGGTTTAATGGGGTGGCGCCAGGGGCGCAGGCGCCCATAAAAATCGCTCCTTGCCGTTTACGGCTTGGGGGTCACCGTGGGCATGGTGGGCAGTTCCTTCAACAACCCGGCTGCCGCCTGCAGCATGTCGGGGTCGGTGGTCAGCTCTTGCACCTTCTGCAGGTCGGCCGTAGCCACGTCAATCGTACCAACCGTGGGGTACAGAGTGGCGCGGAACAGGAAATAACTGGCGTCGGTGGGGTCGATTTCAATGGCCTTGCTATAATCGGCATAGGCGCTGTTGTAATCATCCTTAACCACGTAGCACGAAGCCCGGTTGAAGTAGCTGCGGGCCGATTGAGGCGCCAGCACGATAGCCTGGTTGAAATCCGCGATGCACGGGTCGGCGTAGCTGGTGTCTTCGGAGTATTGAGCGATAGTCAGGTAGGCCTGGCCGCGGTTGAAGTAAGCTTCGGCGTTATCCGGCTCAAGCTCGATGGCCTTGCCGAAGCTGTCGAGGGCATTCTTGCTGTCCTGCTGCTTCAGATAGGCAATGCCCTGGTTGGTCCAGGCGCCGGCGTAATCGGGCTTCAATTCCAGGGCCTTGGCAAAATCTTTGAGAGCCTGGGTGTACTGGTCTTTCTGAATGAAAGCCACGCCGCGGGCGTTATAAGCCTCGGCAAACGTGGGGTCGTAGTTGACCGCAAAGTTGAAATCGGTGATGGCATCGTCGCTGCGGCCCATCGCGTTGTAGGTGATGCCGCGCTGGACATAGCCGCGCGGGTCAGAAGCGTTCATCTTGATCGCTTCGGTGAATTTGCTCACCGCATTCTCGAAGTCGTTGTTGCTGCGCAGATCCACGCCAGCCACAACCAGAGCGCTGTACGGGTCAAGAGTCTCGGTGGCGGTCGGTTCGACGGTGGGAAGGTCGGTAGGTAGAGCAGGGGTGTCGGTGGGGGCGGGGCGCAAGGTATTGGTGGGGATGGGCGTGCTGCCGGCCGGCGCTTGCTGGGTTTGCAGGGTCGCCGGGTCGATCACAATCTCCATCTCAGTAGCCTGTGCGCCGCTGAGGCCGCCGCAGGCGGCCAGGATCAACGAGGCCAGCACCAGCAAAGCTGCCAGCCGCAGGTTAAACGTACTCATGTTCACAATCTCTCCTGTTCTTTTCAATTCGTTCGTGCCGCCGGGTTCGTTCAACCAACGCGTTGGATGATCCGCTATCCGGCTATCCACAGAACTCCCATTATATCCCAAATTTTCTATCCTCTCGGCGGGGAAAATGGCTCTTGCGCCGCAGGCGGGGGCCGACCTATATTGCGAAGCCGGAAGCGCCGAAAAATAGATCCTGGGCTACTGTCCAGATGAAAGTGTAAGGATGTCGTGGGATTGAACCCCACGACACCCTTATCCCTAGAATAACTGCAAGATCGCCCGCGAGGCCATGCCAATCAATGGGGCCGAGAACAGGCTGAGCAGCACGACTGCGGCGGCCGACACGTAGCCCGTGAGGTACAGCCAGCGCTCATGCCGCACCACGGGATCGCCGTCTTGCATGAACATGACCACCACCACCCGCAGGTAGTAGTAAGCCGAGATCAGCGAGGTCAGTACGCCGATCAGGGCCAGCCCGGTGTAGCCGCCTTCCATCACCGTGCGGAACAGGTAGAACTTGCCCACAAAGCCCAGGGTAGGCGGCACGCCAGTGAACGAGAGCATCGCCACGGTCATTACCACCGCCAACCCGGTGTATTTGCGCCCCAGCCCGGCGTAATCGCTCAGCGCCAGGCCCTTCTCGCCAGCCTGTTCCAGGGCGATCACTACCGCCCAGGCGGCGAAGTTGGTCAGGGCGTAGGCCGCCAGGTAGAACAGGGCTGAAGCCACCGAATCGGCCGAGACGCCTTGTTTGCCATACGGAACCAGCGCCATCAGGATGTACCCGGCATGGGCGATGCTGGAATAAGCCAGCAGGCGCTTGATATTGCTCTGGGCAATGGCGATCAAATTCCCCGCGATCATGGTCAGGGCCGCCAGCCCCCACAGCACCGGGGTCAGGTCAACCGCCAGCGAGGGCAGGGCCAGCACAAAAATGCGCAGCAGGGCGGCAAAACCGGCTGCTTTGGCCCCCACCGACATAAAGGCCGTGGCCGCGCTGGGCGCGCCCTGGTACACATCAGGCGTCCACATGTGGAAGGGCGCCACGGCCACCTTGAAGCCCAACCCCACCAGGATCAGGGCCGCCCCGGCCAGCAGCAGAGTCGGGTTAGCCGGGCCGGAACGGGCAACGGCCAGCACCGTCGACAGGTTGGTCGAACCGACGGCCCCATACACCAGGGCCGTGCCGTAGACAAAAAAGCCCGAAGAAAACGAACCGAGCAGGAAGTACTTGATGGCGGCCTCTTCCGAGCTGGCCTGCGGCGCGGCGATCCCCGCCAGCACGTACAGGGGGATCGAAAGCAGCTCCAGGGCCAGGAAGACCATAATCAGGTCGGAGGCCATGCTCATCAGCATCATTCCGCAGATGGCGAACAGCAGCAGCACGTAGTACTCGCTATGCTCGATCTGCTGGCGCGGCAGGTAGTCGTACGCCAGGGCTACCCCGGCCAGGCCGCTCAACAGCAGCAGCACATTCATGAAGCTGGAGAAGCCGTCCAGCGTGACCATGCCGTTAAAGGCCCCGGCGGGCGGGTTGCCGCTTTGCAAGATCACCAGCCCCAGGCTCGCCAACAGGCCCAGAGCGGCCAGCAGGGCCGTCAGACCTTTGCGCTCTTTGGGGATCGCCAGGTCGACCAGCAGCAGGGCCGTGGCCCACCCGGCCAGGACGACCAACGGCAGGATTGCGCCGAGTGAACTCAACACGTTTTGGGTCATCGCATCACTCCCAATCGCTTTGCCGCGTCATCTAGGGCAGCCCGGCCACCGAGGCGGCCTGCAGGATCGTCACCAGCTTCTCAACCGCCGGCGCCATGAGCATGAAGAACGGCCTGGGGTAGATCCCGATCCAGAAGATAAAGACCAGCAGCGGAACCAGGGTGGCGACCTCGCGCCAGTTCAGGTCTTTCAGGTTGCGGTTTTCGTCTTTGGTCACCGGCCCCAGGAACAGTTTTTGGAACATGAACAGGATATAGACCGCCGCCAGGATCACGCCGATACCCGCCAGCCCGGCAAACCAGGCGCTGCGCAGCGGGCCAGCAGCCTGCCCGGCTCCCCAGGCCCCCAGCAGGATGGTGAACTCGCCCACAAAGCCGTTCAGGCCCGGCAGGCCCATCGACGACAGCGCCACGATCAGGGTCAGCGCGCCGTAGACGGGCATGATCTTCCACAGGCCGCCGAAAGCGTCCATATCCCGGGTGTGGCGGCGCTCGTAAATCATGCCGACGATGAGGAACAAGGCCCCGGTGCTGAGACCGTGGTTAATCATCTGCAAGATGCCGCCCTGGATGCCCTGCGAGTTGAGGGCGAACAGGCCCAGCATCACAAACCCCAGGTGGCTGACGGAGGAATAGGCCACCAATTTTTTTACGTCTTTTTGGGCGTACGAGACGGCCGCCCCATACAGGATGCCGATCACCGCCAGCCCGGCCATCCAGGGAGCTAACTGGAAAGCAGCCTGCGGGAACAGCGGCAGGTTGAAGCGCAGGAAGCCATAGGTACCCATCTTCAGCAGCACGCCCGCCAGGATCACCGAACCAGCGGTGGGCGCTTCTACATGGGCGTCGGGCAGCCAGGAGTGCAGCGGCCACATCGGCACTTTGATGGCAAAGGCGGCCGCAAAGGCCAGGAACAGCCAGGTCTGGATATTGGCCGGGATGCCGCCTTTGGCGATCAGGGTGGGAACCTGGAAACTGCCCTGGTAGATGCCCAGCCACAAAATTGCCAGCAGCATCAAGATGGACCCGGCCATCGTGTACAGGAAGAATTTAACCGCCGCATACATGCGCCGCGGGCCGCCCCAGATGCCGATCAAGAAATACATCGGCACCAGGGTGAACTCCCAGAAGACGTAGAACAGGAACAAATCCTGGGCCAGGAACACCCCGATCATGCCCACTTCCAGCAGCAGGAAGAAGATCATGAAGTCTTTGACCCGGTCTTCAACCGCCGTCCAGGTAGAAAGGATGGCGATGGGGGTCAGGAAGGTGGTCAGCAGCAGCAGCAGGATGCTCAGCCCATCCACGCCCAGGAAGAAGTGGATTTCCCACCCGGCCACCGGGATCCAGGGCCGGTCGATCACCAACTGCAGATCGGGGTTGGCCGGGTTGAAATTCGCCAACACAACCAGCGAAATGACAAACGTCAGCAGCGAGGTGAGCAGGCCCACCCAGCGGGCGGCGTTCTTCTGTTCCGCCTTCAAGAAGAACAGGATCAACACGCCCACCAGGGAGAAGAAAGTCACCAGGGTCAGCGGGTGGAGCAAATCAGAGACGAGAGAGTTCATGGAACGTCCTCCGGTTCAGGTCGCCAGTCGGCCGGGCGGGCAGCCTCAGCGCAGCAGCAGATAGGAAAGGATAACGACAACGCCCACAAAGACCGCCAGGGCGTAATTGCGGACAAAGCCGGTCTGCAGGCGGCGCGCTCCGGCGGCCAGGCTTTGGGTTCCGGTTGCCAGGCCGTTGGCTACCGCGTCGATGCCGCCCAGGTCTACCCGCAGCGAGAGAACCTGGGTCAGCAGGTGATAGCCGCCGGCCAGCACGGTATCATGGAACCAATCGTGCCAGAAGCGCCAGTCGATCACGTCGGCCAGGAAGCGTGATAGGCCAATATACGGCTCGATGATGACTGCATTGTATAGTTCGTCCACCCACCACTTGCTCTTGAGCGCCTCGTACACCGGGCCAACGATGGCCCGCAGCGGGTCATCGGGGCGGCGGGCGGCGGGCTGGTTCCAGAAGGCGGCGTAGCGCGACGGGTTATACAGCCAGTAGCCCAAGGCAATCGCCGCCAGGGCAATCAGCGTGCTAAGCCCAGCCACCAGCGGGTTGAACGAGCCTTCGTGGATCAGCTCGCCCAGGGTATGCTCCAGCCACAGGGCCAGGGTTTCCAGGCCGTGGAAGGGCAGGTTGAGCGCCCCGCCGAAAATCGACAGAGCCGCCAGGATGATCAGCGGAACCGTCATCACCCGCGGGCTTTCCTGGGCGTGCTCGGCGGCAGCGGTACGTGGAGCGCCAAAGAAGACCATCAACACCTGGCGGGTCATGTAAAAGGCCGTCAGGAAGGCCGCCAGGGTGAGCAAAATGTAGACCGGCATATTCAGGTGGCTGCCTTCGGCCAGGATTTCGTCTTTCGACCAGAACCCGGCCAGGGGCGGCACGCCCGCCAGGGCAATCGCCCCCACCAGATAGACCCAGAAGGTGGTCTTCATCTGGTCTTTCAAGCCGCCCATGTTGCGCATGTCCTGCGGGTCGAGATGACCATGAGCGCCGCGCTTGAGCTTCGGATCATGCTCTACGTGATGCTCGCCGCGCTCCATGCCCTGGATGACCGAGCCGGAACCCAGGAACAGCAGGGCCTTGAAGAAGGCGTGCGTTACCAGGTGGAACATCCCAGCGGTAAAAGCGCCCATGCCCACCGCCGCCACCATAAAGCCAAGCTGGCTGATGGTGGAATAGGCCAGCACTTTCTTGATGTCGAATTGGCCCACGGCAATCGTGGCGGCAAACAGGGCCGTGATCCCGCCCACCAGGGCCACCACGTTCTGGGCCTGCGGCACGGCATGATAGATCGGCCCGGAACGGGTAACCAGGTACACGCCCGCGGTGACCATCGTAGCGGCGTGGATCAGGGCCGAGACGGGGGTGGGGCCGGCCATGGCATCCGGCAGCCAGACGAACAGCGGCAGTTGGGCGGATTTACCAGTTACGCCCACCAGCAGGCACAGGGTAATGAACATCAGCGCGCCGGGCTGGGCGGCGGCCATTTCTTCCACCTGGGGAAAGATTTCGTGGAAATTGAACGTGCCGAAGGTCCAGAAGATAGTAAAAGCCGCCAGCAAGAAGCCGAAGTCGCCCACCCGGTTGGCGATCATGGCTTTCTTGGCGGCCAGCGAGTTGCCGATCCCATCTTTACCCTTCTCGTACCAGAAGCCGATCAGCAGGTAGGAACATAACCCCACGCCTTCCCAGCCGACGAACAGCATCATGTAGTTGTTGCCGCTCACCAGCGCCATCATGAAGGCGATGAACAGATTAAGGAAGACAAAGAAGCGTCGGAAGCGGGCCGGATCGCCGTTATGGCGCACATCTTCGTGCATGTAACCGATGGCATAGATGTGGATCAGCGTCCCAACGCCCGACACCACCAGCATCATCACCACCGACAGGGTATCCACCTGGAACGCCCACGGGATGGCGAGCGACCCGATCACGATCCAATCGGCCAGGCGGACGACTTCACCTTCCGGGTGGCTAACAAGCGAGACCGCCAACAGCACGGCCACGCCAAACGCCAGCCCGGAGGCCAGCGAGGCAATCGTCCCCACGATCTTTTCGCCCGCCGGGCCGGATTTGAGGATCCGCCCGCCGAAGATGATGTTAATCAGCAGGCCAATGACCGGGAAGAACACCAGCCACGGCGCCAGGCCGAAAAATTGTGGTCCAGAAGCTACTTCTTCGAAGAACATGGCGGCCCCTTTCAGCCCTTCAGGCTGTTGAGCTGGTCGATATTGATGTTATGCTTGGTGCGGAAGATGGTGACGATCAGCGCCAGGCCCACCGCCACCTCGGCCGCGGCCACCGCCATGACGAAGAACACAAACAACTGCCCATCCAGGGCCGCCTGCTGGCGGGCGAAGGCTACAAACGCCAGGTTAGCCGAGTTCAACATCAGCTCGACCGACATGAAGATAATGATCGCATTCCGCCGGATCAGTACCCCCAGCGCGCCCAGGATGAACAGGATCAACGATAAAACCACGTAAGCTTGAATGGGCAGCATCTTTCTCCTCCTCGCTATTGCTGCGGCCGGGCCGGGGGCGGGGTGGGCTGGATCGTGCGGCGCTTGTGCGAAAGCACAATCGCGCCGATCATGGCTGCCAGCAGCAAGATCGAAACCACCTCGAACGGCAGCAGGTATTGGTTGAACAGCAGCAGCCCCACCGAGGCCGGCGCGCCAAAGCCATCCGGCAGGGCCGGGCCGGGGGCGGCGGCCGGAGAGCGGGTCAGCACGGTGTAGATGGCTTCGGCAATCAATAAGCCGCCTAACACGTAGGCCAGCGGACGCTGCCAGGGCAGCGCATTCTCGGCCCCCAACTGCTCGGCCCCCAATAGCATGATGACGAACAGGAACAACACCATAATCGCCCCGGCGTATACCGCAATCTGGGTCAGGGCGATGAAAGGCGCATTGAGGGCGATGTAGAATACCGCAACGGCAACAAAGTTAATAATCAGGTTGAGGGCGGCGTACACCGCGTTTTTGCTCAACAACAACCCCAAAGCCGAGGCGACCGCCACCAGCGCCAGACCGAGGAACAGGATCCACTCTCCAACCATAGGCTTCTCTCCGTTTTTTTTCTGTTTCGCTCGAAGGCCCGGCCAGAAGCGCCCGGCCCTCGAGCGAACGAAATCAATCCGTCGGGTCTTGCATCACCGGAATGGAGCGGGTGTATACGCCCGGCTCTACTTTCTGCGGGGTGGGCTGGCCGTTTTGCGGCACCGGCTCGAGCAGCATTTCCTTCGGATAGATCACCTGGCTGCGGGCGGTGAACGATAGCTCGTAGTTATCGCCCAACACAATCGCCTCGGTGGGGCAGGCGTCTTCACAGTAGCCGCAGAAGATGCAGCGGATCATGTTGATCTCGTAGACTCGGGCGTAGCGCTCGCCAGGCGAGAAGCGCTTTTCGTCGGTGTTCTCGGCCGCCTCCACGAAGATGGCGTCGGCTGGGCAGGCCGCCGAGCACAGCGAGCAGCCGATGCAGCGCTCCATGCCGTTCTCGTAGCGCCGCAATACGTGCCGCCCGCGAAAACGGGTGCGTACCGGGCGCTTCTCTTCCGGGTATTGGATGGTCACCGGCGGGCGCAGCATCTCCCGAAAAGTGGTAGACATGCCGATAAAAGTGGCTTTGACCCCGTTCAGAGTTTCTTTCAATCCCATTGGGTTCCTCCAAACATCCATTCAAATAACAACGCTTACGGGTTATACAGATCTACACCAATAACGCTTCCATCTCGGCTATCTAGAAAAATGTCAATCTGAGAATACGGATGACCAATTAATCTGGCGGGATGATGTCTTGTTGTGAAAGATCCAGAGTACGTAACCAAACAAGACTGTTTCATAGAATAGAGCGATTCGATCACTGTCAATGCACCCCAAACCAGCCGGGGAAGACGACCATCAGCACGGCAGTCAGGAATACGTTGAACAGGGCCAGGGGCAGCATCACCTTCCAACCCAGGGCCATCAACCGGTCGTAGCGGATGCGCGGCAGAGTGGCCCGGATCCAGATCACCACGAACATCAACAGGATGGTCTTGACGAACAGATAGACCGGCCCCAACCAGGGAATTTGATCCACGAACGGCCCCAGGTAGCCGCCCAGGAAAACCGTCGCCGCGATGGCGCTGACCACGATCATCTTGGTATACTCGGTGAGCATGAACATGGCGAACTTCATGCCCGAATACTCGACGTGATAGCCGGCGGTTAGCTCTTGCTCGGCCTCGGGCATGTCGAAGGGCGGCCGGTTGATCTCGGCCAGGGCGGTAATCAGGTAGATGACGGCCGCCAGGGGTTGGTACAGAACAAACCAGCCAATCGCCTTCTGCATATCCACGATGGCCCCCAGGCTGAGCGAACCGGCCAGCATCACCGGGCCAATGAAGGCCAGCCCCAGGGCCAGCTCGTAGCTAATCATCTGGGCCGACGAACGGATGCCGCCCATCGTGGCGTATTTATTGTTCGACGACCAGCCCGCCAGCACAATCCCATAGACCGAGATCGAGGTCACAGCGGTCAGGTACAAAATGCCCACGTTCAAGTTGCCGGCAATCGACAGGTCGATGCTGCGCCCGAACGCCTGCACCGTCCCCAGCGGGATGACCGCCAGGATGATCCAGGCCGGCACGGTGGTGATGATAGGAGCCAGGACGAAAATCAGCTTATCGGCCTGGGTGGGGATCAATTCCTCTTTGAAAATCAGCTTGACCCCATCGGCCACCGGTTGGAGCAGGCCGTACGGCCCGGCCCGGTTTGGCCCGTAGCGATTTTGGAACCGGCCCAGCAGCTTGCGCTCCAGCCAGGTGGTATAGGCAAAGCCGGTCAGCAGCACCACGATCATGATCCCGGCTTTGACAATCCATTCGATCCACAATGCAGCTTCCATAGTTACCTCGCAGGCTGGATAGTGGCCTAGGCGGCCGGTTTGATCTCCACCGGGCAGGGGCCATGCACGGGCAGCCCAAAGCTGCGCGGGGCCAGCACGACCCGTTCGGGTAGTTCGGCGCTCACGCGGGCGGCCACCGCCACGCTCTGGCCGGTCTCGCTGATGACCAGGCGCACCATCCGGTTCTCGTCGCTCACTTTCAGGCGGGCGGCGTCTTCGGGGCCGATGACCACATACGGATCGCCGATGCGGCCGTGCAGCAGAGTGCTGGGCGTCACGGTCGTCCCCTGGTCGTACAGACGAGTGACGGGGAAGGCCACCGCGCCCAGCTTGGGCAGCTTGAAATCCGTGGCCTGCGGCCAGGCCAACACCGGGCCAGGCCCGGCGGCCTGGGCCAGCGTAGCCCCCAGCCCCTGGTCGTTCTGATAGGACGTGCCGCCGTAATACATATCCGCCCGCCCGATGATCGGCCATTGAGGCCGGACTTCAGCCAGCTTTTGATAGCTGAGGTCCTGGAAAGCCGGGAATTCAACCGCCAGGCGTTTGAAGACCAGGGCGGCGCTGTTGGAAATCAGCCCGCTCACGCCCGCCCGCTCGCCAATCAAGGCCGGGATGGCGAAATCGGCCTGCTGGCCGTAGAGGCCGCGCTCGGCGGTCAGCACCTCCGAGCGGCGCACATTATCGGTCGGCGTTTTCTGAACCGGGACGGCCGCCGGCTGAGAGGCGGGGTAAAAGCGCTGCACCCGGCGTTCGCCGTTGGTGAAGCTGCCTTCGCGCTCGCTCCATGAATGCACCGGCAGCACGACGTCGGCCAGGCGGGCGGTGTCGGTCAGATACAAATCCTGCACCACCACAAACTTCTGCCCGCCGAAAGCCGGTTGGAAGACCGGGTCGTCGCCCACCGGGTCGGCTGCGGCGATGTAGAGGGCCTGGGCGGCGGTCAAGTCGGCCAGCAGGTCGGGGCTGGGCCGCCAGCCCAGCTCCCAGGCCCCCTGGTCGTTGGCCCGCGGCCACACGCCCAGCAGGCCGTTGTTGGGCCGGCCCACGTGGTTGGCGACGATCAGCAGGTTGGCGCAGGCCTGGGCCAGTTGGCCGCTCTCGGCCAGGCCCATCCCGTCGCTGCCGTACAGGATGACGGCGTCCTGTGCGGCGGCGAAAGCCGCCGCGGCGGCCTGCAGCTCTGGGCTGCGTTCCAACTCCTGCACCGCTTCACCCACCTCGGGCCGCTTGCGCGACAAGCTGTTTGCCAGGGCCAGTACGGCCGCGGCGGCCGAGCCAAACGGGTAGCGCAGGCGGTAAGAGGCGTCGCGGTCGAGCTTGGTCTGGCGAGCGTTCAGCACAATCAGGGTTGCGCCGCGCTTGGCGGCCTGGCGCACGCGCAGCCACCATAGCGGGCCTTCCTCTTCCAGGTCGCAGCCGACGACCAGGATGGCGCTGCCCTTGCCCAGCGCGCCCAGGTCGGTTCCGGGGCCAAATCCGAGCTGGCGAGTCAGGTCGCCGCCGTCCATGTAGGTGTAGAGGCGGGTCTTGCCGCCCAGGCCATCGGTCAACCGGCGCAGGTTATACAGGTCTTCGTTCGCCAGCCGTCCGCCGGCCAGGGTGAGCAAATTCTGCCCGGCAGCCTGGAAACGCTGGCCCACCAGGGCCAACGCCTCATCCCAGGCGACGGGCTGCAGCTCGCCATTCTTGCGCACCAGGGGCTCTTTCAGGCGCTCCGGGCCGGCGTCGGCAAAGTGATAGGCAAAGCGACCCTTGTCGCAGATCCAGATTTCGTTGACCTGTTCATTCTGGCGCGGCATAACCCGCTTGATGACCCACCCGCCGCCCGAGGCCGCCTCACGGCGCACGTTGAGGGTCAGGTTGCAGCCCACCGGGCATTGGGTGCAGATGGAAGCCGCGGCGCGCAGCTCCCACGGGCGGGCGCGGAAGCGGAAGTCAGCCGTAGTCAGCGCGCCTACCGGGCAGATGTCGCTGGTATTGCCCGACCAGTACGAGTCAAAGCCCGGCTCGGAGGCGGTCATGATCTCCCACGACCGGCCGCGATGGTTGAAGCCAATCACCGGGTCGTCTACAATTCCATCCTGGAAGCGTACGCAGCGGGCGCACTGGATGCAGCGCTCGCGGTCGAGGAAGATCAGGTCGCCCAGCGGCACATGCTTGGCAAGATGCTTCTTTTCGTCCAGCAAAAAGCGGCTCTGGCCAGGGCCGAAGCCCAGGGTCAGGTTTTGCAGCGGGCATTCGCCGCCCTTATCGCAAATCGGGCAGTCCAGCGGGTGCGAGGTAAGCAAGAACTCCAAAATATCATCGCGCCCGGCCTTGACCTTCTCACTGGCGTGGATCACCACCATGCCGGGCGAAACCGGGGTGGTGCAGGCGGTCTCCAGCTTGGGGCCGATCTGGATCTTGGATGTGCCGTCTTCGTTCAGCACAGGCTGCCCGGTGGCGCGGTCGATCATCGGGCGGCCAATCTCCACCAGGCACATGCGGCACATGCCCACCGGCTCCATCTTGGGATGGTAGCAAAACACCGGGATGTCTACATCCACCTGTTTGGCGGCGTCGACCACCAGCGTGCCTTCGGGGACTTCGACCGGCTTTCCGTCGATTGTCAGGGATACCATTTTCGCCATAGTGTTTTCCCTTGAGCGGGCGCAGCCATTTTCCTCGCCCGCCCAACTAGATTATTGAAGCGGGGCGGCCGGTTCCGCCGGGCGCTCGGTGGCGCCCACGGTGGCGTCGAAATCGCCCCGGAAGCGCTCGATACCCGACATAACCGCCTCAATCGAGAACTCGCCCAGGGCGCACAGGCACTTGCCCTTCATCTGGCCGGCGACGTCATACAGCAGGCTCACGTCTTCGGGCAGAGCCACCCCTTCGGCAATCCGCTCGGTGAGCTGCGACATCCAATAGGTGCCTTCCCGGCAGGGGGTGCATTTGCCGCACGATTCGTGGCGGAAGAAATGCACCGTCTTGTTAATCAGCCAGGGGATGCTGACGGTGTCGTCGATGACGATCACTGAGGCCGAGCCAAGCTGGGCTCCCAGGGCCGGGACGCTCTCGTAATCCATCGGCGTGTCCAGGGCCTTGTCGTTGGCTACAATCAGCGCAGAGCTGGCCCCGGCGGCCATAATGGCCTTGACCGTGCGACCCTCGGCCAGCCCGCCGCCGTGGGTATAGATCAGATCGCGGAAGGTGGTTCCCAGGGGCAGCTCGTAGTTGCCCGGCCGGTTGACGCAGCCTGAAAGCGAGAAAATCTTGACCCCAGGGCTTTTTTCGGTTCCAAACGACTTGTACCAGTCGGCCCCGCGGGCCACAATCATCGGCACGTTGGTGAGCGTCTCGACGTTGTTGACGATGGTGGGCTTGCCAAACAGCCCGAAAGAGGGCGGGAACGGCGGGCGCAGGCGCGGCTGGCCCAGCTTGCCTTCCATCGATTCGAGCAGGGCGG
>CAYQDU010000044.1:0-26246 GCA_964416275.1 uncultured Anaerolinea sp. | reverse complement strand
GGGCTACCTGGGCAATGCTTTCCCGGTTGATCTGCTGACCTGCCCCATCTGCGGGCTGGTGTTCGTCCCCGAGGCCCTGGCCCTGGGCAAGATGCTGGAAGTCGAGAAGATGCTGGAAGACAAATAGACATGCCGGGCTGCCCCGTCTCACCGCCCATTTTCGAAGAGCCGAACGCACGCGAGCCGCTCCATCCCGGTGGACTGGCGCTGACCCGCCGGGCGGCCGGGTTGGGCGGGTTCCAACCCGGCCAGCGGGCGCTCGACCTGGGCTGCGGCGGCGGGGCAACAGTGCGCTGGCTGGCCGAAGCCGGTGGGATGCGCGCCGCCGGGATTGACCTGCGCTTATCGGCGCTGCAGGCCGGGGCGACCGGCCAGCCGGGGGTCAACCTGGTTTGCGCCCAGGCTGAACGGCTGCCGTTCGGCGACCAGACCTGGGACTGCCTGCTGGCTGAATGCAGCTTGTCGCAGGTGAGCGATTGGCGCGGGCTGCTGGCCGAATGCCATCGGGTCATGGTCTCTCACGGCTGTCTGGTAATCGGCGATCTATATTGGCGCGGCCTGCCAGCCGATAACCAGGCTGCGCCAGACGGCAAACGCTTCTTACCCGCCGCCCTGGATCAATCGGGCTGGGTAGAGCGCCTGGCGCAGGCAGGTTTTGAGACCCGTTATTGGGAAGACCATACCCCGGCGCTAAAAGCCCTGGCGGCCCAGGCTCTATGGGCCGGGCGACCACTGACCTCGTTGTGGGGCTGCCGACCAGAAACCGCCCCATCCTGGAGCGCCGCCAAACAGCGCCAATCCGGCTATTTTTTGCTGGTCGCCCATAAGCTGGAATAACGTCAGCTCCAGATAACCATGTTTTGGGAGGTGTGACGATGATCGACGATATGGAACGCCTGAGACAGCGCAAACAGCAGGGCTTCTTTTGCAGCCAGATCATCCTGCTCGAAGGACTGGAGATGCTGGGCAAAGAAAACCCTGATCTGGTGAAAGCCGTCCACCCCCTGGCGGGCGGGTTAAGCTTCAGCGGCGAGCTGTGCGGGGCGCTGAGCGGCGCGGCCTGCCTGCTGGGCCTGTACGCCGGGAAGGGCCGCCCGGAAGAAGCGCCCGATTATCGGCTGGATGCCATGGTCAACGAGCTGGTGGAATGGTTCAAAGGCGAATTCGGCGCTCGCTACGGCGGTATTCGCTGCCAGGAAATCTTGCAAGACAACCCGGCCTTTCAGTCGGCTCGCTGTCCAGAGCTGGTGCTGTCCAGCCTGCAAAAAGCCAAAGACCTGCTGGTGGAAAACGGCTTCGATCTGTCTGGGTTGTCGGATTGAGCCGCCCTATGCCAACCGATCTGGCTGTCACTGAAAGCGTCTGCCCGGTATGCCTGGCGCGCCTGCCCGCCCGGCGCGTGGCCGAGGGCGACAAAGTCTACCTGGAAAAACACTGCCCGCAGCACGGCCTGTTCCGCGCTATCATCTGGCGCGGCGCGCCCGAGTTCTCCACCTGGGTGCGGCCCAAAACCCCCGCCCACCCCGCCCGGCCTTTCACTCCGGTGGAACAGGGCTGCCCGTATGACTGCGGCCTGTGCGCCGAACACCGCCAGCATACCTGCTGCGTGCTGCTCGAAGTCACCCAACGCTGCGACCTGCGCTGCCCGGTGTGCTTTGCCAGCGCCGGCGGGCCGGGCGAAGACCCCGGCCTGGCCCAGATCGAAGGCTGGTACCAGCGCCTGTTGCAGGCCGGCGGGCCGTACAACATCCAGCTTTCCGGCGGCGAGCCGTGCCTGCGCGACGATCTGCCGCAGATCATCGCCCTGGGTAGAACCCTGGGGTTTTCGTTCTTCCAGCTCAACACCAACGGCCTGCGCCTGGCGGCCGACCCGGCCTATCTGGCCGGGTTAGTCCAGGCCGGTTTATCGACCGTGTTCTTGCAGTTCGACGGAGTGAGCGACGATGTGTATACCAGCCTGCGCGGCCGGCCCCTGCTAGAGCGCAAGATCGCTGCCATCGAAGCCTGCATCCAGGCGGGCGTGGGCGTGATGCTGGTTCCAACCCTGGTTCCGGGGGTGAACGACCGGCAGATTGGCGCGATCATCGACTTTGCGCTGCAGCATATGCCCGGCGTGCGCGGCGTGCATTTCCAACCGGTCAGCTATTTCGGGCGCTATCCGCACGCCCCCGGCGACGCCGAACGCATCACCCTGCCAGAAGTGATCCAACAGATCGAGCGGCAGACTGGCGGGCGCATTTCGACTGCTAACCTGTGTCCGCCGGGCGGCGAGAACGCCCTGTGTTCGTTCCACGGCAATTTTGTGCTGATGCCCGACGGCAGCCTGCCCGCCCTGACTCACCGCAAGACGGATGGCTGCTGCGACGCGCCCGAAGACGGCGCCCAGGGCGCAGTGCGCTCGCGCCAGTTCGTGGCCCGCGCCTGGTCGGCGCCAGATGTGAGCTTCGATCTGCCGGTGCTGAATGACCCCAACCTGGGCGCGCCCAGTCTAGGCGGATGGGATGTTTTCTTGCAGCGCGCCCGCACGCATACCTTCTGCGTCTCTGGGATGGCCTTTCAAGACGCCTGGACGCTCGACCTGGAACGTCTGAAAGATTGCTACATCCACGTGATGAGCGCCGATGGCCGCCTGATCCCCTTCTGCGCTTACAACCTGACCAGCCAGTCGGGCCAGGCCCTGTACCGGGGCGTGTGCGCCAGGAGCGGCTGATCCGATGGAACGCACGCCGCTGGAGGCCTGGGTCTGGCGCAAGATCGGCGCGCCGGGTTCCGAGCTGACCCGCCCGGCCCTGGAAACCTATCAGCTCGAGCGTCTCAACGCCGCCCTGGCCTGGGTGCGCCAGAAGAGCGCCTTCTACCGCCAGCGCCTGGCCCACAGCCCGCAGCGGCTGACCGCCCTGGAAGAGATCGCCGCCCTGCCCTTCACCACCGCCGACGACCTGCGCCAGGCCGGGCCAGATATGGTATGCGTCTCGCAGGCGCAGATCGAGCGCATCGTCACGCTGGATACATCCGGCACGACCGGCGAACCCAAGCGACTGTACTTCACCCGCTCCGACCAGGAGCTGACCATCGACTTCTTCCAGCACGGCATGAGCGTCTTCACCCACCCCGGCGACCGGGTGCTGATTCTGCTGCCCTGCGAGCGTCCCGGCAGCGTGGGCGACCTGCTGGCGGCCGGGCTGGCTCGCCTGGGCGCGTCGGCCATCCGCTATGGCCCGCTGCGTGACCCGCAGACAGCCCTGACGCTGATCCAGGCGGAGAAAGTTACCGGCCTGGTAGCCGCGCCCACTCATGCCCTGGCCCTGGCCCGCTTCTTTGCTCGTCAGCCCGCCGCCTGGAGGCCGGGCCAGGCGCTGCTGTCCACCGATTCTGTCTCCCCGGCCATTGTGAGCGCCATTCAATCGGCCTGGGATTGTACGGTATATAACCACTATGGGACTACCGAGATGGGCCTGGGCGGCGGGGTGGATTGCCGGGCGCGCCGCGGGTATCACCTGCGCGAAGCCGACCTGTATGTAGAAATCGTCGATCCACAGACCGGCGCGCCCCTGCCGGAGGGCCAGGCGGGCGAGGTGGTGTTTACCACCCTCACCCGGCTGGGGATGCCGCTCCTCCGCTATCGCACCGGCGATCAGAGCCGTTTTCTGCCCCAACCCTGCCCCTGCAGCGCAGTTCTGAAGACGCTTCAGCATATCCGCCGGCGGTATGCAGGGGGCGTAGCGTTGGGCGACGGACCGCAGGCTGAGTTGACGATGGCCGACCTGGACGACGCCCTGTTCCCGCTGGCGCCCATCCTGAACTTCTCGGCCATTCTGAACGGCGACTCGCAGCGGGCCTGCCTGAACCTGGAGGCGGTCTGGCTGCCCGAAGCCGGCGGCGGCGACTGGCCGGCGCAGGCCCAGGCGGCGGCGCTGACCATCCCGGCTGTGCGGGCCGCCTGCCAGGCCGGGCAGCTGGAGGTGCGGGTGAGCGGGCAGGCTTATTCCAGCGCCACGGCCGGCAGCCTGGCAAAACGAAAAATCATCGATCAGCGGAGTAAACGCACTGCATGAGATTTAGCAATCGAGTGGAAGCGTGGGGCAGGCCAGAGGAAGAAAATCAGAGGCTCAAGGTCTAATGATTAAATGCTGCGCCAGCACCCAGCCAGTCCGGCCCAATAGATCACGCACCTGAATCCAGACTTGCCCATTCACCGTCTCACGTAAGTAGAGGATTTGAACCGGTGTTCCAGCGCGCAGCCCTGCGATGATCTTTCCGGCCGGTTCATCGCGTAGATAGGTCCCCAGCCCATCTGCCGATGCCACATAAGCCAAGACGGGAGTGGGGGTAAACGTCTGGGTAGAAGTGGGCGTAAGGGTTGGCGTAGCCGTGGCCGCCGGAGGAGGGGTGGCAGACGAGGTAGGCGTGGGGGTCGAGGTTGGGCGTCTGGTGGGAGTCGCGCTGGGGCCGAGTGTCGATGTCGGCGTAGGGGATGGGGGGAATTTTGGATCCAGGCGAATCATCGGCACATTAATCAATTGGATTGCCACAGACCGCTGCAGGCGCTCGGCAATGCGCTCTTGCAAACTTACCACTTCGGTATAAGATGGCAGAGCAGAGGAACGGATGGTGATCAACAGGTTGAGGGTTGAATCCTCCTGTGTGCTCTCAACGGAAACCAGCTGAACATCCGGAAGGAATTTTATTTCTTGGGCGACGATAGAATACGCCAGGCGTTTCAAATCCTGCAGCGCCTGTTCTTGATGTGATTTATTTACCAGGTCCATGGTCAATGCTACCAGCGATAAGGTCACCAACATGACAAGCACAGCCGAGACAATGAAGTGCCGGGGAACACCCATTGTTTTCTCAACCCGGTAGCGAGGACGGAAACCCAGGGCCGCAAAGACCAGAATGCCTGCAAACGAGATGGTCACCAGGTTGGTGATAAAGAGCAGTGAAGCGCCCAACACGATATCAATGCGCTGGAGCGAGACCCCGATTCCCACGGTGCAAAGCGGGGGAACCAGGGCTGTGGCTATGGCAACACCCGGCAACGCCGCCGAGATATTGGGCTGGGCCAGGGCATAAGCGGCGGCGCTGCCGCCAGCCAGGGCAATGCCAAGATCGAAAAGCGTCGGATGGGTACGCGCCAGGATTTCCCCCGGCAAGGTCTGAAAGACGTCGAAAGGAAGCGCCTGGGCAAGCCAGCTGATCAGGCTGGAGAGGAGAACTGCCAGGAATATCCCCCGCACCAGAGCGATGGTTGCTCTTTCAAAGACCCGGTTTTCGCCAGCGACGGAGGCTAAAGACAGCCCCAGGATCGGCGACATCAAGGGAGCAACTAGCATCGCTCCAATCACAACTGCGGCCGAATCGGTAATCAACCCAAAGGTAGCGATTGATGTCGAAAGAATGACCAGTACAAAGAAATCAAAACTAGGCGACGAGGCTTGAGAAAGCTGTTCAAGCACTTCCGCGCGCCGTTCGGCAGGCAAGGGACGGAGCCATCGCTTCAGAGCCATATCACACCATTCGATTATACCTGTTACTGTCCATTCACTGAAAAATCTGGCTAAATTGCAAACTTTAGTTTCGCCGGCAGCTTCCCACGCAGCCGCGGTGGAGGCGAAGAGGGTTAATCGTGGATTTTGTCGCACTTCAGGCGACAAAATCCACGCAACATTTCTTTTTGAAGCCGCTCATCGAAGGGCGCTATGCCTGCCCCACGGTTTAATGGGGTGGTACCCGCCAGGTGGGTGTGAGGATTAGAAGATGCCCAGTTAATCCGCATTCATGCGCCGGTTGGGTTAGAATCAAGAGCATACCATCCGCAGGAAATTGCCCTGTCCATTCCGGTCGAAATCATCGCCGGGCAGCATGCAGAGGCGCTGAAAACAAAGTCGCAGACGCACACCCGCCCTGCGCATTGGGGGAGCGACTTCCAGAGCCAACCGGGAGACCAGGGCAGCTCCCAGCGTCCGTTTTTGGATCGGTTGATTGGCGTGCAGTTTGAAAGCCAGGCAGGAGGAGTGCATGTCTACCCCACCCAATATATTGAAATTCACCAACCCGGCCACCGGCCAGGTCTTTGGCGAGATGGAGATGACCACGCCCGAAGCGGTGCAGCAGGCCGTGGCCGATATGCAGGCGGCCTTCCCGGCCTGGAGCCGCAAGCCGGTGGATGAGCGCATCCGCATTCTGCGCCAGCTTCAGCAGCAGATGATCGCCAGCGTGGATGAGATCACCGAGGTCATCAACCAGGACTGCGGCAAGACCCGCCAGGATGCCATGATCGAGGTGTTCATCACCGCCGATATGCTCGACACATACCTGCATCGAGCCAAACGTTGGCTGAAACGCTACCGCGTGCCAAGCGGCCTGTTTGTCTTCAAAGCCGGGTATGTAGAACCACGCCCGTACGGCGTGGTCGCTGTCATTTCCCCCTGGAATTACCCCTTTGCCCTGGCGATGCCGCCGGTCTTGGGGGCGCTGCTGGCCGGCAACACAGTGGTTCTCAAGCCGTCCGAAGTCACCGCGGCCACCGGGCTGCTGATGGAACAGTTGTTGGCCCGGATTCCGGAGCTAAAGCCATACGTGCGCGTGGTGCATGGCGATGGACGGGTGGGGGCGGCGCTGACGCAAAGCCGGCCGGATTATATCTTTCTAACCGGCTCGACCGCCACCGGGCGCCTTGTGGCCCGCACGGCGGCCGAATCGCTCACCCCCCTGGCCTGCGAGCTGGGCGGCAAAGACGCCATGATCGTGCTGGAAGACGCCGACTTGAAAGCCGCCGCCCGCTGGGGCGTATGGGGGGCATTCTTCAACGCCGGGCAAACCTGCATGTCGGTCGAGCGGGCGTATGTGCATGAACGCGTCTACGACGAATTTGTGCGCCTGGCGGTCGAAGAAACCAACCGGCTGCGCATGGGCTACTCGCCAGAGCCGATCAACGACCTCTACCTGGGGCCAATCTCTGATCCGCGCCAGTTAGCCATCGTGTGCCGTCATCTGGACGACGCAGCGCAGCGCGGGGCGCGGATTTTGACCGGTGGACAGGTCGAGGGGAATTTCATCCGCCCGGCGGTGCTGGTCGATGTGACCCACGACATGAGCCTGATGCGCGAGGAAACCTTTGGGCCGCTGCTGCCGATCATGAAATTCGGCCACGATGCAGAGGCGATTGCACTGGCGAACGATAACGATTTCGGCCTGGGCGCATCGGTGTGGAGCCGCGACCTGCGCCACGCCTGGAAAGTAGCCCGCCAGATCGAGGCCTCTTCGGTCATCATCAACGACACGATTGCCCAATTCGCCATCCCCATGCTGCCGTTCGGCGGCATCAAACATTCGGGCTATGGGCGCGTGCATGGTAAGGAGGGCGTGATGCAGTTCACCCGCCCGTTCGCCTATGCAGTTGGGCAGCCGCCGCCGGCCTTCGACATCGGCACGATCATGCGCTCGCCGGGCAACTATGGCCTGGGCAAAGCCGTTTTGCAGGTGACCCGCGGGGCCACCCCCCGCCAGCGGCTGGAGCCGCTAGGCCAGGCGCTCCAATCGGTTCTGCAGAACGGATCGGGAGTAAGAAAAAGGGCCGCCGCCCTGGGGCTGCTGAGCCTGGCAGGTTTAGCCCTCAGCGCCATCATCCGCCGGAAGCGATAACCGGAGAGCTATTCGATCCATTCCAGGCGCCCGGTTTCGTCCACGTCGTAGCCGCCCAGTCCGGCGATGGCTTTTTGAGCCTTTGGCGTCGATAGCCAACGATACAGGCTCTGCATGGCCGGGCGCTCCCAGATTGCGGCGGGCATTACCAGCTCATACCGTTCGGTATTGAGCAGAACAAAATCCAGGCCAAACGCCAGGGCGACGGTCTGCAGGCCCAGCCCGACATTTCCCTGCCCCTTTACAATTGCGCTGGCTACCTCCGAATGAGTCATGCGCTCATCCGCGTAGCCAGCGATTTGCCCCGCTGCAACCCCCAGGCGTTTCAATTGCGTATCCAACCACACCCGCGTCCCCGAGCCAGGCTGGCGGTTTACGAAGCGGACTTCGGGCTGCACCAGGTCTGCCAACCCGGCAATCCCCAATGGATTTCCTGGCGCGAGGATCAATCCAATTCGACGCTGCGTCAGGGTCAGGGCGGCCATTTTTCGGCCCGGGAACAGGCGGCGCACGAACGGCTTGTTGTACGTGTTACTTTCCTCATCCCACAGGTGGCATCCGGCAATATCGGCGTCCTTCTCGGCCAAAGCGATCAGCCCGCCCAGGCTGCCGGTGAAGGTGATCTGTAAAACCAGGCCGGGCTGAATGGCCTGGACCTGGGCGGCGATCAGCGTTACGGCCGGATCGTGGCTGCCCACAAAACGCAAGACATCGCTTGGGCTTTCATCTGCCTGGCTGTTCAGGGCGCGCCAGCGGTCCAGCGCCATGCGCGTGGCGGTCTCCACTTCGTCGGGAGAGTAGCCGGCGGTAATCAGGTCAAGTAAATTGGCTTCGATGCGGTTCAGAAGCGTAGCCCGGCGCAGCGGCAGCGCGTCCTGCTCAAAGGGTTTCTGAATAACTTTTGTGCCTTGACCCGCCCGGCTGGTAATCAGGCCCTGGCGGGCCAGTTCTTGATAGGCCCGCAAGACCGTGGCGCTGGTGCAGCCCCATTGGGCGGTCATCTGGCGAACCGGGGGCAGTCGATCGCCGGGTTTCAACGCGCCCGCAAGAATGTCTTGCCGGATAGAGGCGACAATTTTTTGGTAAAGGGGCAGATCATCCATAGAATGAGTATATTTTCAACCTCTAAAATATGCAAGCGCGTTTTGCCTGCTCAGTAGGGGTTCTTCAAAAAGCCGCCCGCCATTTCCATTACGGCTGAAAGGGAAACGCCGAGCGGAATAACGCTGTCCCGGCTTTCAGGAGTAGAATATAGCTATCCCATCAGTGGCCGATTGGAGGATCCTATGGATGCAAACCTGAAAGCAACCGCGCTCGAAAGCTTAAATGACGAGTTGAACGGCGCCTATCTTTATGACGCGCTGGCCCAGGCCGAAAAAGATGAACGCCTGGCGGAGGTCTACCGGCGTATGGCAGCCGTTGAGCGGAAACACGCCGCCGTCTGGGTAGAAAAATTAAAAGCCGGCGGAATCGAGCCGCCCCACCATAGCCCCAACTGGCGCACCCGTACGCTGGCCTGGGCCGCGGGCCGCCTGGGTGTGGCGGCCGTGCTGCCCACCATCACCGGGTTGGAGCGAAAAGACAGCCGCAAATACACCCATATCCCCGGAGCAGACGGCATGGCGGCCGACGAGGCCTCGCACAACCGCCTGCTGCAGCAGGTGGCCCGCAGCATGAAAGGCGGCATGGAAGGCGGCGCGCTGGCGCAGTTGGAAGGCCGCCACCGCGCCGGCGGCGGAAATGCCCTGCGGGCGGCCGTACTGGGCGCGAATGATGGATTGGTTTCCAATTTGAGCCTGGTGATGGGTGTGGCTGGGGCAGAGATGAGCAACTCGGCCATTTTGATCACCGGCCTGGCCGGGCTGTTGGCCGGGGCGATTTCGATGGCCCTGGGGGAATGGCTGTCGGTGCAAAGCTCACGCGAATTGTACCAGCACCAGATCGGCATCGAAAAAGCCGAGCTGCAGGCGGCCCCTGAAGAAGAAGCCGAAGAACTGGCGCTGATTTATGAGGCGCGCGGCCTGGGGCGCGAAGAAGCCCGCCAGTTGTCTCAGCGCATAATTGCGAATCCCGATTCGGCCCTGGAGGCCCTTTCACGTGAGGAATTGAACGTCGATCCAGCCGAACTGGGCGGCTCTGCCTGGGAGGCGGCCATTACCTCATTTTTCCTGTTTGCCCTGGGGGCCATTATCCCGGTGGCGCCGTTCATTTTCTTCAGCGGCATGACGGCCGTGAGCGTCAGCATGGTCTTCAGCGCGGTCGGTTTATTTATCATTGGCAGCGGCATTACCCTGTTCACCGGGCGCAGTGTGCTGTTCTCAGGCACACGCCAGGTTTTGTTTGGGCTGGCCGCGGCGATGATCACATTTGGGATTGGCCGCCTGATCGGAATCAACCTGGGAGGCTAACTCCCTGCGATCCAACAAAAGTCAAAAACCACAGGAGTCAAAGAAGATGGATATTGCTGCTCTGCGTGCTTTGTTTCCAGTGACCCAAAGCGCAGTCTTTCTGAACAATGCGGCCGAATCGCCTCTCAATACGCGTGTCAAGCGCCGGCTCGAAGAATACCTGGTTCTGGCGGCCGAAGCGCCCCACCAGAAACCGTCTGTCCGTCACCCGGTGCGAACAGCCCTATGCGAGCTGTTCGGCGGCGCGTCCGAAGATTATGCCCTGGTCACCAGCACCGGTGTAGGAATGGGCATCGTGGCCGCCGGCTATCCCTGGCAGCCTGGCGATAACCTGGTGCTGCCGGCCGACGAGCATTGGAACAACACCTTCCCCTGGCTGGCCCTGCGCGAGCGCGGTGTGGATGTGCGCCTGGTTGCCGTGGACGAGCAGCAGCGGGTAGACCCGCAAGCCATCGCCGCCCAGGTGGACGACCATACCCGCATCCTGGCGACGGCCGCCGTGCGCTTCAACACCGGCTTCCGGGCCGATCTGAAGCGCCTGAGCGCCATTGCCCACCATTACGGGGCGCTGTTCGCAGTCGACGGCATCCAGGGGGCGGGGGTCTTCCCGCTGCGAGTGGAAGAAGAAGGGATCGATATTCTCTCCTGCGCCGGCTTTAAGTGGCTGCTCGGCATGCCCGGCACAGGCTTTTTGTACGCCAACCGCCAGGCCCAGGAGATCATCCGCCCGGTGCTGCCGGGCATGTTCGCCGCTGAAGATAACACCCGCGAACTCCGGTACTTCCCCGACGCCCGGCGCTTCGAGACCGGCACATTGGCTTATTCGCTGTTCTATTCGTGGATCGCCGGGCTGGACCTGCTCAAAGAAGTCGGGTTGGAGGCCATCCACGCCCGTGTGTTGGCCCTGACCGATCACCTGATCGCCGGGCTGAGGGCGAAGAACATGGTCATCGTCTCGCCGGTTGAGACGCCCGCCGAGCGCTCGGCGATTATCTCGTTCACCCTGGGATCGGCCCAGGCCAACCGGGAGTTGTGCGACCGGCTGCAAGCGCAAAACATCATCGTCGCCCTGCGCGATGGCCGGATTCGGGTCAGCCCCAACTTTTTCAATACCGAAGCCGAGATAGACCGGCTGCTGCAGGCCCTGTAAACGTGAGAGGCTGTCCCAAAAGAACCGCCTGGGACAGCCCCAGGGCTAATCGTGGATTTTGTCGCCCGAAGTGCGACAAAATCCACGATTAGCCATCTTACCGCCCCACTCAAGATAGCCTGGCTTCCATTACGATGATCTCCGATGTTTCAGCCTGGAAATTCCAGCCGGCCAGTTCGCTCTGGAACCCGGCCGCCCCGGCCGGGCTGTAGCAGCTCAGGCTTTCGACCCCACGCTGCCGGCCCAGGTGCAGGGCAAAAGCCAGCCCGGCGGCCATATCGCCGGCTAACCCGCCGATATGGAGCGCCTGCCAGGGCATAAAACGCGCTCCCAGAACCAGGGTCGTCTGGCTGGCCGGGTGATAATAGAGCATGCCCTGCCCGGCCAGGTGGGCCGCCAGGGCCGGGCTGAAGGCGTAAAATGTACGGTTCAGCACCAGAAATCCGGCCCATGCCTCCCCGCAGGGCCGGAGCAACTCATCCGCCAGGGCCGGGTTGACTACCGGCTCGAAGGCAGGCAAGGCCGGCGCTGCGGGCTGATCCGGCAGGCAAGCCCGCTTCTGCCCCCGATACGCGCCAGCAACAGCAAAGCCGAACTGCTCTGCCAGCCCTTTGCTGGCCTGGTTGCGCACGCCTGTATACATGCGCAGCGTGTCGATGCGGCGCGTGCGGGCAATCTCCAAAAAACGCCGGTAGAACTGCTTGCCGATGCCCTGCCCCTGTCGTTCCGGGATCACGCGCAGGGTTTCCAGCCAGGCCGAGCCATCGGGCAG
This sequence comes from uncultured Anaerolinea sp., assembly GCA_964416275.1. Lineage (GTDB taxonomy): Bacteria > Chloroflexota > Anaerolineae > Anaerolineales > UBA4823 > RBG-16-57-11. Next base: position 14,272 of record CAYQDU010000044.1, on the reverse strand, counting down.
CCGCGTAAACTTGCCGCAGCCCACCAGGCGGTCGTCCGCCTCGGCCACGATGAATTCGCCCTGCTCGTCGCTCACGAACGCATCGAAGACATAGGGCAGATAACACAGCCCTGGGGTAGCTTTCTTTTCCACCTCGAACACTGCCGGGCGGTCTTCTGATCGGGCCTTGCGCAGGGTGACAGGCATAGACAATCCTTATGGTTTCTTCTTCTCGATTATTTCCGGCGGCAGGGGGCAGGCCAGGGTGGGCGGGAATGGGTCGCGCAGATAAACCATCTTCAGGCTGCCGCTGCCTGAAAAGCGGGCCACAGCCAGGATATCGCGTTCGGGACAGGCAATCACCAACACATCCGAGGCGTTAGGGAAGCTGAGCGGCTTATCGCCCAGGGGGAGCATCATATTCATGCTGTTGGCTGCAGCCAGGTAAAAGACCAGGCGCGGATAGGGCCGCGGCGAGAGCGGGTTGCGCTTGCTCACATCGTCGCCCTGGTTGGGGGCGAAATAGCGCGGGTACATGGCCCGCCCGGCCAGGCTGATCGCCCCGTTCGAGAGGAAGGTCTGCAGGGCGGAGCGCTGATCGGGTTCAAGCTGCTCGGAAGCCAGCAAGGCCTGGAGCATCTCCTGCTGGCGAGCCGGCGGATAGCGCAGCGGCTGGAGCGCCTCGACCAGCGGCACGACGCAGGCCAGCAGGAACAACCCTGCCGCCAGCCCGTAGAAACCCGGCGAGCGCAGCAGCCCGCCGCCCCAGGCAGAAGCCTCGCCGGGCGCGGCCTCGGCGGGCAGGGTTTCGGGCAGCGCCCGTCCGCCCAGGTAGGCGAACAGGCCGCGGGTAACCGCCGCCAGCCCAATGCTGAAATAGACCAGCCCCACCCAATCCACCGGCAGCAGATAGCGCCCACCCGAATTACGGAACACCCCGTTGAACGTGATGTACATCGCCCAGAACAACAGCGGCGTCAGCCCCGCCCAACGCTGGCGCTTCCAGGCCTGGGCCGCGCCCGCCGCCAGGAACAGCAGGTTGAGCGCCAGCGGCAGGATCGCCTGGGCCGGGATGACGCCGTCCCACTGGCGCCAGTAAGGCATGCGGCGCACGTAGCCTCGCACGGTGCAGCAGGCGGCCCAATAATCCGCCCCAGAGCGATGGGCGGCCAGCGCCACGGTGCTGTCCAGCCCGCGCACAGCGCTGGGCAGCACCAGGAAAGTCTGCACCTGGCTGTTCAGGATATGCCCGGCCACGGCCGAGAGAATGCGAGCCGGGTTTTGGGCGATATAATCCATCGCCTTGTTCGTCTCACGCTGCAAGACCTCGACCGCAATTCCGGGGGTGGGCGTGGGCGCAGGATCAGAAGGCGCGCCGGCCGGCGCCAGGAGCGGGCTGACCTTCACCGGCGCCGGGGCGGGAGTGACAGCCAGGGCCGGGGCAACGTCAGGCGTAGGCGTAACCAGGGTAAACTCGCCGCCCTCGCCCGGTTCGCCCGGCTGCATCTGGGCGGCCGGGTTGAAGCGCTGGATCAGCAAGCCCAGGCTGAAATAGGGATGGTCGATAAAGATTTCGCCGGTCAGGTAATAGTTGCGCGCCACCCAGGGGGCCAGCACCAGCAGCACGCCCAGGGCTGCCAGCAGGCCGCTCTGCAGCCACAGCTTGAACTGCCGGCGCGGCCATAGAATGCCCGCCGCAGCCAGCGCCGCCGGGGCGGCCAACACCACCGTCTCCAGACGGATAAGCATTGAAAAGCCCAGCGCGCCACCCGCCGCCAGGGCCAGCAGCGGGCGGCGCTCGATGCGCTGGAGCCAGGCGATTGCCAGCAGCGCAAAGACCACCGTCATCAGCGTGGCGGGCAGATCGGCCATCAGCAGCTTGGCGTTGGAGGTGGTGATGTCGCCCGCCAGCCCAATCGAGTTGGCTTCGCGCAGAATGATCAGGACGGCCGCCATGCCTCCCGCCGCCCGGTTGTGCAGGGCGCGGATCAGCCAATAGATTCCCACCGGCAGCAGCGCCAGAATCATGATCTGGAGCAGGATCACCCGCTCGTACTGCTGTCCGCCCACCAGGTGCAGCCCGGTCAGGTACAGCGCCAGCAGCGAACGACGCACGTAAGGCGCGTTATAGAAGCGATAGCCCAGGCCGAGCAGAGCCGTCTGCGCCGAAGCGTCGTAGGCGCGAGCGTCGGAGCTGGGGTAGTACTCAAAATTTGGATGGGTGGGGCTGCTGACAAACCAGTTGGGCTGGAGCGGCACGCTCTGCCAGGCAATTACCGCCGCCAGCCAGATGAGCAGGCCCAGCAGCAGGTCGAAGCCGAGCGGGCGCATGCGCCGCGCCCAGGCCGGCCCGGTCTGCATCCAGGCCAGCAGGCCAAACAAGCCCAGGCCCAACAACCAGGCCAGCCAGACCTGGGTTTCGATCAGCGGCGCGCCCAGGCGATTCCAGCCCAGGCGTTGACCCTCCACCGGCAGAACCGCCCGCGCCGCCCAGCCCCAGGCCAAGAGCGTAAGCGCCAACAGGGCCAGCAGCAGGTAAAAGGCCGGCTGGTGTGGGGGCAGGTCGAGCAGGCCGCCCGGCCCATGGCGCAATATCAGCAGGCCGACCAGTCCTAAGAAGCCGATCCCGGCCACCCACACCGCCAGGGGCTGCAAGCGCAGAAAGATCGTCTGCGTGAAGGTATCGTCCAGGTCGGGCAGCACGCCCACCCAGGCCAGGCTGAGGAATAACAGCCCGGCGCACACCAGCAGGGCTGCATTCCAGGCCCGGCGGCGATTCAGCCGGGCGGCCAGGCGCTTCCAGCGGGCGGCAAAGGCCGCCGGACGCAGCCAGGTTTCCGCGCCCAGCCAGGCGAAGAACAGGCTCACCAGCAGCACCAGGCCCAACAGCCCCAGGCGCAGACTGGACAGGCCCAATACCCGCCCAGACTCGGCCGAGCGGGTTTGAAGGATCAGGAATGCCGCCAGCAGCCCCTGCAGGGCAGCCAGCAGGGTGACGCCGCGCCACAGGACGCGGGCGGCCGGGACGGGATAGGCGGTATCGCCAGAGGGGATGAAATCGTTAGCAATCATAGCTCGGATGGGGGGTCAGGTAGATGGGCGGCGGCGGTGACCAGGCCGAACACCACCCACATGTTGGGCAGGGCGAAAGAATCGAAGGAGAATACGACGATCACAAAGACAAACAGGCCCAGCAAACCGCCGATGGCCCAGGCGCGCTGTTCCGCGGTGGGCGAAAACCATAGATAGAGCAGGCAGCCGACCACAGCCAGCACAAAAACGGTAAAAGCCGCCGTTCCGGCCAGCCCGGTTTCGGCAATCAGGCGGGCGTACAGATTCTTAGGCGTAATCAGCCGGTCGCGGCCTTCGCCGGGCGTGATCTGGCGCATAATCTCCTTCTGCACATCGTAGGGTTGGTCGGGCAAATTATCTACAAAATAGAAAGCATAATTACCCAGGCCCACCCCCAGCAGCGGCTGCTGGTCATAGGTGCGCAGGGCGGTCGTCCAGTAAACGAAGCGCTGTTCGAAAGCGATAAATTCCAGGTAGGTGCGCGAGCGCTCCTTGCTGCCTTCAGTCCAATATCGCCACAGGCGCGAGAAATACGGGTTTTGCGAACCGATCCCAAACAGCACCGCCAGGATCACCACCAGAATACCCAGGGTTTCCAACAGCCAACGGCCCCGCCTCGCCCCCGGCCCCTTTCCTCGGCCGAGAGAGGGAGGCGCGGCGCGGGGCGCATCTTCCTCGTCCCTGTGGGCCGAGAGGGCCGGCGGTTGAGGTACTTCCCCTTCGCCCGGCAGGGACGAATGGGCCAGGGAGGGAGGCGTCTGCCCCACCCCCAACCGGTACAGCCAATAACTGGCAAAGATCAACAACGCCAGGACGAACAGCCCGGTGCGTGAGAAGGTGAACAGCAGCACCACCGAGGCCCAGACCAGCAGCGCCCATTCAACGGTAACCCAGCCCAGGCGCGGCCAGCGCGCCAGCGGCCGCCAGTCGAACAGGCTGCGCCGGGCCAGCAGCGAACCGAACAGCCAGGGCATCAGCACAAAGACGATCTGCTCAGCAAACCACTTGGGTTCGTAGGTCATGCCCGAAATACGGGTAGTAAACAGTTTGCGCGACGACACCAGCCCCTGCACAGCGTCGGCAATCTTGAAATAAGTGGGCGAATAGTGCAGCACGTAGGGGATTTGGAGCGTCCCCCACAGCAGGGCCAGGCCAAACCCGGCGTACAGCCAGCGCAGGCAAAAGCGCAGATCATCCCAGGTTTCGGGCAGCAGCGAAACGGTCAAATAAAAAGCCAGCCCCAGCCCCAGCGTCACCAGGTTGCGCAGGAAGCGCGCCTCCAGACTGACGCCGCGGTACACATCCAGCCCGCTGGCAAAAGCCACAATAGAACTGATCACAGCCAACAACACAAAGACCAGCAGCGGCAAGAAAGTGCGCGGCAGGCGGCGGCGAAACAGGCCCGGCAGGGTGACGAGCAGCAGCAGCGCCAGCAGCGGATAGATCGACAGGGGCCGCACCAGGGTGCGCCCGCCTAGTTCTTCCGGCAGATACGGGAAGCTGGTGACCGGCAGGAACAGAAAGAACAGCGCACCGGCCCAGCGAGCGGCGCGGCGCAGCCAGAGCGGCAGGCGCTCCCGGCGTTCAGACATGGGCGCGCTCCTGGCAAGTGAGGCGCGCCAGCTCGAGCAGCGCCCAGCCCAACAGACCCACCAGCCCGCCAATCAGGGCCAGCAGGCTGGCCGGGCGCACCGTTTGAGTGCTGACCGGCCCAATGGATTCAAGCGCCAGGTTGGGCGAAAGCGACCAGCTCGATTCCTGGTACTGGCGGTAGCGATCTTGCAGCACCGTGCGCTGAATCAGCAAAGCCTCGCACTGTAAAGGCAGGGCGGCCTGGTCGCTTTCGACCAGGGCGAAGACTTTCTCCAGCCACTCCAGGGCCTGGGCGGCGCTGGTTTGGGCCTGCGGTTGTTCGACCAGCAGGGTATGCCAGGCCGGGTCGTCCCCGGCCAGCGAGGCGATCAGCCCGTTCAATTGCCAGCGCAGACTGGCATCCAGGGGTTGATCGGGCGGCAGCCCGGCCAGGCGCGTACGCCAATCGCCCAGGGTTGAACGAGCGGTCTGCAGGGCGACCAGGCGGCGTTCCAGCGGGCCGATGAAGGCGGCGTTTGCCTGGAGCTCCTGATCGACCTGGAAGGTCTGTTGGGCGGCCGCTACGGCGGCCTGCACCCGACGAGCAACAACCGCGCTCCAGGCCTCTACCGCCTGGCGCGATTGGGCCGCCCGGTCGTCCACCGCCGCCAGGGTCCAATCTCCGGCAGTGCGCCATTCGGCAGTCAGCCGGTTGCGCAGCCCATCCGCGCTCACATCGTCCCAATAGGCGTCGGTCTGGCGCAGGTCGGCCAGGGTATCGTCCAGCACCGGGGTGCTAAAAATGAACGTCTCAAGCTGCGACATCTGCCAGTAATGGTAATTGTCGATATTCGAATACTTGGGGCGGGCCAGGGCCAGGAATTTGGTGTCGGAATAGGTGCGATAAGGGTTCAACCCCACATAAACCGTCTGCTCGCTGCGGATATAGGCCGGCCACACGAAGGCCGCCAGCCAGCCCAACAACGCCCCGCCCGCAAAACAGGCCAACAACCACGGCCAGCGATGGAAGGCGCGATACAGTTCAAGGCGTAAATCCCAGGTTTTTTGATCCATAGTCGTTTTTATTTTGGGGAAGTCGTGGAACTGCGCTCCCTAACCTCCCCAAAAATGAAGGTCCTATATTTTCAGGATGCCGCGGCAGGCTGCTCAGTCTGCGACTGCATCATAATCCGAGTTGCGGCGGTTATCAAGCCAAAAACCACCCACATATTGGGAATCACAAACGAATCGAAAGTCAGGGCAGCCAGGGCTACAGCCAGCAGGCCGCACAGGCTGGCCATGCCCCAATACTGCCACTCGCGGCGGCGATCCAGCCATAAATATACGGCGCTGCCCAAGATAGCGGTGAAAAAGGCCAGGAAGGCCGCGGTCCCCACAATGCCAGTCTCGGCCAGCAGGCGCAGATACAGATTCTTGGCCGTGATCAGCCGGTCGCGCCCGGCCTGGGGGGTGACCATAAACAGCACCTCCGGCACTTCGGCAATCGGGCGATAGGGCAGCATCTCCTCGAAGTAGAAAGCATAATTGCCCAGGCCCACCCCGAACACCGGATAGGCTTCATACGCGCGAAAAGCAGCCTGGCTGTAAACCAGGCGAGCGTCGAAGCCCAGGTAAGTCAGATAGCCAGAAAGCGTGGCCTCGGGGCGCTTCCAGTACTCCCAGATGCGGGCGAAGAACAGGTTTTGCGTGCCAATCAGGTAGATTGGCAGGGCCACCATCGCCAGCGTCAGCAGCACTTCCAGCAGGCGGCGGTGAATGATTCCCCGGCGGCGCGGGAGAAGCTGGCTCTGACCGTCGGTCGGCGGAGCAGGCAGCGGGCGAAACAGCAGCACCGTCAGGAACACCAATATCACCAGGTTCGCCAGCCCGGCGCGGGAATAGGTGAAGGGCAGCACGATCAACGCCCAGGCCAACAGGCCCATCTCGACCGTCAACCGCCGCCAGCGCCAGGGGAAGACGCTCACATTCGCCAGAGCCGCCGCCAGCGACCAGGGAACCAGCAGCAGGATGATCTGTTCGGCGAACCAATGCGGCTCGTAGGTTAGCCCAGAGATGCGATCCGGGCGCAGCGGGCGGATGGAGACGAAGCCCTGCAACCGCGACAGCCAGGCAAAGCCTTCGGCGCTGCGCTCCAGCAGCGCCACAGCCTGGATCGACCCCCACAACAATGCCAGCCCTCCCCCGGCATAGATCCAGCGCAGCGAAAAACGCAGGTCTTCCAGCGTGTCGGGCAGTTGGGCAATGGTAACGTAGAAAGCGCAGCCAATCAACAGGGTGAACAGGCCGCGCAAAACCCGCGCCTCCACCGAGATGCCGAGGGCCGGCTCGATGCCCTGCAGCAGCGAGAGGGCCGAGCTAGCCGCGGCGATCAGCACAAACGGCAGCAGGCTCAGCACGGTGCGCGAGATCGGGCGGGTGAACAGGCGCGGCAGCAAGCTGATGAAGACCAGCCCCAACAGCGGGTAGAGCGAGAGCGGGCGCACCAGGGCCTCGCCGCCAAAGGAGGGGGGAAAATAGGGAAAGCTGGTGACGGGCAGAAACAGCAGCAGGGCCGCCCATAAAATGCGCGCCAGCCGGCGGCGAGCCGGCCCGCGCAGGCCGTCGCGCCAACTGGGAGGCGTCATCGGCTGGCCGCCTCAGAGCCGGGCGCCGGCCGGGCGGCGCCCGCCGCCTGGGCCGCTCCGTACAGCCACCACAAGGCCCAGGCCGCCCAGCCCAGCAGCGTCCCCACCAACATCATCACCCCAAACGGGCGCACCGGGTCCAGGTAGACCCGGGTGCGGCTGAGCTTTTGCACCAGCAGTTCCGGCGAAAGCCCCAGGCTGGCCTGGGAGGCCTGGCTGAACTGGGTCGCCAGGGCCTGGTACTGGGTTTCAAGAGCATGACTGTGAGCCTGGGCGTCGGTAGCGGCGCGGGCCAGGCTGGTTTGAGCCGCCTCCAACCAGGCCAGCAGCGCGCGGCGCGGCAGGGTCGGGGCCGGCGGTCGGCCCGGCGCCAGCTCTGCGGGCAGTTCCGCCAGGATTTGCTCCAGCGCGGCCCGCTCGGTTGGGTCGAGCGGCGCAGCGGGCGGTTTTGCGCTCTGCCCGGCCAGCCAGGTTTGCAGGGCGTTTTGAGCGCGGGTCAGGGTCAGCCAGTCGGCCTGGGCTTCGGCCAGGGTGGGAGCCAGGCCCTGCATCTGGGCGTCGATGGTCAGGGCATGGTTCGCCTCGGCCACCGCGGCGTGGACGTGATCCACCAGCACGTCCTGCCATACCAGCACGGCCTCGATGGCCCGGTCGGGCAAGGGCGATTCGGCCACCAGCCGCCACTTGCCGGCGTTGCGCCAGTAAACGTGCAGCATGCGGGCCAGCTCCTCCCGGCCGACCACCGTCCAATACGGGTTGATGGCTTGCAGGCGGGCCAGGGTCTCGTCGATGATCGGATCCATGAAGACCACGCTGTTCAGGCTCGCCATCTGCCAGTTCTTATAGTCGTTGGCGTTGAGGAAGACCAGTCCGGCCTGCTGCGCCGCGCTGCGGTCTTGAGCGGCCTGTTCCACATTCAAGCCCACGTACAGCTCGCGCGAGGCCCGGTAGGGAGTGGGGGCCAGGTAGGCCACCAGCGCGCCGATCAGCGCCCCGGCCAGGCAGAACCCCAGGACCTGGTACCAGCGGTGGGCAGCCAGGAGCAGGTCATCGCGCAAAGACCAGCCGGCGTTCATCACGGCTTCTTACCCCATGGGGCGCATTCCAGAAAGATCAGCGCCGCCAGGCCCAACAGCAGGGCCAGCCCAAAGATCAGGTTGGCCTGCAGCGGGGGTTGGTTCAGGCTCAGAAAGGCCAGGCAGCCCAGGATAAAGGCCGCAATCTGCATCATCAACACGGCCCGGTTTGGCGCCGGCGATAGGGCCAGCAGGCGGTGATAGGTGTGATCGAGGGACGACGAATAGACCGGCTGGCCGCGCCGCAGGCGCGAAACCACCACCAGGGTCGTATCGAAGATTGGCACGCCCAGCAGTAAGATCGGCACAAACCACGACGAGGCCTGGTAGGCCACCTCTGGGGTGTAGCTGATTGCCAGCGCCGAGAGGACAAAGCCCATCGTCTGAGCGCCCGAATCGCCCAGAAACAGCATCGCCGGGGGTGAGTTGAAGAAATACAGCCCCAGGCACGCCCCTACCAGCATGGCGCTGTGCTGCGATAGGACCGGCTGATTGGCCGCCAGGGTGAGCAGCATAAAGAAGGCCGCCGCCATACCCGCCAGCCCGGCCACCAGGCCATCCATGCTGTCCACGAAGTTAAAGGCGTTGGTGATGCCCACTACCCACAGCAGGGTCAGCCCCAAGTCCAGCGCCAGGGCTAGGTTGGGGCTGGTGTAGAGCAAAATCTGGGGCGACTCAAAGACTCGGATATGCACCCCCTGGGAGATCAGCAGGCCGGCCGCAAAGACCTGGGCCGCCAGCTTGACGGAGGGCTTCAGGCTGTGATAATCATCCCATAGGCCGAACACGAACACCGGGATAGCCGCCAGCAGCGTGGCCCGGATGGACGGCTCGCGCAAAGCGCCAAGCGTTGCGCCAACCAGTAAAAAGACCAGCGCCAGAACCAACCCTCCCGCCAGGGGAGTGGGCCGGGTGTGCTGCTTGTGCGGGGCGCTGCCGGGCATATCCATCAGCCCCACCCGGCGAGCCACCCACATGCTCGGCCAGGCCAGGGCCAGCACGCCCAGCAGGGAGAGCAGCAGGGCTTGAAAGATCAGGTAAATCGACGACGAATCATTCATCGGTTGGACGCGCCTCTCACGGGCGGCGGGTGCTGGCGATTTTCTCGGAGCGCAGCAGGTTGACTGCCAGGGCCAGCAGCAGTTTGACTAACATCAATAGATAATAGAGCCAGTTGAACAGGAAGAAATAATCTCGCGCCAGGTGCGTCCGGTAGTAGAAGAAATATGAGCGGTGCCACTCGAAGATGCTGCGGTAAGGCTGGACGCGCGTCCCCCCCATCCCGCCGTAGTGGATGATCTGGGCCTGGGGATTATAGACCACCTGCCAACCGGCGTCGCGCGCCCGGCGGCAGAAGTCGGCGTCTTCCTGGTAGGCGAAATAACGCTCGTCCAGGTAGCCGATTTGTTCGACCAGCTCGCGGCGGATCAGCATACACGATCCCGACACCCCAGCCACTGGCTGCACCTGGTTGTCATCGATGTAAGTCAGCAGGTATTCTCCCAGGCGGCGGCTGTGAGGGAAGCGCTTATCCAGCCCCAGGAAGTAGCCGATCACCGCCAGGGGGCGCGGCTCGCCCCGCCGGCAGGGGGCCTGGAGGGTGTAATCGCGGTTCAGCACGCGCGGCCCGCACACCCCCACCTGAGGGTGTGTTTCCATATACGCCAGCAGGTCGTCGATGGCGTTGGGCAAGAGCAGGGTATCAGGATTCAACTGCATCAGATAGCGCCCACTCCCGGCCCGCAGGGCCTGGTTCATTGGGCGGGTGTAGCCCTGGTTGCACTCGTTTTGGATCAGGCGCACACCGGGGAATTCCTGGCGCAGCATCTCGGCCAGGCCGTCGTTCGAGCCATTATCCGCCACGGTCACCTCGCAGGTGCAGCGGGTGGTCTCGTAGAGCGAATGCAGGCAATCGCGCAGCAGGTCGCGAGCGCGAAAAGTGACGATGCCAATCGAAAGGTCCACCGGTTCTAGGGGTGGCTGGCTGCGTACTGATAGGCTTTGAGCGTTTCTTGTGCGGTACGTTTCCATGTAAATTCCGCCGCCCGGAGGCGGCCGCGCGCCGACAGATCGCGGCGCAGGTTTGGGTCATTCAATAAACGCCGCAGGGCGTTTTCCAGCGCGGGCAGGTCGTCGGGTGGGGTTAACAGCCCGGCGTCGCCCACCGTATCCAGCATCGCTGAAACCGCGCTGGTAATCACCGGCGTTCCGCAGGCCATCGCTTCGAGGGGCGGAAAGCCAAAACCTTCATAGCGCGAGGGGTACACAAAGACCGTGGACAGATTATAAACCAAAGGCAGGTCTTCCAACGGAACGTAACCGGTGAAGCGCACCGCCTCATTTAGCCCCAGCCCGTTCACCTGAGTCCGAATCTGATCCGACATCCAACCGAAACGCCCCACGATCACCAACGGTGGAACGGTCTGCTCCTGGCGCAGACAGGCGTAGGCTTCGATCAGCAGGGGCAGGTTCTTGCGCGGCTCCACCAGCCCAACGAACAGAATAAACTGCCCTGGAAGGTTGTAGCGAGCGCGGCAGGCTTCCAGTTGAGCCGGGTCGCTGATCGGGCGAAAGATGGGCGCGATACCGTTGGGAGTGGTGAAAATGCGCTCGGGGGCAATCTTCAAAACCCGCATGGCATCCCGGCGGGTGCTTTCAGAGACGGCCGCCAGGGCATTGGCGCTGCGGGCGCTCAGACGCATCGCCAGCGGGAAGAAGACCCGCTTGGCGCGGGTGTGCAGGTGGGGGAAGAAGAAAAAGGTCAGGTCGTGCAGCGTCACCACCGAGCGGCAGGGCAAAACCAGCGGACGGGTGTAATGCAGCGAGTGCAGCAGGTCCAGGCGCTGGCGGCGGGCCAGGCCGGGCAGGCCGGTTTGCTCCCAGAGCAGGCGACGGGCGGGCGGCAGGTCGGGTAAAATCACCCACTCCACCCCCGGCAGGGGCGTCTCTTCAATCAGTCCGCGCCGCCCGGCGTGGACGAACACCACAAACTGATGCTCGCACTCGATCTGGGCCAGCGCCCGGATCAACTGCACGATGTAAACCCCCGCGCCCACCGGCTGGGGCGGCAGCGGGGTGGCGTCGAGACCAATCCGCATAGAACCTCCGATTTTACGGTTTTGCCAGCCGCCAGATCAGGCTGCGGCCCAGGCGCTCGAGCAGAGCCGCCAGGCCTTCCAGGCGCGCGATCAAAACCGCGCGGCGCGCCCAGCCCGGCGGGGCGGCCGGGGGCAGGGGCGCGGGCCCGGTTCCCTGCCATTCCGGGAAGCCGGCCGCGTGGGCCGCCAACCAGGGTGCGTAGCAGGTCTGCACCGCCTCCCAGGTGAGCCGCGGCAGGCCGCGCCAGATCAGCGGGGTTGGGACGGCCTGCTGGGGGCGGAACAAAACCCGGTCGTCGATCCGGCGGCCGGCTTGCAGCTTCCGGCGGGCCGGGCGCAGTTCGGGCAGGCTGCGGCGGAAGTCGCCCCAGGCCTGGACGTAGGCCCGCGCCAGGGCCAGGCGGCCGCGCAGCAGGGCCAGCCCGGCCCGCAGCCCATCTTCCAGGCCATAGCCCAGGGCAAAACGCAGCCAGGCCGCCGGGCCGAGCAGGCGGGTGATCCAACGCAGACGGCCCGAGACCACCCGGCGCAGCTTGAGGGCGGGCAGTTCCACCGGCTGGCCGGCCGGCACCCGGCTGCTGAAAGCATGATACACGATGGCCTGCGGCGCGGCCCGGATGGTATAGCCCAACAGGCGCGCCCGGTAGCCCCATTCACTGTCTTCGTAGTACATCGGGAAGCCCTCGTCGAACGGGCCGACGGCCTGGTAGGCCGCCACAGGCAGCAGGGCGGCCGCAAAACAGGCCGAGGGAAGTTCCGCCCATCCGTCGAACTGGCCCAGGTCGAGCCAGCCCAGGCCGCTGTCGGTTCCCCAGGAGAGCGCCCCCACCAGGTTGCCCAGCCCATTCAGAAAGGCCGGGGCCCACAGAAAGCGCAGCTTGGCGGCTACCGCCGCGCAGCCGGGGGCAGAGGCGGCCAGCATCCAGGCCAGGGCGTGCGGCTCCAGAACCACATCCGGGTTCAGCACCAGCAGATAGTCGCCCTGGGCCATCTGCGTCCCCCAGTTGAGGGCAAGCGAGAGCGGCTGCAGGGCGTCCAGGCGCAGCAGGCGCACTTCGGGCGCATAGTGGGCCAGCCATTCGGCGCTGCCATCGCTGGAAGCATTGTCTACCAGAATGACCTCGTGCGGCGGATGGGTCTGGGCGCGCAGCGATTCCAGGCAGCCCGGCAGCCATTCCCGGCTGTTATACCCGACGATCACCACCGAAATACGCCCCTCCACCGGCGGCGGCTCTGGCCGGGGCGCGGCGGGCGCTCCCTGGCGCTCCAGCAGGCCGGCCTGGGCCAGGCAGGCCAGGGCGGCGGCGCTCTCGCCCGGCGGCAGGCCCAGGGCCTGGGCGCGCTGCAGGGCGGCCGGCAGGGCGCAGCCATCGGCCTGCTGCCACAGCGCCGCCAGGCGGCGGTCAGTCGCCACCCGTCCGCCCTGCGGCAGGCTCCACAGCGGGCGCTTGCCCTGCCATACCAGGCTCACACCGGGGGAAATCTGGTAGACAAACATATCTTCCTGGTTCTTCCGCCTAGGCGGAAAATCTTTGATCTGTGGAGAAATTGTGGGGGCTACGCCCCACAATTTCCCCACAGATCACTTTATCAGGGATGGCGAGCGGCGGCTGCGCCGCCTGTCATTCCTAAGCCTTCATTTTCTGGACGAAAAAAAGCGGCCCAGCTTGCCGCGCAGGAAGGGGCGGAGCAGATTCCGGTCGAGCAGAGCCTCGATTTCTGCTGGAGAAACCCGGCGGGCAGCCTGCACCCGGCGGCGCTTGCGCAGCGCGGCGGGCAGCCCGGCCAGGGCGTCCAGCCGGGCGCGGGTTACAGCCCGGCCCCGCCCCCGGCGAATATAGTGCAGCCACAGGATCAGGGTCGTCAGCAGGTGGGCAGGCAGATACTTCCAGAACAGGCCGCCGGGCATATCGGCCCAATACAGCCAGGTCGCATTGCGCTGCACCTGGTAGACCGTGCGCGGGCTTTCCAGGCCGTAGCTGGCCGAAAGCACGTGTTCGACCACCGCCCCCGGCGCGAACCAGCAGCGCTGACCGGCCATGCGCAGGCGGAAGCCCAAATCCACATCCTCCAGGTGGCTGACAAAATCTTCATCGAACCCGCCGGCCGCCAGGAAGGCTGCCCGCTCGTAGACCACCGCCGCCCCGCTGGCGCTGAACACTTCTTCAACGGCTGCGGGCAGGGTCGCCAGGGGCGTACCGGCCCGGCCGGGCCAGGCGTAACCGCTGGCGTGCAGCACATCCCCGGCGGCCTGGACGGTCTGCGGGGCATGAGCATTTACCAGGCAAGATGCAAAGAAAGAATCCTGCGGATGCTGCTCGATGGCCTGGGCCATAACCGCCAGCCAGCCGGGTTGAGGAAAAGCGTCGTTGTTCAGGAAGGCCAGCCAATGCCCGGCGGCCAGCTCAGCCCCGCGATTATTGGCGGGCGAAAAGCCCAGGTTACGCTCGAAGCGCGCCAGGCGGCAGCCCGGCCACGCCGCCTCCAGCCCGTCCACCGAGCCGTCGGTAGAGGCGTTATCCAGCACCAGGGTCTCGAAATTACGCCAGGTCTGGGCGGACAGGGCCGCCAGGCAGCGCGGCAGATAGGCCGCCCCGTTCCAATTCAGGACGATGACCGAGATCAGCGGAGCGGGGGGGGCGGGTAGGGCGCTCATAGGCGTTTCAGGCGGTTGATCTTGAACAACCACCACAGGTTATTCAGGTGCGCCCGGCTGTACAGCCCGTAATGCTGCCAATCGCCGGCCCGCGCCAGCTGCACCGCCCGGCGCAGCTTTTCCAGCCAGATAGCGAGGCCCGAAGGCGGGCGGAGGAAAGATGATGGAGGAGAT
>CAYQDU010000043.1:18874-26275 GCA_964416275.1 uncultured Anaerolinea sp. | reverse complement strand
CCTACGCCATCCATGCCGGATGGCAGAATCTGGCCATGCCAATGGATGGTGGTGTGCTCCGGCAGTTTGTTGGTCACGAACAGCCGGACCCAGTCGCCCTCGACCGCCTCGATGGTTGGGCCGGGTGATTGGCCGTTGTAACCCCAGAGATTGGCTTTCATGCCGGGCGCCAGCTCGCGTACGACCGGCTCGGCGACCAGGTGGAATTCCTTCCACCGGCCGTTCATGCGCCAGGGCGCCGACCAGCCGTTCAGGGTCACGACCGGATGGAATGGCCGGCCGGTGCTGGGCTGTGGCGGCGGCCCGGTCTTGGGGCCGGCCGGGTAGGCCGGCTCCGGGAGGGCGGCTTTTGTGCGCACGGGGGGCGTGGGGGCACCCCCCCGCACACCCGCGGCGAAATGACGGGCGAGACAGGGTGGCGGGGAAGGGGGTTCAGGGTGGTTTTTGGCGCACGAAGTGCAACAAAATCCACGCAACATCTCTTTTTTGAAGGCGCTTGAAGAGCGCCATGCCTGTTCCACAGTTTAATGGGGGGGGATTCTGCGTGGCTGCGCCCCACATTTCCCCCGAAATCGCGCCTCTTTCCCGGTGAAGCCAGGCGAACCTGAAAATTCTCGCCTTTAACGGAAGAGCCAAAAAAGCGTGATACAATGTGCCTATGCCAGCGGATATTGTATCTTTCATCTTACCTGCACTCGTCATTGGTATCATCGGCCTGCTGGTGGGGGCGGTAGCCGGGTATTTGATCGGCGGCATGCAAGAGCCTGAGCCTCAGGAGCCAAAGCGCCCGGCCAACCTGGCCGAAACCGCCCGCCTGTGGCGCGATAAACGCAGCGGCCGCCTGGCGGTCGAGATGGATGGCAAGATCGTGGCCGCCCAGACCGACCTGACCGCCCGCCAGCGAGAGATGCTCCAAAAGACGGCCGGCGAACTGCGCCTGTGGCTGGGCGACCTGGACGCCCGCCCGCCGCAAAAACCGCCCGCCCCGGCGGCCGCGCCGCCTGCGGCGGCTCAGAAGCCGCCGGCCGCCCCCATCCCGCCCACGCTAAAAGTCTCGCCTGCGCCTGGCGCGCCCTTGCCCAGCCCGATCTCCTCCCAGCCGGAAGTGGCGCCCGTGCCGGTCGATCTGACCACCGCCCTCACCGGGCGCTCGGCGGCCGAAAAGGCCAGGGATTCCCTCCAGCGTTCGATTGCCTCTCAGGTGGAAGAGATCGTGCAGGAACGACTGCTCACCTCGCCCTTCCGCGAGCGCAACATCCACGTTCAGGATTCGCTCCGGTATGGCATTGAGGTGGTAGTCGATACGCAGGTTTTCAATGGGGTGGGCGAGGTAAGCGACCCGGCCATTCAGAAATTCTTGCGCGACTGCGTGGCCGAATGGGAGCGGCGTTCGGGTCAGTAACCGCTTCGGCAGCCCCTCATTAAACCGTACTGGAGGTGACTGGCCGGCTTCGCCTGGCGCTCGAAGAGCGCCATAGGCTACCTCATGGTTAAGTGGGGTGGTACTACCGCTTCAGGTGGAGCCTTTTTTGACGGTTTGACTGGGCGGCGATTGGAAGCCGTCCAGTTCTGTTTTTAACGCCTGGATCAGGCTGTCTTTTTCGGCCGGCGGTAAGAAGGCTGCCTGGGCTGCGGCCAGAATGCGCTGGCGCAGCGTGTCGACCTGCAGGCCCAGTTCTTCGCCCGCGGCTTCGTATTCGTCGCTCAACGTGATCTGCGAGATGCTGGGATCGTCGGTATTGATCGTTACGTTCAGCCCCAGGTTAATCATCCGGGTAATGGGGTGGAAGGTCAGGTTTGGCACGGCGCCCGACTGATAATTGCTGGTAATGCAAACCTCAAATGGGATGCTGCGCTGGCGGGCCAGCAGCATCACCTGCGGGTCTTGCAAGACGCGGATGCCATGCCCGATCCGCTCTGCGCCCAACTCTTCGATGGCGATCCGCACGTTCTCGGCCCCGCCCCATTCGCCGGCGTGGATGGTGATGTGCAGCCCGGCCTGACTGGCCTGGCGGAACAGGCCAGCAAAGTTGCGCCCGCTGAATTGGGCCTCGTTCCCGGCCAGGTCTACCCCCACCACACCGTTTGCTATCCGCTCGCAGGACAGGCGGATCACCTCTTCGGCCAGCTCCAGCGGCTCCTGGCGGTTCACGCTGGCAATCAGGCGGGTTTTCACCCCAAACTCTTCCCCGGCGGCCTGGGAGGCGTCGATCACCCAATCCATCACGTTCGCCAGCGGAAAACGCTCGGCCCGGCTGAGGGCCACCGGGGTGAAGCGCAGTTCCAGGTAGCGCACGTGGTCGTTGGCGGCGTCCTGCACCGTTTCGCGGGTGATGCGGTGGATGGCCTGGGGCGAGCGATAGAACAGGCGCAGGGTCTGGAACTTCGACAGGAAATTCTCGAAGTTAAAGCTGTCGTCTTTGCGGATCTGCACCAGGTCGCGCAGCCGCCCGGTGGTGGGGATGGTCATCCCGTGGGCGCGCCCAATTTCTTGAAGCGTGCCGAGCCGCACCGACCCTTCCAGGTGGCGATGCAGCTCGACTTTGGGCAGCGCCCGGTAGAATTCGGACGCATAGCCGGCTCCAAGACGATGGTTCACAAATACTCCTCCGGGTTACCGGCGGTGGCGCTTGCGTTTCTTGTTGGCCTGCTCGCCGCTGGATTGCGGATCGGCCGATGCGGCCGGCGGCTGGTCTTCGGCCGCCAGGGCCGGCTCTGGCTCGTTGGGCGGGCTGGCGGCCGGCTCGCGCTCGGCGGCCGCGCCGCCGCTCTGTGCGCCGCCGCTCTGTGCGCCGCCCACCGCAGCCTGCACCTGGTTCAGGTCGCGTGGCCGGTAGGTAAACATCCGTGTGACCACGCCCATCCGAATGTTGCTTTGCAATGTTTGGTACAGTTCGGCGGCTTTGCTCTTATATTGTACCAGGGGATCGCGCTGAGCGTAGGCTTCCAGGCCCACCGAAACGCGCAGAGCCTCCATCTCGGTCAGGTATTCTACCCACAGCTCTGTAATGACGTTCAGCAAGAGCTGGCGGTAGATGCCGGTCAGCGCCCGGCGGCCCAGCTCGTTGGTCAGCCGGTCGCGCACGTCTTCCGGCAGCCCACCCAGCGGCTGGTTTAACAGGGGCGAGCTTTCGGCCAGGTCGATGCGCTGCAGCACGTTGCGCCGGGCGGTCTCTTCGATGTCGGCCAGGCTGACGTTCGCCAGGCGGCCCAACTCGGCCTGGCCCCAGGCAAGCTGGATAGCCTGCTGGGCCTCTTCCAGGTGTTCCAGCACGGCTTCGGTCAGGTCTTTCTCGCTGCGCTCTTCCAGCAGGCTGGCGGCGTAGAAGATGTACGTCAGGCGGGTCGTGCGCTGCATTACCCGGCGGTGGGTGCGCTTATCGAACGACGCCCGCGCTCCCTGGGGGAGCTGCATCAGCAGCATCAGGACGACCTGGTCGGCCGGGCGGTCGGGCAGTTTTTCCAGCAGGCTGTCCAGGTCGCGGCGGATCTGGCCTTCGCCGCCCACCAGGCGCTCCTGGCGGCGGTCCAGCAGGTCGGTCACCCGCTGTTGGATGATCTCGCTCAGTCTGCGCCAGTTTTCCTCGGCCAGCTGCACCGGGTTCAGCTCCAGCGGCTCTTCGATGCGCCGCTCGATGGCGCCCAGCAGGCGGCCTATGGTCTGGACGCGCATGGCAATGCGCACCTGATCTTTGATCTGGGGGGCCATTTTGCGGCTTTCAGCCCGCAGGCGGCGGGCGTCGTCGGGGCTGATCTTGATCGGCAGACGGGCGGCGTTGGATAGCTCGTTCACCAGTTCGGTGGGCTGGCGGGTGTCGGTTTCGTCGGCCGCCTCCAGCCCGTCGAAGAACGTATCCAGGGCTTCCAGGCGTTCATCGATCTGGGTTTCCATGCGCTCTTCGCTGGAGGCCAGCAGTTCGACCGTCGATTGCAGGTGGTGGCGGCTTTCATTCTCCAGCGACTGGGCGGCAATATCCAGCAGCGTCTGGCGCAGCCCCGCAACGGTGGGCGGGTTGCCCGCCCGGCGCAGCGCTTCGTCCATCAGCAGGCGATAGCTGAAGGACGGGAATACCTGGCTGCCCTGCGGCCCGTTAAGGGTGATGGGCGGCTGGATTTGATCCAACCAGGCCAGCAGCTTCCACGGGCCGCCCTCGTCTTTGAGGCCTTCCGGCACGCGGCGGGCCAGTTCGGTGCGCAGCATCACCGTCACATCTTCGGTCAGATCGTCTTTGGTGAAGATCTTATCCCGCTCGCCGTAGATGCGGGCGCGCTGGGTGTTCAGCACGTCGTCGTATTCGAGCAGGTGCTTGCGCACGTCGAAGTTCGAGCCTTCCACCCGGGTCTGCGACTGTTCGATCAGGCGGCCCACCAGGCCCACCTCCAGCGGCAGGGCCTCGTCCACCTTGAGGCGCTGCATCAGGGCGTCGGCCTGCTGACCGCCGAACAGGCGCATCAGGTCGTCTTCCATCGAGAGATAGAAGCGCGACGAGCCGGGGTCGCCCTGGCGGGCGGCCCGGCCGCGCAGCTGGTTATCGATGCGGCGGGCTTCGTGGCGCTCCGAGCCGATCACGTGCAGGCCGCCCAGGGCCTTCACCTGCTCCATCTCTTGCATGTGCTGGAAGAAGAACTGGATTTCGGTTTCGTAAATGCCGTAGGCGGCCGGGTCGAGCGAGCGCACGGCTTCCAGGCGCTGCTCCATCGTCATGTCATACGGGTTCTCGAAGCCGTTGCGGCTCAGCACCCGGTTGACCGCCGCCAGGATTTCCTCGGCCAGCTCGCCGCCCAGCTTGATGTCTACCCCGCGCCCGGCCATGTTGGTGGCGATGGTGACCGCCCCAAACGCCCCGGCCCCGGCGATGATCTGGCTTTCTTCGGTATGCTTGCGGGCGTTCAATACGGCGTGTGGAATCCCGGCCGCCAGGTCGTTGCCCAGCCGTTCGGCGCAGCTTTCGGGCAGGTCCAGCAGGGCCAGCAGGCGGCGCAGGTTGGCCGGGTCTTCGGGGTTGAACGAGATTTCCAGGTCGCGGCAGAATTTACGCAGTATGCCGGGGTCCAGCTCGGTCACCGGCCCGGCGTACAGCCCTTGCAGCTCGTCGATGCGCCGCCCGTCTTCCTCGATCTTGTGCTTGCGGGTGTAGGCGTCGCGGATCAGCAGGGTTTGGGCCAGGCGGCGCAGCGGCTCGGCTTTCAGGCGGCTCGACAGGCGCTCAGACAGCTCGACCGAGGTGGTGCCAACCAGCGCCGGGCGGCCCAGAACGTGGTTGCGTAAAATTTCCTGGCAGATCGAGCGCAGCTTGATCTCCAACGTGCGGTAGATTACATCGGGGTAATCTTGCCGCCGCCAGAACAGGGGCGCTTTGAGCGGGTCTTCTTTGCGGGTGTAGTAGGTGTACTTATACCCGGCGCTGTCTTTGCTTTCCACTTCGATCAGCTCGGCCTCGGCCCGCCGGGCCTGGTATTCCAGGTTGGTGGGGATCGACAGCACGCCCAGCTTGTAGATCTTGTCGAACTCCTCCGCCTCGGTGATGGCCGTTCCCGACATGCCAGCCAGCTTTTGATACATGCGGAAGTAGTTTTGGATGGTGATCGTGGCGTAGGTGACCGATTCGCTCTCTACCTTTACGCCTTCTTTGGCTTCCACCGCCTGGTGCAGCCCATCTGACCAGCGCCGGCCGGGCATCTGCCGCCCGGTGAACTCGTCTACGATCACGACCTTGCCAGCCTGCACCAGGTAGTCTTTGTTGCGCCGGTACAGGAACTGCGCTCGCAGGGCCTGTTCCAGGTAGCCCAGGATGCGGGCCTGCTCGAGGGTCACGTCTTCGGGCCGGTCGGGGTCGCGCAGGGGCATGCCCAGCAGTTCTTCCACATGGCCTTCGCCCAGTTCGGTCAGGGTCACGGTGCGGTCTTTTTCGTTTGTCTCGTAATCTTCAGGGCGCAGCGCGCGCACCACCTGGGCGATCTTGACGTACCACTCGCTTTCGTCCTGGGCCGGGCCAGAGATAATCAGTGGGGTGCGGGCTTCGTCGATCAGCACGTTGTCCACTTCGTCGACGATGGCGTAATAGTGGCCGCGCTGCACCTTGTCTTCCAGGCGCATGGTCATGTTATCGCGCAGATAGTCGAAGCCGAACTCGCTGTTGGTGCCGTAGGTGATGTCGGCGGCGTAGGCTTCGGCGCGCGGCGTGAGGCGCAGACGATCCTGGTCTTCGTGGGGCGATTCTTTTTCCAGGTCGACCACGAAGGCGCGTTTGCCGTTTTCGGTGCGGGCGGCCATTTGCAGCACGCCGACGCTCATCCCCAGTGCGTTGTAGATGGGGGCCATCCAACGGGCGTCGCGGCGGGCCAGGTAGTCGTTGACGGTGATCAGGTGCGCGCCGCGCCGGGTCAGGGCGTTCAGGTAGAGCGGCAGGGTGGCCACCAGGGTCTTGCCCTCGCCGGTGCGCATTTCCGAGATTTTGCCCTGGTGCAGGGCCATCCCGCCCAAAAGCTGCACGTCGTAATGGCGCAGTCCGATGGTGCGCTTGGAGGCTTCGCGCACGGCGGCAAACGCCTGGGGCAGAATTTCGTTCAGGGCGTCTTGTTCGGCCTGCTGGCGCTCTTTTTCATCGTCGATGTCTGCAATCGCGTCGGCGATGAAGGCTGTGAATTCGTCGGTCTTGGCGCGCAGCGCCTCGTCGCTCAACTGTTCAAACTCCGGCTCCAGGGCGTTGATCTGGTCGACAATATCCGTCAGCCGGTCGATTTCACGCTTATTGGGGTCGCCCCCGATGATGCGGATAAATTTCTTCAACATGGGTCAGTCACCTCTTTATCGGGGCGATTATAGCATACGAAGGTGAGAAGCTCTCTTAACATTGTGTTGGTGAGCCTGTTTTCTTCTCGACGGTAGGACATTAAAACGCTCTCGCCTGCGGCGAAAGAGCCATAACGCCTTTCACTTCACCAAAACTTAACCAAAAATGGTATAATTCGCCCGTCGTAAGAGTGAAATTCATGTATCTGAACGTTGACTCGTTTCCCCCGTATCCATATTGTCGCTGTTGATCCGATGTGGCTTTGTTTCGCCCGCCCTGTGTCGCTGGGATTGTCCCTGTTCCACCCGATTTGTAGTTGATTAAGAGAGTAACTGCATGGCTTACGCGCGCTGCCCGGTTTGTAACGACATCCTGACCATCGACCCGGCGCTCGGTCTGGATCATCCGGTCACTTGTTCCACCTGTTTGTCGAATTTAAAAGTGGTTTCGCTGGAACCCTGCGAGCTGGAAGAGGCGGCTCGTTCGATGCGCCCGGCCGGCGGCGGCCCAAACGGCGGGCGGCCCAACCGTCCCCCCAACCGGCCGCCCGAACGGCCGCCCGAACGGCCGCCCGAACGGCCGCCTGAACGCCGGCCGGATGGACAGC
>CAYQDU010000043.1:0-18774 GCA_964416275.1 uncultured Anaerolinea sp. | reverse complement strand
CGGCCGCCCGAACGGCCGCCCGAACGGCCGCCTGAACGCCGGCCGGATGGACAGCGCCCGGAGATGCATCGCTTCGAGAACCGCCCCGCGGGCGGCGGGTCGAACGCCGCTCGCCTCCCAGAGCGCGCCGACCGGCGCCCCGACCCGCGTCCCCCGGCGGGCGGCGGCTTCCAGCGCCCCGATCCACGCGATACCCCTCGCAGCGACTCGCGCGGCGGGCCGGGCGGATATAACCGGCCGGCGGGCGCCAACGGGCGGCCGGATAACCGGCCGGATAACCGGCCGGATAACCGGCCCAATAACCGGCCCGATCCACGCTCCGGCGGGCGGGCGTACGAACGTCCAACCAGCGGCGCAGCTCCTGATAACCGCGCTGGCGGCCGCGACAGCCGCGATAGCCGCCCGGCGCGCCCCTTCCTGCCGCCGGTCGATCCGTTCAACACCATGAAGGATGTGGCCCGCCGCCCCGACCGTTGGGAGAAGCCCAAAGAAGACGACTACGAAGAAGAGGCGGACGAGTTCGACGAAATGGAGCAGAAGCTGAACCGCAAGAAAGGCAAGAAGGGCCGCTAAGCCCTTACGGCCTGGTCAGCCGGGCCTGCAAGGCGCGCTGCTGCGCCGCTGGAACGCCGCAGCCCTGTTCCAGATAGCCCGCCGCGCCCCCATAGCGCCGGTCGATTTCGTCGAATACCCCCTCCAGATACTCCTGTTTGGCGGCAAAAATCTGTTGGATGCGCTCGGGTTTGGCCCGGAACAGGGTCATCCAGCGGATCTGGCGCGCATAGCGGGCGACCTGGGGGGCGTAATAGCGATTGGTCAGCAGATAGTCTTCCATCACCAGGTTGGGCGGCGCGCCCAGCAGCCGTTGGATCAGCGCCGCCACGAAGCCGGTGCGGTCTTTGCCGGCCGTGCAGTGGATCAGCGCCGGCAGATTGTCCTCGGCGCAGATCAGGTCGAATAGAGCCTTGACCTGAGCGGTATGCTCGAAGGCGATGGCGTGATACATGCGCCGCACAAAGCGGTCATATTCTTCGCCGCCGGTCTTGCCGATGAAGTAATGATAGGCCTGCTGGCGGGTCATGCCCTGGATTTGGGCGTCGAAGGGCAGCCAGACCGTCCGCACGCCCCAGGCCAGCGGCAAACGGCTGGGGTTCGATTGGCGCTCCTGTTCCGAGCGCAGGTCGCATATCAGGCGAAGCTGTAACCCCTGCACCACGGCGTAATCGCCCGGCGCCAGGCGCGATAAATCGGCCGAGCGATACAGGCGGCCGGTCTTGATCTGGCCGCCGGAGGTCAGCGGCAGCCCGCCAATCTCACGCAGATTGACCAGGCTCTCGCAGGGGAAGTAACGGGCGTCCGACATTCCCCCGATCATATCATGACTTTAAGATTACACTAACGTAAGGTGACTTGATTTTTGAGCGAACGGCGCGATAATAGGTCTAACAGTGCGAAACGCACTGAAATCGGAACAAACTTCAGTACCACAAGATAAGGAGGGTAGCTTATCGAGCCGATTACCGCCAGGATTGGGTACGAAGTGCAAGGCAAGATAGCGGATCAGGCCACCTGAAAGGCCGGGCGTTTTTGAAGAAATAGCTAGAAACGCCCAATTGAACGGCCTGCTCTGATCCAGCGCCGGCCTGCCGCAAGCCAAGTTTATTAATGGATAGTGAATACAACCGATTGTAGTAACTGGCCCCGCCAACAGGCGGGGCCTTTTTTGTGGCCGCTCGCCGGTTGACGCCAATTTCCGATATAATCTTGACCAGGCTGCGTACTGGCAGCGCTCCACGAAACTGTGGTGGGGCGGCAGGCGAGCGAAGCTCGCCTGCAAAGATGGTTAATCGCAAGCTCTCTTCTTTGATCTTTCCATCTGCACGGTTGAATGGGGTGGTATCTTGCGTAGAATCCTGTGGACAATTGGCTGGCGTTATCTGCTGCGCCATCCCTGGCAGAGCGCCCTGATGGTCGTGGGCATCATGCTGGGCGTGGCCGTCATGGTGGCGATAGACCTGGCAAACGCCAGCGCCAGCCGGGCTTTTGACCTCAGCACCGAGGCGGTGGCCGGGCGGGCCACCCACCAGATCACCGGCGGGCCGCGCGGTCTGGACCAGGCCCTGTACACCCGCCTGCGCCGGGCCGGGCTGGGCCTGCGCCTGGCCCCGGTGGTGAGCGAATATGTCTACTCACCCCAGCTCGGCGAGCAGCCCATGCAGCTTTTAGGCCTCGACCCGTTCGCCGAGGCTCCCTTCCGCGATTACCTGACCGGCGGCGGCGTTTCCGGCGGGTTGGGCGGCGACCCGAACGCCATCGCTGGCCGCCAGACCATCGACCTGAGCGCCTTTCTCACCCAACCGGGCGCAGTATTGATCTCGCAAGACGTGGCCGAACGCTACGGCCTGTCGGCCGGGCAGACCATCACCCTTGAACTGAGCGCCGGAACCCGCCCGGCCTGGATCGCCGGGCTGATCCGGCCGCAAAACGACCTGGCCCGGCGCGGCCTGGACGGGCTGATCTTGGGCGATATTGCCGCTGTGCAAGAGCTGACCGGGCGAGAAGGGGTCATCGACCGGATCGATGTGATTTTGGGCGATCCCCTCACCCCCCAGCCCTCTCTCCCCTCCGGGGAGAGGGGCGGCGAAGGGCGGCTGAGAGCCCTCCTGCCGCCCTCCGCCCGGCTGGAAGCCGTCTCGGCCCGCAGCGGGGCGGTGGCCCAGATGACCTCCGCCTTTCGGGTGAACCTGACCGCCCTCAGCCTGCTGGCCCTGGTGGTGGGCATGTTCCTGATCTATAACACGATTACCTTCTCGGTGGTGCAGCGCCGCCCGCTGTTCGGCACGCTGCGCTGCCTGGGCGTCACCCGGGTCGAGATTTTCGGGCTGGTGATGAGCGAAGCCCTGCTGGTGGGGCTGCTTGGTTCGGGCCTGGGGCTGGGCCTGGGCGTATTGATGGGCCAGGGAGCAGTGCGCCTGGTGACGCAGACCATCAACGACCTTTTCTTTGTCGTCTCGGTGCGCGGGGTGCAGATTCCGCTGGATAGCCTGGTCAAGGGGCTGGCGATTGGCCTGGCGGCCACCCTGGCGACGGCCGCCCCGCCAGCCTGGGAGGCGGCCAGCGTGCCGCCCCGCCTGGCCCTGTCGCGTTCGGGGCTGGAAAGTAAGGCCCAACGCGCGATGAAAGCCGCGGCCTGGGCGGGGGTGGGCTTCTTGCTGGCTGGGGGCGGGCTGCTGGCGCTGCCGGCCGGCGGGCTGCGCCTGGGCCGGCTGGCGATAGACGGGCTGGTCATTAGCTTTGCGGCTACATTTGCCGCAGTGGTGGGCTGCGCCCTGCTTGTGCCGGTCGTTACCGGTTTTCTGGCTCGCCGGGCGGCCCCGTTGGGCAGCGCCCTGTGGCGCATGGCGGCGCGCGGCGTTTCGGCCAGCCTCAGCCGCACGGCCATTGCGGTCATGGCGCTGATGGTGGCCGTGTCGGTGACGATTGGCGTGGCCGTGATGGTGGGCAGTTTCCGCAAGACGGTGGTGGCCTGGCTGGGCGAAACCCTGCAGGGCGACGTGTACATCTCGGTTCCCGGCCTCTCGGCTGCCACGCCCACCGCTCCGCTGAAGCCGGAAGCCCTGGCCGCGCTGCGCGCCCAGCCGGGGGTGGTCGATCTGTACGTGCTGCGGGCGGCGGCGGTTGATTCACCCGGCGGGCCGATCAACATCGACGCAACCGATAACGCCCGGGTCGGCTATGAGCGAGCTTTCCTGGCCCTGGACGCGCCGCCAGAGCAGGTCTGGCCGCGCCTGCTGGAAGGGGCGGTGCTGGTGTCCGAGCCGTTTGCCAACCGCACCGGGCTGCCTCAGCACGGCGGGCAGGTGACGCTCGACACGGCCGGCGGGCCGCGCTCCTTCCCGGTCATCGGAATCTATTTCGACTACGCCTCGACGCAAGGCACGGTGCTGATGGCCCTGCCGGTGTATCAGGCCGCCTGGCAAGATTCCAGCCTTACGGCTGCGGCCCTGCGCCTGGCGCCGGGGCAAGATGTGGATGCCGTCGTGGCCGCCCTGCAGGAGCGGCTGCGCCCGGTGCAGCGCCTGGCGGTGGTTGCCAACGCCGCCCTGCGCCGGGAAGTGCTGGTGGTGTTCGACCGCACCTTTGCCATTACCGGGGCGCTGCAGTTGTTAGCCACCGTGGTGGCCTTTATCGGCGTGCTGAGCGCGCTGCTGTCGCTCGAATTGGAGCGCCAGCGCGAGCTGGGCATTCTGCGCGCCGTGGGGATGACCGCCCGCCAATTGTGGGCGATGATTTTAATGGAGACCGGGCTGATGGGGGCCGCCGCCGGGCTGCTCTCGATGCCCACCGGCTATTTGCTGGCGCTGATCCTGATCTATATCATTAACCGGCGTTCCTTTGGCTGGACGCTGCAAATGCAGCTTGCCCCGCAGCCGTTCCTCCAGGCCCTGGCGGTGGCGGTCATCGCCGCTTTGCTGGCCGGGCTGTACCCGGCCTGGCGCATGAGCCGCATGATTACCTCCGAAGCCATCCGGTCGGAGTAAAGAGGGTTAATCGTGGATTTTGTCGCCCGAAGGGCGACAAAATCCAGGCGATATCGCTATCTTGGCAAAGCTGGAAGAAACATAGAAGTATGCCCAAACGAATTGTTTTTCTGGTTTTAATCTTGTGCGCGGCGGCGGGGGGGTGGCTGGCGCTGCGGCCGCGCCCGGCGGCGCAGCCTGCCCAGGGCATCGCCCAGGCGGCTGCGGTGGATACAGCCGGCTTTGCCCGCGCCCAGGGGCCGCGGCCTTTCAGCTTCCCCCAAGATCATGGCCCGCACCCCGAATTTCAGACCGAATGGTGGTACTATACCGGCAACTTGCAAAGCGCCGAGGGACGGCGCTTTGGATTCCAGCTCACCTTCTTCCGCCGGGCGCTGCTGCCGCCTGGACGGCTGGCGGCGCGGGCTTCGGATTGGGCTGCCGGGCAGGTCTATATGGCCCACTTCGCCCTGAGCGATGTGGACGGCGGGCAGCACCAGGCCTTCGAGCGCTTGCAGCGCGGGGCGGCTGGGCTGGCCGGAGCGCAGGCCGCCCCCTTCCAGGTCTGGCTGGACGACTGGCAGGTGGTCGAAGCTGCCGCGCCTGCCCCGTGCGCCCACCCAAACGCCGGGCCGTGCGCCTATCGCTTGCAAGCCGCCCAGGACGGCCTGGCGCTTGACCTGCGCCTGGTCGATACAAAAGGTCCGGCCCTGCAGGGCGACCAGGGCTTCAGCCGCAAGGGGGCCGGGGCCGGCCAGGCTTCTTACTACTACAGCCTGACCCGCCTCGAAAGCGCCGGAACGATCCAGCTTGCCGGGCAGACTTACGCCGTCAGTGGGCTGAGCTGGATGGATCACGAATTCAGCACCAGCGCCCTGAGCAAAGACCAGGTGGGTTGGGATTGGTTCTCGATCCAGTTGGACGACGGCTCGGAGTTGATGCTGTTTCAGATCCGCCGGGCCGATGGCAGCCTGGATCCTTATTCCAGCGGCGCATGGATCGCCCCCAACGGCCAGGTCTCGCCCCTGCAGCGCGACGACTTCCAACTGGATGTGACCGCCCGTTGGGACAGCCCGCGCTCTGGGGCCAGCTACCCGGCCGGCTGGCGCTTGAACGTCCCCCGCCTGGGGCTGGCCCTGGAAGTCCGGCCACGCCTGGCCGATCAGGAACTGAACCTATCGTACGCTTATTGGGAAGGCGCCGTGGCGGTGAGCGGGAGCAGCGGCGGGCAGAGCGTAGCCGGGAGCGGCTACGTTGAATTGACCGGCTATTCCGGTTCGATGGGAGGCGAGTTTTAGATGGGTGTGCTGGAAAACAAAGTGATTGTCATCACCGGCTCGACGCGCGGCTTTGGGCTGGCGCTGGCCCGGGCCTGCGCCGCCGAAGGCGCGGCGGTGATGGCTTCCTCTCGTTCTGAGGCGGCCAGCGCCCTGGCCGCCCAGGCCCTGGTCGAGGCCGGGGCCAGGGCCGCCGGCCAGGCCTGCGATGTGACCAACCTGGCCTCGGTGCGGGCCTTGCTCGACGCGGCCGTGCAGCGTTTCGGCCAGGTAGATGTATGGGTCAACAACGCCGGAATTTCGCCGCCCTATGGCCCAACGGCCCACATCAAAGCCGACGATTTCATCGCCGCCGCCCAGACGAACATCATCGGGACGTATCACGGCTCGCTGACCGCCATGCGTTATTTTCTGCCCCGGCGCAGCGGCAAGCTGATCAATGTGCTGGGGCGGGGCGAGCGCGGCCCGGCCCCCATGCAAAACGCCTATGGCTCCAGCAAGGCCTGGATGCGCAGCTTCACCCTATCGCTGGCTCAGGAATACAAAGACAGCGGAGTGGGCGTGTTTGCCTTTAGCCCCGGCATGATGGATACCGACATGCTGACCGACGTGGATGTGATCGAGGGGTTCGAGGCCGGGTTAGACCGGTTCGAACAGGTCGTCCAGGCCCTCTCGCAGCCGCCGGCAGAATCGACCCGCCGGGCGGTGTGGCTGGCCTCGCCCGCCACCGACGGCAAGACCGGCCTGGTGGCCCGCGAGCTAACCCCCTGGAAGGTGGCGGCCCGATTTTTGAAGCAGGCGGCCAACCGCGCCCTGGGGCGCAAGGGTCGCCCGGTGAGCATTCAAATCCATTCTGTGCCGGGAGAGTTCAAGGGATGAAGTTCTGGCGTAGATTTTGGTGGACGCTGATTTTGATCCCCATCCTGCTGGCGCTGGGGTTCGTGGGGTGGGCCAGAACGCCGCCCGCCCCCATGCCAGAAGCCCTGGCTGCGCTCCAATCCGACACTCAGGTTCAGGTTGAAGGCGGAGGGTGGTACGTCTTTCGCCCGGCGGCCGGCGCGCCCCAGGTGGGAGTGATCGTTTATCCCGGCGGGCGGGTAGACCCGCGCGCCTACGCCCCGGCTGCCCGCCAGATCGCCGCCCAGGGCTATCTGGTGGTCGTCACGCCCATGCCGCTTAACCTGGCGGTCTTCGCTTCCAGCCGGGCCAGGGAAGTCATCGCTGCTTATCCCGACATCCGCCATTGGGTCGTCGGCGGGCATTCGCTGGGCGGGGCCATGGCGGCCCACTTCCTGGCGCTCAACGCCGTCTCCAGCGCGCCGGCCCCGGTGGAGGGGCTGTTCCTGTGGGCGGCCTACCCCGCCCAATCGGACGACCTGTCGCGGCTGCCGATCCAGGTCGTTTCGGTCTATGGCGATCAGGACGGGCTGGCGACGTTGGAAGACATCGATGCCGGGCGGCCCCGGCTGCCCGCCGGGGCGCGCTACGTCGTTATCCAGGGCGGCAACCATGCTCAGTTCGGCTGGTACGGCCCCCAGCCGGGCGATCACCCGGCCCAGATCAGCCGGGAGGAACAGACCCGCCAGGTCGTGCAGGCTACGCTGGCGCTGCTGCAAGAGCTGGCTGGCGACCGATAGGTTAAAATATCATTCGTCAAGGAGACCCATACTATGAATCAACCCCCTATCCCTGGCCTGATCGTGCGCAGCAACGTGCGCGCCGGCAGCTACTACTCTTGCCAGGCGTATTGCAACCAGGAATACCAGCGCTGCCTGGCTGATCCCAAGATCGGCAAGAATGTGTGCGACGACCGCCTGCCGATCTGCCAAAACGCCTGCGACGTGTGCGCCACGACGTACCCTTAAGCCGGCTCAAGAATCGCCGCTGAGTTGCTGCGTCGCGCAGCAACTCAGCAGCCTAATTCAACTGTAACCCGACCGGTAAGGGCGCAGCAACGCCGCGAATTCTCCAATAACTTGAAGCCAGACGCGGCTGCGCGCATCGACGGTCGGACATTTTGCGTGGCCCAGGCTGATACAAGCAGCTTTTTGAAGCGCGCGCAGAGCGCCCTGCCTGCTCCACGGTTCAATGGGGGGTTGCGGGCGGCTATACCGCCCGCAACCCCCCTATAGGGTTTTCCCGCCTTTGGCGGCAGAGCTATATAAACTTAGCGCGTCCGGGCCTGGCCGGGTTTGCGCTCGGTGGGGGTGGGCTGGGCCGCCGGGCGGGTGGAGGCGTGCAAGTCTGGCTCGTCCTCGTGACAGGGATGGGCGGCGTTATAGACCTCCACGCCGCGGCGGTAGGCGCGCTCTATCTCGCCGGTCTGGGTGCGGCGCAGTTGGCCGGTCCAGCTCAGGGCTTCGCTGGCGCAGTGCAGCAGTTC
The DNA here is from genome assembly GCA_964416275.1 of uncultured Anaerolinea sp. Classification (GTDB taxonomy): domain Bacteria; phylum Chloroflexota; class Anaerolineae; order Anaerolineales; family UBA4823; genus RBG-16-57-11. The sequence continues at coordinate 10,594 of CAYQDU010000043.1, read as the reverse complement.
GGCCGCGCCGATGGCGGCCGTCATCGTCAGGAAGATCCGCGTCGGGCCGGGGAACAGATACAGCAAATAGGTCAGACCGGCGGCGATCCACGTCCCGGCGCAGATCGGGCAGGAGACAAGCTGGCCGATGGCCTGGCGCGCCCCCTCGCCGCGCGGCTCGACCGATTCGCCCGCCCCGGTGTGATCTGGCACGGTTTCGGTGAAGGGATGGCGCAGCGGGTCGGCTACGCGCTCGAAGGCCACCAGCCGCCCCAGCCGATACACCGCAAAGCCCAGCAAGAGCAGGTCAAAAGGGGCCGGGCGCCATTCGCTCAGGCCCCGGTTCCAGGCCCAGGCCGTGAAAGCTATAAAACCGCCGCTAAACAAGCCGATCAGCGCCAGCTTGGTGAGATATTCCTTGCGCATAGATGAATCGAGCGAATGATCGTTCATAACCGTCTTTGGCCGTCCTTTCTACTTCAATGGGCGTAAGTATGCCTGTAGAACTCGATCCTGACAAGGGGGAGTTTCCCGATGAAAAATATCAGAGTTCTGCCCCGCTTGAGCGAGGCGGGGGGACCACCCCAAGAGTTGTTCCGTAGATTGTGTCGCCCGAAGTGCGACAAAATCTACGATTAATCCTCTTTCCAGGCGAGCTTCGCTCGCCAAGCGAAGCTTGCCAGTCATCTCCACCCCGGTTAAGTGGGGAGCTACCGAGGCGGGGAACTGCCTTTTTAATGATTCCCCCAGTCGAGAGAATTTCGAGTATATTAAGCTGGTATGAGCCAATCTGCTATTGAAGTCCTCGATCTGCATAAATCGTTCGGCGCGCTGCACGCGGTGCAGGGGGTGAATTTTACCGTCCAGCCGGGCGAAATCTTCAGCCTGCTGGGGCCAAATGGGGCTGGTAAGACCACCACCATTTCGATGCTTGCAACCCTGCTGCGCCCCGACCAGGGCGAGGCGCGCATCATGGGCCATTCGATCTTGAGCGATTCAACCGGGGTGCGCCAGGCGCTGGGCGTGGTGCCGCAGGAAATCGCTCTCTATGAAGACCTTTCGGCCCGTGAAAACCTGACCTTTTGGGGCAAGATGTATGGCCTGCGTGGTTCCAAGCTTAAGCAGCGGGTGGACGAAGCCCTGGAAATGATCGGCCTGACCGAGCGGGCCGGGGGCCAGGTGGGTAAGTTTTCAGGCGGCATGAAGCGCCGGGTTAACATCGCCGTAGCCCTGCTGCATCGCCCGGCGGTAGTCTTTATGGACGAACCGACGGTGGGCATCGACCCGCAGTCGCGGCGCAGTATTCTTGATAATGTGGTGGCGCTCAAAAACCAGGGCATGACGGTGCTGTACACCACCCATTACATGGAGGAAGCCCAGGAACTATCCGACCGGATTGCCATCATGGATCACGGCCAGGTGATTGCCCAGGGCAGCCTGGACGAGCTGGTCAAGATTGTGGGCCAGGCCGACCGGCTGCGCCTGACCATGAGCGGCGTGAGCGGCCCGGCTGAAGAACGCCTGACCCAGGTCTGGACCCAGGTGGCCGGGGTGCAGAAGGTGTCGTCCGATCAGGGCGTGTTCACCATCCTGGCGCAGGACGGCAACCAGGCCCTGCCGCGCCTGTTGGAGGCCGCTACGGCCTGCGGAGCGCGGGCGGCCTCGGTCGAAATTCAGCAGCCCGACCTGGAGGCGGTCTTTCTCCACCTCACCGGCCGCGCCCTGCGAGACGTATGAAGACCCTCGCCATCGCCCTCAAAGACATCCGCCATATGCTGCACAGCCTGATGGGCTGGATGTTCATGTTCGGCCTGCCGCTGCTGATGGCCGGCATGTTCTACCTGATGTTCGGCAGCGCCATCCAGTCTGGCGGGTTCGACCTGCCGCGCACCAGGGTGGCGGTTGCCAACCTGGATCGCGCCGCGCCGCGCCTGCAGGCCGGCAAGGGCAGCCTGCCGGAAGGCATCCACGCCAACACCCTGGCCGAGCTGGTGCTGGCCGTGCTGCAAAGCGACGACCTGGCCGACCTGGTGGAGGTCTGGCCGGTAGACAGCGCCGAAGCCGCCCGCCAGGCGGTGGACCGCCAGCAAGCCCAGGTGGCGATTATCATCCCGGAGGGCTTTGGGCGCCAGTTTGCCGACCCAGACGGGCAGGCCGAGGTCGTCTTTTACCAGGACCCTACCCTGACCCTCAGCCCGGCCATCGTGCGCTCGATCATGAGCCGCTTTATGGATAGCATCGCCGGGATCAAGATCGCCATCGACCAGGCCACGGATGCGGCCGAGAGCGGGGCCGATCCGCGCGCCGCGGCCCTGGCCGTGCAAGACTATTTGAGCAGCTCGCGCACTCAAACCCGCGATCCCGTGGCCGAGTTCCTGAACGAGCGCCCGCCGGCCGGGCGGGTCGAGCAGACCAACCCGGTGGTGGCAATCGTCTCGCCCATCATGGCCGGGTTGATGGTCTTCTATGCTTTCTACACTGGCACATCCAGCGCCGAGAGCATCTTGCAAGAAGATGAACAGCGCACCCTGCCGCGCCTGTTCACTACCCCCACCCCGCGCGGCCAGATTTTGACCGGCAAGCTGCTTTCGGTATTCCTCACCGTTTCGGTGCAGGTGGTCACGCTTATTTTCGTGTCTCGCTACCTGTTTGGCATCGAGTGGGGGCAGCCGGCGGCGGCGGCGGCGGCGGCCAGCGGGGTGGTCGTGGCGGCCTCCAGCATGGGCATTTTCATCAACTCGCTGATCAAAGACACCCGCCAGGGCGGGATGATCTTCGGCGGGCTGCTGACGGTTTCGGGCATGTTGGGCATGGTGCGGGTTTTTGCGGTCAACTCGGCCAGCGCGGCCCGCTTGGGTGATACGGTGGGTCTGCTGGTTCCCCAGGGCTGGGGGGTGCGCGGTCTGCTCCTGGCGCAGGGCCGCCATTCGCTGGCCGACCTGCTGCCCACCTTGCTGGTGTTATGGGCCTGGAGTGGGGTGTTTTTTGTGGTTGGGGTGTGGAGGTTCAAGAAACGCTATGGGTAGCCGGCGCATCTTCGATATCGCCATCAAAGACCTGACCCAACTCTTGCGCGACCGCAAGACGTTCCTGTTCACCCTCATCATGCCGGTGATCTTTACCCTGCTGCTGGGTTACACCCTGGGCGGCATGGGCGACGATTGCGATTCGCGCCTGCCGCTGGGCTGGTTGGATCAGGATGGAAGCCCCGTCAGCCGCAATTTGCGCGACTTGCTGGCCGATTCTTCGGTGGTGCGCCTGGTGGACGATCCGCTGGTTTCGCCTGATGGGCTGGCCGCCCGGGTGGCGAACGAGGCCCTGGCTGGGGCGGTCATCGTGCCGCCCGGCTACGGCCACGATCTACAGAACGGCAAACCGGCCAAACTGGGCCTGATCGTAGACGCGGCTACCTCGATTGGCACGACCCTGGAAAACGAGGTTCTGGGCCAGATCATCCACCTGGAGAGCGCCCTGCGGATTGCCGCCTCGCTGGAAGACCGGACCGGCGCGCCGTTCGATTATACCTACCGCCAATCCCTGGCAGCCTGGCAGACCCCCCCCGTACGGGTGATCGAGCAGACCAGCGCCCTCATCCCGGTGGAAGTCAACCGGGCTGGGGCGATGGCCCACACGTCGCCGGGGATGATGCTGCAATTTGCCATTGGCGGGCTGCTGGTTTCGGCCTCCATCTTCGTCAACGAGCGTAAGAATCGCTGCCTGGCGCGTCTGCTGACCACCTCGGCCAGGCGGGTGCATATCCTGGCCGGGCATTACCTGTCGATCTTTACGCTGACCCTGGCCCAGTTCACGCTGCTGATCTGCTTCGGGCAGCTCTTGCTGCGGGTGGCTTATCTTCGCGCCCCCCTGGCGACCGGCCTGGTAGCGATCAGCGCCTCGCTGTGCGTGGCGGCCCTGGGCGTGCTGGTGGGCGTGATGGCGAAAGACGAAGAGCAGGCGGTAGCCTTTGCCATGATCCCCATGTTTGTGCTGTCGGGGCTGGGTGGGGCCTGGGTTCCGCTGGATGTGGTGGGGGGAGGGTTTCAGATCATCGGGCATTTCTCGCCCGTGGCCTGGGCCATGGACGGCTTCAAAAACGTGGTCATCCGCGGCCTGGGCGTGCAATCGGTGCTGCTGCCCTCGGCTATGCTGGGCCTGTACGCCCTGGTTTTTTTCTCGATTGCCGTCTGGCGGGCAAGAAAATTTTAGGCTCTTCCACCGAAGGCGGGAATTTTTCTATACTTTGGGGTTGTTGCGTGGCTACACCCCGCGCTATCACCCCTTAAACCGCGTGGCGCAGGTATGGCGCTCTTCAAGCGCCAGTCAACACCCCCCCAAATAGTACTTCTTTTCCGGCGAAGCGGCCCCTAACGATTGCGTCCGGGTATAGCTCTGGCGTCGGTCACTTTTCGGCCCGAATTTCCTTGCGGATGAGCGGTTCTTGGTAGGCCGGCGGCGCGGCGTATATCAGCGCCCCCACGTGCTTGTCCAATTGGTCGCGCAGAAACGCCTGCATCTGGGCGTCCGGCTCGAAGTTTTTAATCAGGAATTGGAAAATAGCGTTGGTTTCGTTGCTTTCCAGTTCATTCGCCAGCTCAAAGGCGTCTTCCAAAGTAGACACGCGCTGGATGGCCGCCTCGACTGAGAAGGCGGCTGCGCCCTGCACCAGCCGCGCCGCCGTCTCATCCACCGGGCGGGCCAGGGTATCCCGATCCAGCCGGGCGCGCAGACCCAACAGCCAGACGGCATGCCGGGCCTCGTCGCCGGCAAAGCGGCCCCAGAACTGAGCCAGCTCCGGATGGGCGGTGAAGGCGATTTGCAGCTGCTGATAAACCTGCTCGCTGGCTCGCTCGGCGGCTACTGCGGCGTCGAACACCTGGGCAATCGTCAGGGGGTAGGGCATATGTGCGCTCCTGGGAGATCAAAGGCAAAGAATATCCCTATTGTAACATTCCTTCGTTCGTGGTGCGAAAGTGGTAGCTCCCCATTCGACCGGGGTGGAGGCGGCTGGCGAGCTTCGCCGAAGGCCGGGATTTTCTATTTGGTTCTTTCGGCTTGGCCGGGAAAATTTCTATCTGTGGGGTTTGCAGGCGGCTACGCCGCCTGCAAACCCCACAGATAGGTCAACCCCGCCCTTGGCGGGAGAGCCTATTTCTTTTTGAAGGCGCTCGAGGGGCGGCGCTGCGAAAGTTGGCGGGGCAACCAACGCTCAGGGGGCTTCTGGAACAGGCGTCTCGCCGATCAACCGCCGCCGCACCGTCACCTGGTACACCCGGCGCGAGTTCATCCCGCCGGGGAACTGCTCCCAACCGGTGTCGAGCGGGGCGTTGGAGCGAATGGCAACCTCGATTTGATGGTCGCCGGGCGGCCAATCGTACAGCACGGCGTACAGCAGGCGGCAGCGGGCCGGGCGGGTTCCGGCGGCCGGCGTTTGCACCTGGGCGGTGAAGTCCAGGCTGTGGAAGCCGTTAGCGCCCGCCGCTCCGCCCAGGCTGGTCCGGTCGACCGTCAGGGTATACGCCAGGTTCGGCCAGTAGGCGTCGAGGATGGCCTGGGTCTGGACGCACAGCTTCCAGCCTACCAGCACCTGGTTTACGGCCAGATCGTGGATGTGATACACCTGTTCGTTGGGGGCGGGGGTGGTGGTCTCGTCGGCCAGTTCATCGAGGAAGGGCGTGTTGGCCTGGAGGGCCTTTTCGGCCTCCAACAGCCCGGCCACCTGCGGCGCGGGGGCCTGCACGCCCGGCTGGAAAGCGGGCCTCCCGGGCTGCGTCTCGCGGGCGGCGGCCAATTGCCGCGCCGGGAAGGGGTAGTCGGCGCCGTTCCACAGCAGCCAGGCCAGCCCGGCTAGCGCGCCCAGGGCCAGCAGGGCCAACCCCGCCCAGCGGCGCAGGGCCAGCCGCTCGGCCGGCGCGCCCGCCGCCTGGCGCACCCGTCCGGTAGGCGGGGCTTCGTTGGGCGGCTGTTCCTGCTCCAGGCGAGCGCGCACCTGAGGGTCCATCAGCGCGTTATAAGCGGCGTTGATAGCCTTCAGGCGCTCCTCGGCCTGCTGGCGCTGTTCGGGCGAGTGGAACTTATCGGGGTGCCAGGCGTGGGCCAACAGCCGGTACTGGCGGCGAATTTGCTCGACGCTGGCGGGCGGGGTCAGTTCTAAGATGGCGTAAGGGTCTTTGACCAAACGTACCTCGTGACGAAGCCGGGCGGCCCAGGCAGCCGAATGGGCCAAGTATGGCAAAGATTGGGGCAAACGTCAAGAGGCGAAAGACTGAAAAACAACTGAATTTCGGTTCTTCGGGCCTGGCCGGGAAAGAGGGGCTATTCTTGAAGTTCGTGAGACCCGCCCCTACCGGTGTTAAGGATGGAAAGATCAAATAAGAACAGGCATGGCGAGCTTTGCTTGCCATGCCTGTTCTACGGTTTAATGGAGAGCTACCGCGGAGGTTTTGACCGTTTTCGACGGTTAAAACCTCCGCCGCACGCTGCTGTAGACCCGGCTTACAGGGTGTTCGGCCCGGCCGCGCCCATTGGGATGCTGCCCATGAGCTGGCCCAACGCCTGGGGCTGGACGCCGTACATCGAGAGCAGGAACATCAACTGGTTCATATCGATCTGACCAGCCAGGGCTGCCAGCTGCTGCAACTGCTGCGGGCTGAGCTGGACGCCATTCGCGGCCAGAACGTTCGCCAACTGCTGGGTATCAATAGTAACGCCAGCACCAGAGTGAAGATTGGTTTGGGTGCGCATAGTTTCTCCTGTTATCAGATAAGGAAGGAATTGTAAATCTGTTTCTATTGTATCGCGACTTGCAAACAGGGCAATACGACCTTTGACGCAGTTTTGGGATTGATGATTGAGGCTTTATGTTTTATGATTGTAAAAATTATGCCTCTTCCGGCTTCGCCGGAAAGATTTTTATCGTTGCGGGTGGTTGCGCCGCCCGCAGCCCCGCCTTTGGCGAAAGAAGCATACCCATAACCCCATGGACGATTTTTCTATCCTTTTCGACACGTTAACCCGCACACCGCTGCTGGTGGTGGGGGTTAGCCCGCAGGGCCCGGCCGGGCTGCTGCGCGAGGGGGCGGCCCTACACCGGGCGCTGAGCCAGATGTTGGAACGCGGCGCAGCCTACCCGCTGATCGCCCGGCTGCGCCAGGCCCTGCAAACCCGGCCGCCGGCCGGCGCGCCTTCCCACCCGGCTACGCCCGAAGCGCCCGAGAAAAGCCTGGACGACCTGCGCCGCGAGACGTTGGAACGCTGCCGCCTGGCCGGGGCGGCCCTGGCGCGCCTGGCCGGGGCCGAAGAATCGGCCTATTTCCGGCGCGGCCTGCTGTGGGTCTGCCGCCAGACCGCCCAGGCCGCCGCCGAGGGCGGCGGCTGGTTTGGCCTGGGCGCGGTCCAGGTAACCGCCGAAGAGAGAGAAGCCCTGCGCCAGATTGCCTTTGCCCTGGGCCTGCCCGCCAGCCAGGCGTTGGTAGACCGCCTGCCCGACGCGCCGCCCGTCCCGGCTCCGCCGGAGCTGGCCGGGGCGCTCTCGGCCCAGGAGTGGCAGCTGGCGCGCCAGGCCCCGCTGTGGGCCGGGTTGGCGATCACCCTGGCCCATCCCAGCGGGCCGCTTGGCCTGGCCCAAGAAATGGAAGCCCTGCCGCGCGCCCTCAGCGCCGCCAGCCTGCGCTACCCGCACAACCGCCTGGTTGCCGCGGTGGTGACGGAAGTGGCCGGGCAGTACCAATCCATCCTGCACGCCTTAGCGGATGATCTGCAGGCCGCCTCGGCCGGCCCGTCTGACCAGGCCGCCGGCCCGGCCCGCCAGGCCGCCCTGGTGGAGCATGCTTTGCAGCGCCTGGCCCAGGCCGCCCAGGCCCTCGAAGCCCGCCTGGAGCGGAGCGAGGTGAGCGAGTTCAAGACCCTGCTGCTCGACCTGGCCGGCCAGGTGGCCCAGGCCGCCCGGGATGGCGGGGTGCTGGGGGTGGGCAGCCGGCCGGTCTCCTCGCGCGAGCAAGAAACCTTGCGGCGCATGGCCGAAAGCCTGAAAGTATAAGATGGATCACAGCCTGTACCAGCGTTATCTGCGCGAGTATATCTCGACCGCCATCCGCGAGAGCGACGGCAGCAACCGGGGCATTGCCGAGCGCCTGGGCGAGTTTCAGATCAGCGGGCTGGTGGTGACCCATCGGGCCGAAAAGCAGCGCGCCCTGGCCGATCTGCGCCAGGCCTTCGACGAGCATCGGCACTGGCCGCTGGACATTGTGTTATCTCAGTTGGGTCTGCGCCGCGACGAGCTGGCCTGAGCGCCGCTGCTATGCGTCCCTGGCTTGAGGCCCCTCCCGTTTCCGGCGAAACCGGGCTGGCCGCCCAACGGCTGGCGGCCGCCCTGGCCCTGCATCCCCTGGCAGCCCAGGCGCTGGCGCAGCGCGGCCTGAGCGACCCGCCCGCCGCCCTGGCTTTCCTCGATCCGCTGGTCTACCAACCCTGCCCGCCCGAAGCCCTGCCCGACCTGCCCCTGGCCGTGGAACGCCTGCTGCGGGCGTTGGAGGCGGGCGAGGCCATCCTGGTATGGGGAGATTTTGACGTGGACGGGCAAACCGCCGCCGCCCTGCTGGTGGGGGCGCTGCGCGCCCTGGCCGGGCCGGGCGGGGAGCGGCAGATTCACTATCACATCCCGGTGCGGGCGGTCGAATCGCATGGGGTGGGGCGGGCGGCCCTGGAAGCCCGGCTGGCGGCCGGGCCGCGCCCCGGCCTGCTGCTCACCTGCGATACCGGGATCAGCGATTTCGAGGCCCTGGAGTACGCTCGCGCCCAGGGGATCGACGTGATCGTGACCGATCATCACGCCCTGGCGAGCGAGCCTGTTTCGGATAGTCGATCCGGCGAGGTCGCGCCTGCGGCCTATCGCCTGCCGCCCGCCCTGGCGGTAGTCACGCCCCGCCGCCTGCCAGATGGACACCCCCTGTCGGGCCTGCCGGGGGTGGGGGTGGCCTATAAGCTGGTCGAGGCGCTGTGCGCCCGGCGCGGCCGCCCCGAACTGGCCGCCGCCCAGCAAGACCTGGCCGCCCTGGGCATCGTGGCCGACGTGGCGACCCTGCGCGGCGATACGCGCTATCTGCTCCAGATGGGGCTGCGCTGCCTGCGCCAGACCCCCCGCCCCGGCTTGCAGGCCATGTTCAGGCTGGCCGGGCTGGACCCGGCCAGCCTGGGCGAAGAACAGATCGGCTTCAGCCTGGCCCCGCGCCTGAACGCCCTGGGCCGCCTGAGCGACGCCAACCCGGCGGTGGAGCTGCTTACCACCGCCGACCCGTCTCAGGCCCGCTTCCTGGCCCAGCAGTTGGAGGGCTTCAACGCCCATCGCCAGATGCTCACCGCCCAGACTCTGCAGAGCGCCCAGGCCCGCCTGGAGCGCGAGCCGGGCCTGCTGCGCCAGCCCATCCTGGCCCTGGCCCAGCCCGGCTGGGAGGCCGGGGTGATCGGCATCGTCGCCAGTCGCCTGGTAGAGCTGTACGCCCGCCCGGTGGTGCTGATCGCGGTGCCGCCCACAGGGCCGGGGCGCGGCTCGGCCCGTTCGACGGCCGGGGTGGATATTACCGCCGTCATCGCCAGGGCGGGCGGGGTGGGCGAAGCGGGCGGCCAGGGGCTGCTGCTGGGCTATGGCGGCCATCCGATGGCGGCCGGGTTTTCGATCTTGCCCGAAAATATCCCCGCATTTATCCGCCGCCTGGGGCAGGCCGCGCCGCCGCCAGCGCCTGCCTCCTGGGATGAGGACGGCCCGGCCGAGGGGTGGGCTGCGCCCGCCGCGCCGTCTCAGGCCGCGCTGCAAATCGACGCCGAATTGGCCTGGGAAGAGGCAAACCTGGCGCTGGCCCAATCGCTGGCGCGCCTGGCCCCTTACGGGCCGGGCAACCCGCCGCTCGTCTTTGCCAGCCGGGGGCTGCTCTTGCGCGGCCAGAGCGTGGTGGGGCGCAACCAGCAGCACCTGGCCCTCAGCCTGGAAGACGCCCAGGGCCGTTCCCGGCGGGTGATGTGGTGGCAGGCGGCCGACCGGCAGGCCGATCTGGCCCCCCAGGAAGCGCCTGAGCGGCGTTATGATGCGGCCTACACCCTGCGGCTGGGCCAGGAGCGCGGCCAACCGGCGGCGGTGATCGAGCTGGTCGATCTGCGCCCCAGCCGGGAACCCGCCCCGCCGGCCGCGCCCGCTCTGCGGGTGATTGACCTGCGCGGCGCAGCCCGCCCGCTAGAGGCGCTGCGCGCCTGGCTGCGCGCTAACCCGCCAGCCTCCTTCCAGGTGTGGGCCGAGGGCGAGGCCCCAGAGCGCCTGGCGCAGGCCCTGGAGGCCGCGCCGCGCTCCCGCTTCGACCTGGCCCCGTGCGAGGTCTTGGTGGTGTGGACGGCCCCCCCCGGGCCGGGCGAGCTGCAGGCCGCCCTGGCCCGCGCCCGGCCTCAGGCGGCGGTATTGGTGGGCCTGGCCCCGCCCTACGATAGCCCCCAGCCCTTCTTGCAGCGCCTGGCCGGGCTGGTCAAGCACGCCCTGGCGGCTCACCAGGGCCGGATCAACCTGGAGCGCCTGGCGGCGGCCCTGGCCCAGCGCGCCCCGGCGGCGCAGCTTGGCCTGGAGTGGCTGGCTGCC
>CAYQDU010000042.1:0-26431 GCA_964416275.1 uncultured Anaerolinea sp. | reverse complement strand
CGTTTTAAATCAATCGGGGCCGTCTAAACTTACTTTTTAGACGGCCCCAATCCCCTGCTAAACATCTTTCCGGCGAGCGGAGCTCGCCTGGCGCCTTAAACGCGGAGGATAGGACCTGTTCGTGCAGGCGGCCCGCCCTCACGAATATGTTATGATTCTGTCACATTTCCTCGCTGAGCGGTGTCTATCTCTATGTAAGGGCCAGGCAGCGCTGCAATGAGGAAAATATGACCGAGGTCAGCACCACCATGACGGTATCGCGAAGACACAGCCAGGCGCTCGAAGCGCAATCCGCTTCGGATGAGTTCGAGACGCTGTTCCAGGAACATTGGGAGCGGCTGTGCCGGGTTTTGTACCGGCTATCAGGCGATTGGGACGAAGCTCAAGACCTGGCCTTGGAGACCTTTATGCGCCTGTATCGACAGCCGGCTCCTCCGGCAGCCAACCCTGGCGGCTGGCTGTACCGGGTGGCGACCAACCTGGGGCTAAACGCCCTGCGGGCCAGGCGGCGGCGCGAACAGTACGAAATCGAGGCTGGGGTGGAAGCTCTCCAGGCCGAGACCTACCAGGACCCGGCCCTGACCGCCGAGCAGCGCCTGGAGCGCCAGCAGGTGCGGGCCGCCCTGGAACGCATGAAGCCGCGCGAAGCCCAGATTTTGCTGCTGCGCTATTCTGGGCTGTCGTATGCCGAGATTGCCGCCGCCCTGGATGTAGCGCCCGCCTCGGTGGGATCGCTGTTGGCCCGCGCCGAGCAGTCCTTCGAGAAATTCTACCCAGGATAGCCGCGCGGTTATAAAGACCAGAAGAAAGAAGGAAAAGCCATGCACCTTACCGACGGAGACATCCGCATGTATCAGGATAACGAACTGTCGCCGGCCGAGCTGCGCCGGGTGCAGGCTCATCTGCTGGCCTGCCCGGCCTGCCAGGATCGCGCCGCCCGCCTGGAAGCGCGCTCCCATCGCCTGGCCGCTTACCTGGAGGCCCTTTCGGCCGGACAGCCGCCTGATCCTTCTCAACCCATGCCGCTTCGCCTGGCTCGCCGCCGGTTGGAGCAGCGCATCCAAACGAATTCTCAGGAGAAACAGACGATGTTGAACAAACTGACCACTCGTATTTCCCGCCCGGCCTGGGCCGCTATCGCCATGGTGGCGGTGCTGGCCGTGGCCCTGGCTTTCCCCTCGGTCCGGGCCTTAGCCAGCGACTTTTTGCGCCTGTTCCGGGTGGAGCAGGTGCAGGTACTGCCGGTAGACCTGACCCGTATGCCGGGCGATCTGCACAACTCGGCCAACCTGGAAGCCTTGTTTGCCGATAACGTCCAGATCGACAAGCACGGCGAAATGCAGACCCTGACCGACGCTGCCAGCGCCAGCGCCGCGTCTGGGATGACAGTGCGCCTGCCTGAAAGCCTGGGCCAGCCGTCTGCCCTGTATGTCCAGCCCGGCGGACGGATGCAGATGACCCTCGATGTGGAACTTTTGCGCGGCGTGCTGAAAGACCTGGCTCTGGATAATATCGAGCTGCCCGACAGCCTGGACGGTCAGACGGTGCGGGTGAGCGTCCCGGCCGGCGTGGCGGCCATGTATGGCGTCTGCCCCAAGCTGGATGAGCCGCACGGCCCCGCCGACCCCGACGACCCGCAGGGTGATAAGGAAGAACCGGCCGAGCTGCCCAACTGCACCTCCTTCTTCCAGATGCCCAGCCCCAATGTGGAAGCCCCCGACGAGCTGGATATAAACAAGTTGGGCCAGGCTTACCTGCAGGTGTTGGGCATGTCGCCTGAAGACGCCGCCCAGTTTGCCAGCCGGGTGGACTGGACCACCACCTTTGTCGTACCGGTGCCGCGCTACAGCACCACCCAGAAGGAAGTAACTGTAGATGGTGTGCAAGGCACGTTGATCAACTATCGCGAGAACAGTAAGAAGGCATACGCCATGCTGTGGGTCAAAGACGGCATCGTCTACGCCCTGACCGGGCCCGGCGACGGCCAGACTGCCCTGGACACCGCCGCCAGCCTGAAATAACTCAGCAGGCATAGGCCGGGGGCGGCCGCCCCCGGCCTATGCCCGGGATTTCATCGAAAATATGACCGGTTCCGAACTTTAATCTGGAAGTCGTACAAGAACCTACCCCACCGTTAGGCGGGGTAGGCCTGGCGTTTATGGTAGCTCCCCACTCAACCAGGGTGGGTAACTGGCGAGCTTCGCTGAAAGAGGGTGAATCGTGGATTTTGGCGCACTTCGGGCGCCAAAACCCCCTGCTCAACTTCTTATTTGATCTTTCCATTCTTAATATCAACCCTACCGCTGCCGCGGCGGCGCGAATCGATGGTAGGACATTTTGCGTGGCCCACGCCAGTGCGAGCAGCTTTTCAGGTGAGCGAAGCTCACCAGCCAGCCTTCCCCGTCCTGACCTCCGCTGTACGAAATTAAGTTTGGGATAAAGCGTCTTTTGCAAACCGAGAGTCTTTATGGATCATTTCCCTGCAATTGAAACCCGCAATTTGCGGAAAGTCTTTGGCGATAAAGTGGCCGTGCGCAACCTCACTCTCACCGTTGAACCGGGGGAGGTGTTCGGCTTTTTGGGGCCGAACGGGGCCGGTAAGACCACTTCCGTCAAGATGCTGCTCAACCTGACCTTCCCCACCAGCGGAGAAGGCTGCCTGTTTGGCCGCCCGCTCAACGACCCACCGGTGCGCGGCCGGGTGGGCTTCCTGCCCGAACATTTCCGCTTCCACGATTGGCTCAAGGCCGAGGAGTTCCTGGCCCTGCATGCCGACCTGTATCAGATGCCCCGCCTCACCGCCCGCCAGCGGATTGCCGACCTGCTCGACCTGGTGGGCCTGACCCCGCACGCCGGAAAGAAGCTGCGCGAGTTTTCCAAAGGCATGCTCCAGCGCATCGGGCTGGCCCAGGCCCTGCTCAATCGGCCCGGCCTGGTGATTTTGGATGAACCCACCTCGGGCCTCGACCCCGTGGGCCGCCGCATGGTGCGCGATATTATCAAAGACCTGCGCCAGCAGGGGACGACGGTGTTCCTCAATTCTCACCTGCTCAGTGAAGTCGAAATCACCTGCGACCGGGTGGCCTTCATCAAGCACGGCGAAGTCATCCGCACCAGCACGCTGCAAGAGCTGGCCGCCGGCGAACTGAGCGTAGAGGTGCGCCTGCACAACCTGCCGCCCGAAGCCCTGCCCGGCCTGTCCGAATGGAGCCAGGATACCCGCCAGGATGGCGACCTGCTGCACCTGACTCTGCGCCAGGAGGCCGACCTGCCGGCGGTGAACCGCTACCTGGTGGCGCAGGGCGCCGACGTGTACGCTTTGCGCCCGCAGCATGTCTCTCTCGAAGACCTGTTTATCCAGATCGTTGGAACGGATGGCGGCCTATGAACCTGTACGCAATCAACGCCCTTACCATCGCCCGGCTGACCTTTCGCGAGGCCGCCCGGCGGCGGATTCTGCTGGCCGCCCTGTTGTTGGGGCTGCTGTTCCTGGTCATCTTTAGCCTGGGCTATCATTTCATCTTACGTGAGCTGGAGACCAACCTGGCCGGGCGCGACCGGGTGGCTATCTCGCAGGCCAGTAATTTGCTGCTGATGGCTGGGATGTACGTGGTGAACGTGCTGACCGCCATGATGACCGTCCTGACCTCGGTCGATACCCTATCGGGTGAGATTGGCTCTGGCACAATCCATACCCTGCTGTCCAAACCGGTGCGGCGTTGGGAGATTGTGCTGGGTAAGTGGCTGGGCTATGCCGGGATGCTGACCCTGTACCTGCTGCTGATGGGCGGCGGCGTGCTGGGGTTGACCTATGCACGCTCCGGTTACTCTGTCCCTCATCCGTTGACGGCCCTGGCTTTGATGTGGCTCAACGCTCTCATTCTGCTCAGCATTTCGCTTCTGGGCGGCACCATGCTTTCTACCCTGGCAAATGGGGTGCTGGTGTTTGGGTTGTATGGGGTAGCCTTCATTGGCGGCTGGATCGAGCAAATCGGGGGCATCCTGCCCAATGCCGACGCCGGGCGCACAGCGGTGGATATTGGTATTCTCACCAGTCTGATCTTGCCCAGCGAAGCCCTGTGGAAGCGGGCCGCCATCGCCCTGCAATCGCCGTTGATGACGGTCATTGGCATCACCCCTTTCACCTCCCGCACCTCGCCCAGTACGCTGATGCTGGCTTACGCTGGGCTGTATCTGCTGACGGCCCTGGCCCTGGCCATACGCTACTTCAGCCGGAGAGATTTATAGCCGCCGGCAGCTTGAATTACATATCTGTAGAGTCCTGGCAGGGCGGATCGCTATTGCATAGCGATCCGCCTTTTTGTATAATCTTTATAAGCCTGGAAGTTCTGGTTTGCTTACTGCTGTTGGCCGTCACCGGTGAAGCCTTCTGATTGCCGCGTAACTTCATTGGGTCTCTGCAACCGGCCTACGAAAGGAGAAGATGGATCAAAAAACTACTACCGGCTTCTTGTCAGGCAACGAATCTAATCTTTGACCATAATCTGAATAAGGGGAGCTTACATGTCTAAAGAATTTACGACCAAACTGGTGAGCCTGATTTGTCTGATGGCGTTGATCGTTCCGGTGATCAGTGGCGCTACGTTTCTACCGCCCGCGGCTGGGGGTGGTAAGCAAATTGTATTTTTGATGGCCGACCCGAATTACAAGCTGACTTACGTCAAGATCGAGGGGCGTAATCAACGCGGCGATTGGGTCACCTGGGAAAAGCGCGCCGCAAAAGGCATGAAGATCGCCTACACCAAAAACTGGTGGTGGGTGGGCGATTTCACGAAGATCAGCTTTGCCTGGGAGGATACCCAGAATAGCCGTAGCATGTCGTCTTCCTGCTCGTTTGATACGCTGGTTCAACCCAAAGACACGCCCTATGTCTATGTTATCTATCAGGGGCGCTACCAGGGTTGTGCGGGCGGCGAAGGCGGAAGCGCTCGCAACCCGGTGACTGAGCGCGTCAAGCCGATCAAAGACGCTTTGGGGACAATTGACTCGTACCTTTCTGACTTCGATATGCAGGTTTTTCTTGAAACGTTGATGTTAGAAACCAATGCTACGGTATGCACGTTGGCCGTTGCAACGGCGCTGAAAACGGGTGGGCTTACTCTGGCCTTAGCCGAAGCCACGGTAGAGCAGGGCTGCGCCGACACAGCGCAAACCATTCTGGAAAAAATATTTATCCGTAAATAAGGGTACTCCCTACGCAACTGCGCTGGGAGTGAGTGGCGAACTCCACTTGGCGAATTTCGCCGTCTGAACAACGATAGATCAAGAACCGCTGGGCGTCGTACATCGTACGACGCCCAGCGGTTCTTTTCTACTCTATGCTCCCGGCTCTCCAAAAGGGCATTTCTGTTTCCCGTGGGGATTAATCTTATATTTATCATAAAAATTCTCCGTTATGCTACAATGCCTGTATGGAACTGCCGGCGGGGACAAACAATTTTGCGCCAGGCGCGCCTGGGGCGCGTTTGCAAAGCGCCTGGCGGCGGTATACGCTCGGTAGTTTCCTGTTCATTCTATTAGGGGCGGTTTTTCTGGGGCTGGCCTGGCAGCCAGCGTATGGTCTGCTGTGGGCGCCATTGCCATTCCTGGCAATGGTCTATCAGTCGGAGTTCCTGCGGCGCAACCTGGGCGCCAATCACCGGGCAGGCGAGACGGCTCTGCTGCCCGACCTGGGTTGGGGCAACCGCCTGACCCTCTTGCGGGGCGTGCTGGTGGCCGGGATGATGGGCTTTCTGGTGCTGCCTCGCCCGCCCGGCTGGCTGGCCTGGCTGCCCGGCCTGTTGTACGTCCTATCGGATGCAGCCGATTTCTTCGACGGCTATGTGGCCCGCGTCGCCAACCATGCTACCCGGTTGGGCGAGCAGTTAGACATGAGCTTCGACGGCCTGGGAGTACTGGCCGCCAGCCTGCTGCTGGTGCAGTATGGGCAGGTTCCTCCCTGGTACTTGCTGGTGGGGGCAGCCCGCTATCTATTTGTGCTGGGGCAGGCATTGCGCACCCGCCTGGGACGGCCCGTCTATCCGCTGCCGCCCAGCCGGGCGCGGCGAGTGTTTGCCGGGCTGCAGATGGGCTTTTTAGGAGTGGTCATGCTGCCGGTCTTTGCCCCGCCCGGCACGTGGATCGCGGCGACCCTGTTCGGCGCGCCGTTGTTGGCCGGCTTTGCCCGCGATTGGCTGGCGGTGAGCGGGGTGATTAAGCCGGACCATGGCTCCTCTCGCCTGGCGCAGTTTGAACGCTGGCTGCCCACCCTGCTGCGGGCGGCCGCGCCAGCCCTGGCCTTTGGGTGGGGCGCTTTCTTCATCCGCCCGGCCGCTCCTACCCCCGCGCTCTGGCTGAATCTGCTGTATACCCTGCACCTGCTCTTGCTGACCCTGGTCTTTTTGGGCCTGCTGCCGCGCATCAGCGCCATTGCCGGGCTGTGGGCTTTGGGGTTTTACCAGGCTTTCGCCAGCCTGACGCCCGCACAGCTTGCCCTGGCGGTGGTCTATACCCTGGTGCTGTACCTGGGCGGCGGCGCGTGGAGCTTATATACCCCTGAAGAAGTCCTGTTTCACCGGCCGGCCGGCGCGGCCAGGAGCCTGTCGGGCGAGGCGAAACCATGAAGCGCCGGGGCGGGCGGCGAGCGCCTTGGGTTCGCCTGGCAGGCTGGCTGGCTCTGCCGCTGGTCTTTGCCTTGCTGTTGCGAGGCACCAGCCTGGTCGATGTGCAGGCCATCTTGGGGAGCGTCCATCTGCTGGAGCTGGCCGGGCTGGCGGCGTATAACCTGTTGGTGATGTGGCTGTTCAGCCTGCGTTGGTGGTTGGCGCTGCGCGCCCTGGGTTACCGCCTGCCCTATCGCGACCTGTTTCGCTACCGCACAGCCGGGTTTGCCATCAGCTATCTCACCCCGGGGACGCAATTTGGCGGCGAGCCGCTGCAGGTGATGGCCCTCAGCCGGCGGCATGGGCTGCCCGTCTCCATCGCCTTGGCTTCGGTTACGTTGGACCGGCTGTTCGAACTGCTGGCGAACTTCACCTTCCTGGCTGTGGGGGTGACGCTGGCTCTGCACCGGCAGGCGTTCGGCGCTATCCCACGAATGGGGCTGGCGATCTGGGTTGCCGGGCTGCTGGCTCTGCCGCTGGTCTACCTGGCCCTGCTGCGCGGCGGTTGGCGGCCGTTGGCCGGGGTGGCCCGCCGCCTGGCGATTTTCCTGGATCGGCGGCTTTCCGGCAAGGCGTGCCAGTTAGCCCACCTGATCGACGAAGCCGAAAAGCGGATTGCCGACCTGCTGCGCCTGCGTCCGTGGGCCTTGATCTGGGTTGGGCTGGCGGCCGGGTTGATCTGGCTGCTCTCGTTGAGCGAATATTGGCTGGCGCTGCGGGTGTTGGGCGCCCGGTTAGACCTGTCGCAGACGATTACCGCCCTCACCGCCGCCCGGCTGGCCTTCCTTACTCCTTTGCCGGGCGGGGCGGGTGCGTTGGAGGCCGGGCAGGTCTTTGCCCTGAGCGAGCTGGGCTTCAGCCCGGCCCTGGGGCTGGCGATCAGCCTGTGGATTCGTCTGCGTGACGCCTGCGTGGGCGGCCTGGGGGTGGCGTTTGGCGTCGGGCTTAGCCCGACCGCCGAAGTTCGGCCCGGCCTGCCCGCAGACGCCGGCGATTGAAGGTTAGAAACCAGAGGGTTCGATGAAAGCCAATCGTTTTGGAGTATTGCAGATTGCTATCTTGCTCCTGACGGCGGCGACTGCCGCCATCCACCTGTGGCTGGGGATTGGGGCCGGGCTGCCGTTGTTCATCTTGAACGGCCTCGGATACCTGGCGCTGGCTGCGGCCCTGTACTTGCCGCCGCTGCGCGCCTACCAGAAATGGATCCGCTGGGCGCTGATGGCCTTTACGGCCGTCACCGTGCTGGCCTGGGTCTTCATTGGCGAGCGCTCGGCTATCGGTTATATCGACAAATTGATCGAAGCGGCGCTGATCGGGCTGCTGTGGATCGACCGCCGGGCGTAGGCCAAAGCCGGCCAGCGCGCCAGGCGCTTTTCCGACAGGCAGCCATCCAACCCAACGGTATCATAGTCGCACGACACATTGATAATATGGAGATTGGTATGAAAGCACTGGCAGTTCAACGCATGGTTGCGGCGCGCATCCCCACGGAAGACGCCGAATTCTACCTTTACCTGTATCACAATAATCACGATGATAAAGAGCACCTGGCCCTGGTGCTGGGCGATGTGGCCGACAAGCCGGATGTACTGGTGCGGGTGCATTCCGAATGCTTTACCGGCGACGTGTTAGGCTCGCGGCGCTGTGATTGCGGCGAGCAGCTCCACTACGCCATGCAGCAGATCGCCGCTGAAGGCCAGGGCGTGATCCTGTACCTGCGCCAGGAAGGCCGCGGCATCGGCCTGCTGGAAAAGCTGCGCGCCTATAACCTGCAAGACCAGGGCTATGACACGGTGGAAGCCAACCTGATGCTGGGCCACCAGGCCGATGAACGCGATTACACGGTGGCCGCTCGCATACTGGAAGACCTGGGCGTGCCTTCGCTGCGTTTGCTGACCAACAACCCCGATAAAATCGACACGCTGCGCGCCCTGGGGATCCAGGTGAGCCAGCGCGTCCCAGTCGAGCCAACTGTCTATGCTGATAATGCCAGCTATCTCTTCACCAAGCTGACGCGCATGAATCATCTGTTCAACCTGGGCTTCTTGCCGGTGCAGGTGTACCACAATCAGGATGATCCCCTCCATCCCGCCGGCGTATAGGGCCTGGCTGGCCGAAGCTGACGCTGACCGCGTGTCCCGCCCCCAGGTGGGGCTGTGCTTTGCGCAAAGCCTGGATGGCAGCCTGGCGCTGGAGCGCGGTCGCCCCACCCGGTTGAGCGGGCCGCAGTCGGCCCGCCTGACGCATGCGCTGCGCGCCGCCCACGACGCCATCCTGGTAGGGGCAGGTACGGTGCTGGCCGACGACCCGCAGCTCACCGTGCGCCATGTGCGCGGCCCCAACCCGCAGCCGGTGATCCTCGATAGCCGCCTGCGCACCCCGCCGGGGGCCTTCCTGGTCGCCCATCACCCCCGCCCCGCCTGGATCGCCGCGCTGCCGGAGGCCGACCCCGCCCGCCGGGCCGCCCTGGAAGTTGCCGGGGCGCAGATCATTCTCCTTCCGGCGGCCCAATCCGTCGACGGCGCAGGGGTCAGCCTGCCCGCCCTGCTGGACAGCCTGTCTGGGTGGGGCGTGCGCCGTTTGATGGTGGAGGGCGGGGCGCAGGTGATCACCCGCTTCCTGGTCGAGGGCCTGGCCGATTGGGTATGCATCACCCTGGCCCCTTGCTTCATTGGCGGTCTGCGGGCGCTTGAAGCCCGGCTGCCAGCCCTGCCGCGCCTGCAAGATGTGATCTACCAGACCCTGGATGACGATCTGGTGATCTGGGGGCGGCTGAGCGCAGCGCACAATTTGTAGTCGAAGACCGGTTGGATGGCTTTCTGTTGGGTTATACTTGCCTTATGCTGACCCGCCGCACAGTTTATTTTGTCGCCCCTCGCCAGGTGGAGGTGCGGGTTGGGGCTCTGCCCGAACCAGGACCAGGCGAAGCCCTGGTGCAAACCCGGCTTTCGGCCATCAGCTCTGGCACCGAAAGCCTGGTCTACCAGGGCCTGTTCCCGCGCGACATAGCGCTGGATGTCGGCCTGGAGGCGCTGGCGGGCGAGTTCGCCTATCCGCTCAAGTATGGCTACTGCGCGGTCGGCGATGTGACAGCCATTGGGCCGGGGGTAGCGCAAAGCTGGCTGGGGCGGTTGGTGTTTGCCTTCCACCCGCACGAAAGCCATTTTACCGCCCTGGTCGAAGGCCTGCTTCCTCTGCCGGAGGCGATTGCGCCCGAAGAAGCTGTGTTCTTGCCCAACATGGAGACGGCTCTGAACTTCGTCATGGACGGTGCGCCGCTGGTCGGCGAGCGGGTGGCTGTGTTGGGCCAGGGCATTGTAGGGCTGCTGACCACGGCCTTGCTGGCCCGCTTTCCACTGGAGCAGCTGGTCACATTCGACCGCTACCCGCTGCGCCGCCAGGCTTCGTGTTCGCTCAACGCCCAGGCCAGCCTCGACCCGGCCGATCTGCAGGCCGCGGCCGTCTTTGGCCCCCAGGGCGCCGACCTGTGCTACGAGCTGACCGGCGCTCCGGCCGCCCTGGATGCCGCCATAGCCCTGACCGGCTTCGATGGGCGCGTCGTGATCGGTTCGTGGTATGGGCAGAAGCGCGCCCCCATCGACCTGGGCGGGCGCTTTCACCGCAGCCGGATCCGCTTGCTGAGCAGCCAGGTCAGCACCCTGGCCCCGCACCTCACCGGGCGCTGGAGCAAGGCCCGCCGTTTTGATCTGGCCTGGGAGATGCTGCGCCGGGTGCGCCCGGCCGGGCTGATTACCCACCGCTTCCCGCTCGATCAGGCCGACCGGGCCTACGCCCTGCTCGACCAGTCTCCCGAACAGGCCATCCAGGTGGTTTTGACCTACGGCGCGGCCTAGGCGCGCCAGACACCTGACAGGAAAGATGCTCCCGGCTTCACCGGGAAGCTGTACGCTATTGCGGGCGCTGCGCGACATAGCCACGCAGCGCCCGCAATAGCGAGAAATTTTCGCCTTTGGCGGAAAGGGTATTACCCCATTAAACCATAGAGCCAGGCATGGCGCTTGAAGAGCCTGTGAATTAATCACTTTGCAACCCGGCCCCCCATCCACCGCTGGGGTATTGCAATGCTTCATCCCGCAGCGGTGGCGGTGTGGGCCACTTGATGGCAATTAATTCACAAGCTCGAAGAGTGCCTTCGAAAAGAGCTGTTGCGTGGGGAGCCACCGCGGAAAGATAGCCCGCATTCAACGCAACATCCACCCGGCGTCTTTGCCTTTGCAGGAGGTATTTATGTACAGCGTAGCGGTTAAGCGCGACTTCGTCGCCCAGCATTTCTTGATCGGCGGCGATTGGGGGCCGGAAAACCGGCTTCACTCTCACCATTATCAGATCGAGCTGCAGTTGCACGGCGACCGGCTGGACGAGCATGGCTACCTGGTCGATATTGTCGAGATCGAGCGGGTGTTGAATGGGCTGGTCGATCATTACCGCGACCAGACCCTGAACCAGCAGCCTGAATTCGACGGGCTGAACCCCAGCATCGAGCATTTCAGCCGTATCCTGGCCTGCGCCCTGGCGGCGCAGATCGGCGCGCCGAACATTCATTCCCTCACCGTGCGCCTGTGGGAGAACGAAATTGCCTGGGCGGCCTATACCTTGCGCCGCCAGGGGGAAGGTCGATCCGAATAGGGCGCGGATGAAGATTGGTCTGCTGATCTATGGATCGTTAGATACGCTCTCCGGGGGCTATCTGTACGACCGTAAGCTGGTGGAGGCCCTGCGCCGGGCGGGCGACGAGGTAGCGATCATCTCGCTGCCCTGGCGCAGTTATGCCCGCCATCTATTGGATAACCTGTCGCCAGCCCTGCTGCGCCGCATGCAGACCGGCGGGTATGACCTGCTGCTGCAAGACGAGCTGAACCACCCCTCGCTGTTCGGGCTGAACCGCCGCCTGAAGCCGGCCGGCCTCCCGCCGCTGGTCGCCATCGTGCATCATTTGCGCTGCTCGGAACTGCGCCCGGCCTGGCAGAACCGGCTGTACCGCCGGGTGGAGCGGGCGTATTTGCAGACCGTGGATGGGTATGTCTTCAACAGCCGGACCACCCGCGCCGCGGTGGCAGAAACGTTGAACGCGCCTAACTTCAGCGCCCCCTCAGTGGTGGCCTACCCTGCGGCCGACCATCTGCTGCCTGAACCAGGAGCGCCGGGCCTTTCAGACGAAGCCCTGGCGGCGCGCGCCTGCCAGCCTGGCCCACTGCGCCTGCTGTTTGTGGGCAACCTGATCCCACGCAAGGGGCTGCATGGACTGCTGCAAGCCCTGGACAGCCTGCCGCCCGGCCTGTGCCGCCTGGATGTGGTGGGCCGCCCCGACGCCGACCCGGCCTACGCCGCCGCCATCCGGAACCAGATCGCCGCCCGGCCGCGCTTGCAGGCCGCGGTGCGCCTGTTGGGCCGCCTGACCGATGCCGAGCTGCGCGCCTGTCTGGCCGATCATCACGTCCTGGCAACTCCTTCGTCTTACGAGGGCTTTGGGATCGTGTACCTGGAAGGCATGGCTTACGGGCTGCCGGCTATCGCCGCTACCGCCGGGGCGGCCGAGGAGATTGTCGATGATGAGCGCACCGGTTTCCTCATTCCGCCCAACGACCCGGCGGCGCTGGCGGCCCGGCTGGCTCGCCTGGCCGCCGACCGGGATTTGCTGCTGCGCCTGGGCCGGGCGGCCTGCCAGCGTTACCTGGCGCACCCCACCTGGGAGCAGACCGGCCTGCAAATCCGCAGCCTGTTGACCCGCCTGGCGCGAAACCCGGTACAATAGACCCGTTATGCGCGACCTTCGCTATACCTTTTCCCGCTATCTGGCAGCCAAAAAAACGGTTGACGACCGGGCGTTGAACCGGCACGTCTGGCAAACCCTGCTCGGCGCGCTGCCGGCGCGTCCGCTGCGAGTGCTGGAGGTTGGGGCCGGGATTGGGACGATGGTCGAGCGGATGCTGGCCTGGGGCGGGTTGGGCCAGGCCGAATACACCGCCCTCGACGCTTTGCCGGAGAATATCGCCGCCGCCCGCCAGCGCCTGAGCGATTGCGGCGGCGTGCCCCGGGCGGCCGACCCCACCTGCCTTGACCTACCCGGCCCGCAGGGCGGGGTGCAGGTGCGCCTGGAAACTGCCGATCTGCTGGAGTTTATCCCTCGCCGGGCCGGACGGGAGGGCTGGGATCTGCTTATCGCCCACGCTTTCCTCGACCTGATGGACATCCCCAGCCTGCTGCCGGGCCTGTTGGGCCTGCTTAAACCGGGCGGATTGTTCTATTTCACGCTCAACTTCGATGGGGTGACAGCCCTCGAGCCGGCTATCGACCCGCCGTTTGATGATCTGGTTGAGCGCCTGTACCACCAGACGATGGATGAGCGCCGCACGGACGGGCGGCCTTCCGGCGACAGCCGGGCCGGGCGGCGCCTGTTTGCCCATCTGCGCCGGGCTGGGGCGGTCGCCCTGGCGGCCGGGGCCTCCGATTGGGTCACGCTGGCCGGGCCAGATGGAACCTACCCGGACGATGAAGCCTATTTTCTGCATTTCATCGTCCACACCATCCAACAGGCGCTTGGCAGGCATCCACAGCTCGACCCGGCCCGCTTTGCCGCCTGGGTCGACCAGCGTCACGCTCAAATCGAGCGCGGCGAACTGGTCTACATCGCCCATCAACTGGACGTGGTGGGCCGGGTGGACGCATATTGAGGTACTATTTTTGGAGAAATGGGCGGCTACGCCGCCCATTTCTCCAAAAATAGAAAAAATTCCCGCCTTCGGCGGGAGAGCCAGAAATCTTCCCGGCGAAGCCGGAGGACCCAAATTCATTAAACGCAACACCTTGAATGAAAAAAATAACTGTCAACTGGAAATCATATAGCGGGCTAATCTTGCCTGTGGCGGTGACGCTGCTGCTTGACCAGGCCAGCAAAGCCTGGGTGCGGGCTACGCTGGCGATAGGGCAGGTGCTGCGCCCGGAGCGCGGTTGGAGCCAGTGGGTGCGCCTGACCCATCTGCGCAACACCGGGGCGGCCGGGGGCGTTTTAGGCGGCCTGGGTGGGCTGCCGCCGCTGCTGTTTTCGCTGGCGATCTGCCTGGGGGTCTTGTATTTCTACCCCCGGCTGCGCCAGGATGAGCGCCTGCTGCGCCTGGGGTTGGGGTTGCTGTTGGGCGGCGGGCTGGGCAACATCCTCGACCGGCTGTATCAGGCCGGGGCCGTCACCGATTTCATCTCCATCGGCAGCCTGCCGGTGTTCAACCTGGCCGATCTGTTTGTGCTGCTTGGCGCGCTGACCCTGGCCGCAGGTCTATGGAGGCGCTGATTCTTTCGTTCTTCAAGCTCCTCGGTGTTATTCCATTAAAGCGTGGAACAGGTATGGCGCTCTTTAAGCGCCCTCAAAAAAGAGATGTTGCGTGGGTCTTGTCGCACTTTGTGCGACAAGACCCACGATTAACCCTCTATACAGGCGGCGAAGCCGCTTGCGAAAAACGGAAGAATTAATCCTGCCCAATGCGGTACAATGTATCGGCATATCTTTGTTGTTTGGGGAGCCTGTCTTGAAGAAATACCTGCCCGATTATCTGTTTCTGTTTCTGATTGCCGGAACCATTCTTCTGATCGATCAACTGAGCAAGGCCTGGATTCGTGATACCCTGGCCGTCGGCCAGATTTACCGGCCCGATCTGTGGATCACCGCCTACGCGCGCATCATCCATTGGCGCAACACCGGGGCCGCTTTTGGGATGTTTCAGAGCGCCGGGACGATTTTCATGATCCTCTCGTCTCTGGTTAGCCTGGGAATTGTCTATTATTTCCCCCAGGTGCCGCGCCGCGAATGGATCATGCGGGTGTCGATGGCGATGCTGCTGGGCGGGGCGACGGGCAACCTGGTCGACCGCATCCACCAGGGTCACGTCACCGACTTTATCTCGGTAGGCAATTTCCCGGTTTTCAACGTGGCTGACGCCAGCATTTCGATGGGGGTGGCAATTTTATTCGTCAGCATGTGGTTTCAAGAGCGCGGCCGCCTGCGCTCGGAACAGGCCGAAGAGGCTGCTCCCCGGCCAGACGACTCTCCCGCTGAGCCGTTGGAAGCTCGCCTGTCGGAAGAACCGCCCCACGAATAAGGTCTTAAGCGCATGAGCGAACTGTCGGTTGTCACGTTTGTCTTCGATCAGCCCACTCCGCAGCGCCTGGATAAATTCCTGGTAGCCTGCCTGCCCGACCTATCGCGCTCGCGCCTGCAGGGGCTGATCGAAGATGGGTTTGTGACCGTAGACAGCCGCCCGCCCAAAAAGGCCGGGCAGATGCTGGAAGCCCGCAGTGTGGTAGTGGTGACCCTGCCGCCGCCCCAGCCTTCCAGCCTGATCCCCGAAGACATTCCTCTAGACATCGTCTTCGAGAACGACGACCTGATGGTGGTAAATAAACCGGCCGGGATGGTGGTGCATCCGGCCGCCGGACACAGCGGCGGCACGCTGGTGCATGCCGCCCTGGCCCATGCCCCAGAAATGGAAGGCATCGGCGGCGAGCAGCGCCCCGGCGTGGTGCATCGCCTGGATAAGAACACCTCCGGGCTGATTCTGCTGGCGAAAAACGACCGCGCCCACCGCTGGCTGCAAGACCAGTTCCGCCTGCGCAAGATCCACAAGACCTACCTGGCCCTGGTGGACGGCCGGCCGCCCACCCCCACCGGGCGCATCGAAGCCCCGATTGGCCGCGATCTCAAAACGCGCAAAAAGATGGCAATCGTCTCGCCCGATAAAGGCCGGGCAGCGGTGAGCGAATACCAGACCCGTGAGGTTTTCCCCGAACACACCCTGCTGGAGGTGCATCCGATCACCGGGCGCACCCACCAGATTCGCCTGCACCTGGCGTTTATCGGCTGCCCGGTGGCGGGCGATACGATTTACGGGCGGCGCGCCCCCAGCGTAGCGCTGAAGCGGCATTTTCTGCACGCCGCCCGATTGGAAGTGCGCCTGCCCGGCGAGAAAATTGCTCGCATCTTCGAGGCTCCCCTGCCGCCGGAATTAGAGGCGACCCTGGCGCAGCTTCGGGCTTAGCGATCTCCGGCCATTTTGCCGGAGGTGGCAATGAGATGCCAGCGCTGAAATTTTTCCGGCGAAACCGGACGTGTGAAAGCAAAAAGCACTAATAAAGGAGAGCGAGACTTGAACACGGTTGATTTGCGTTCCGATACCGTCACCTGGCCGACGCCTGAAATGCGCCAGGCCATGGCAAACGCCGAAGTAGGCGATGATGTGTACGGCGAAGACCCCACCGTCAACCGCCTGCAGGCCCTGGCGGCCAACATGCTGGGCAAAGAGGCCGGGCTGTTCGTGGCTTCCGGTACGATGGGTAACCTGGCCGCCATCCTGGCCCACTGCCAGCGCGGCGACGAGGTGATCCTGGGCAGCAAGGCCCAT
This sequence comes from uncultured Anaerolinea sp., assembly GCA_964416275.1. GTDB lineage: Bacteria > Chloroflexota > Anaerolineae > Anaerolineales > UBA4823 > RBG-16-57-11. The sequence continues at coordinate 10,359 of CAYQDU010000042.1, read as the reverse complement.
ACCTTCCTGTTCGAGGCGGGGGGCGTTTCAGCCCTGGGCGGGGTGCATTCGTGCCAGATCCACAATCGACCGGATGGAACCCTGGCTCTGGAAGACATCGAAGCCGCCATCCGCCCCGATGACGCCCACTACCCCATCACCCGCCTGGTGACATTGGAGAATACTCACAACCGCTGCGGCGGGGCGGTGTTGAGCGTGGCCTATACCCGCGCCGTGGGCGACCTGGCCCACCGGCATGGCCTGAGCCTGCACCTGGATGGCGCTCGCCTGTTCAACGCCGCCGCGGCCTTGAACGTTCCAGCCAGCAGCCTGACCGAGCCGGCTGATTCGGTCAGCATTTGCCTTAGCAAGGGCCTGTGCGCCCCGGTCGGCTCGGTGTTGGTGGGCAGCCGCGAGTTCATCCGCCGCGCCCACCGCATCCGCAAGATGTTGGGCGGGGGCATGCGCCAGGCTGGGGCGCTGGCCGCCGCCGGGATCATCGCCCTGGAAAAGATGACCGGCCAGCTGGCCGAAGACCACGCCCGCGCCGGCCGCCTGGCGGCCGGGCTGGCCCAACTGCCCGGCCTGGTTTTGGACCCCGGCACGCCGCACACCAACATGATCTTCCTGACCCTGGAGGATGGCGTGGCCCTGGATGGGCGGACCTTTGCCGCTCGCCTGGCCGAGCAGGGCGTCAAAGTGGGCGTCGCCGGCCCGCGGCGCTTCCGCCTGGTGCTGCATTACTGGATCGACGATGCCGGGGTGGAGCAGGCCCTGCAGGCCTTCCACCGCGTGCTGGCATAAGATGCTTGAAACGCATGTTATAATTATCACAAAAGAGTCTGTGCAAATATGAATGACTGGATGACCCTGGCGCAAATCGATAAGACAGCCGATGCAGTGCGTTCTAAACTGCATGCTTCCCCGCGGGTGGGCCTGATTTTAGGCTCGGGCCTGGGCGGGTTAGCCGATTCCATAGAAAACGCGGTGCGTATTCCCTATGGCGACCTGCCGCACTGGCCGGTTTCCACCGTGCGCGGCCATTCCGGGCAACTGGTGGCCGGGCGGCTGGAAGGACAGGAAGTGCTGGTGCAGCAGGGCCGGGCGCACTATTACGAGGGCTACAGCATGGCCCAGGTGACGCTGCCGGTGCGCGTGATGCAGCGCCTGGGGGTAGAAGCCCTGGTGGTCACCAACGCGGCCGGGGCGGTTAACCCGGCCTACGAGCCGGGCAGCCTGATGCTCATCACCGATCACCTGAACCTGCTCGGCATGGCCGGGCAAAGCCCGCTGCGCGGGCCGAACTTGGACGAGCTGGGGCCGCGCTTTCCAGACATGAGCCGGGCCTACGACCGCGACCTGTGCGCCCTGGCGCGCCAGGTGGCGGCCCAGGCTGGCATCCTGCTGCACGAAGGCGTATATGCCTGCCTGGCCGGGCCGACGTTTGAGACCCCGGCCGACCTGCGCTTCCTGCGCCTGGCCGGGGTGGATGCGGTGGGCATGTCTACCGTGCCAGAAGTGACCGTCGCCCGTCACACCGGGACGCGCGTCCTGGGCGTTTCAGGGATCAGCAACAAGGCCAACCTGGATGGCGCGACGTTTACCACCCACGAGGAAGTCTTAGAGGCCGGGACGAAGATCGTCCCGCAGCTTCTCAGCCTGTTGCGCGGTGTGCTCCGGCAGCTTTAAGGCGCACAATATGGAGTGCGCCGCCAACGCTGCTCGCAGCCCGGCGCGCCCCGCAGGCGCCGGCGCAAAGAGAGCCAAAATTTATCGGTTTGGCCCGGCCCTGGAGCGGTATGGAAGAGATTCTGAGCTTCCTGCGCGCCTTTGAAATACTGATCTATCTGGGCCTGGGCGGCTTCGGACTTATATTTTTGGTTCGTTTTAGCCAGGCCTGGCAGGAGCTGCGCGGGGCAGCCTTTGGTTTAGAGCGCGACGGCGCTCAGGCGCGGCTGAACCAGGCTGCCAGCGCGCTGGTGCTGTTGTTGACGATGGCGATTGTGGTGTTCGTGATGGTGTCTTTTGTCGCTCCGGCGATGCCGGGCGGCCTGCCCACTCCCACCCTCAATTTGCTGGCGACGGCCACCACCACCCTGCCGCCGGATGGCGCTCTGCTGGGAGGGGAAGCGCCCCCGGCGACCGGGCAGCCCCAGGTTGCTGTGTTAGGCGAAGGCTGTATCGCTGGTCAGATCGAGATCAGCATGCCCAAGCCCGGCGAGCAGGTTAGCGGAATTGTGCCGGTGGTTGGCGCCGCCAGCATCCCGAACTTCGGGTTTTACAAGTTTGAGATTAAACGCCCGAACGAAACCATCTGGTTGACGATTCAGGCGGGGAACGCACCGAAAGTGAACGACAAGCTGGGCGATTGGGATACCACCCGCCTGTCGCCGGGCGAATATCAGCTTGGCCTGGTGGTGGTCGATAATCAAGCCCAGGCGCTGCCGCCCTGCGTGGTGCAAGTGCGGGTGGCGCGCCCGCCCGAAGTCACGCCGGCGCCTTAGGAAAGCGAGGTGTGTTTGCCAGAGATCGAGATTCGTCCCGCGGTGGACGCCGATCTGCCCATCCTGGCCGCGCTCGACCCGCACTATACCAGCGAATATGTCTGGCAGTTGGAGCTGGATGCGGGGCGCGCTGCCGGGCAGGTAAACGTGCATTTTCGCCAGGTGCGTCTGCCGCGCCCGGTGCGGGTGGAGTATCCCCGTCCGGCCAGCCGCCAGGTGCAGGAATGGGCCCGCCGTTCGGAACTGCTGACCGCGCTGTTGGAAGGCCAACCGGTGGGCTATGCCAGCCTGGCCCTGGACCGGGCTATCGGCGCGGCCTGGATTGTTGACCTGGTGGTGCATCGCCCGCTGCGCCGCCAGGGGATTGGAACCAGCCTGACGCTGGCCTCAGCCGAATGGGCCGCCAGCCGGGAATGCTCGCAGGTGATCCTGGAAATGCAATCCAAGAACCACCCCGCCTTTCAGATGGCCTACAAGCTGGGATTCGAGTTTTGCGGCTATAATGATCTGTATTACGGAAGCTACGGCATTGGCGTGTTCTTCCGTAAGCCGGTTTAGTTGTCCTGTTCTGCCCGGTCTGGCCCAGGCGACCGGGTAGGACAACAAGCTATCATTTTACTGTTGGTATGTCTGCATTGTTAATTCAAACGCTGCGCGGGCTGAATGAACTGCTGACAGCCGGGATCGCTATTATCGCGTTTTCCCTGCTGATCTATGCTTTATCCTTCAACTTGCGCGACCGGGTGGCCCGGTCGTTAGCGATGATCTTAGCGTGTGTGGTGATCGTCTTTGTTGGCGAGGCCCTCGGGTCGGTGACCGAGCTTCCTCAATCGTTAAATTTCTGGCTGCGAATACAATGGATCGGTATTCTTTACTTACCGGCAAGCTATCTGCAATTTTCAGATGCGCTTCTGGCTACCACCGGGCGCCCGTCTCGTTTTCGGCGGCGCTGGGGGGTGCGCGTCGCCTATCTGCTTTCCACCCTGTTCCTGCTGCTGCTGCCCACCAATCGCCTGGTGGGGCCGCTGCTGCCCAACGCCGCGCCGGCCCCCCATCTTCAGCGTACGACGTTGACCTGGGTCTTCTCCCTCTCGTACCTGGCAGCCATGCTGCTTTCCTGGGCCAACTTTGTGCGCGCCTATCGCCGCACCGTCACCAGCGCCGGTCGGCGGCGGATGAGCTATCTGATGGTCGGCGCGCTGGCGCCGGTGCTGGGGTCCTATCCCTATCTGCTGTTTGGTTCCGGAATCGCCGAACGCTGGCCGCTCTTCTTCTGGCTGGCGGTTACGGTCAGCAATCTGCTCACCTCGCTTTTCCTGTTCCTGATGGCTTACGCCGTGGCCTTTTTCGGCGTACCCTGGCCCGACCGGGTGGTCAAACGCCGCCTGTTCAAGTGGATCATGCGCGGCCCGGTAACGGCCATCACCGTGCTGGCGATAACCACCTTTCTGCGCCGCCTGGGCGTGCGCCTGGGCTACGATCTGTCGTCGGTGATTCCGGCGGCTATGGTGGCGGCGATCCTGATTCTGGAACACCTGATTACCCTGGCAGCCCCGTTTTGGGAGCGGCGGTTGTTCTTGTTTGGACGCGACCGCGACGAAATGAGCCTGATCCAGACGCTCGACGAGCGCCTGCTTACCCTGAGCGATTTGCAGCAGTTCCTGGAGTCGATCCTAGCGGCTGCCTGCGACCGGCTCCAGACCTCTCAGGCTTTTGTGGCCGCCTGGGGCGCTCAGGGGATGGAAATTTTGCTGACGATTGGAGGTGATGTTTCACTCGACGAGGAAAGCCTGTCCGATCATCTGCTCCAGGGCGTGGCGCAGAATGGCGAAGACGGCGATCTATTTGCCTGGGGCGATTTCTGGCTGGCGCCGCTGTTTAACCGTGACGATCAGCCCGAACATCTGCTGGGGCTGCTGGGTGTCCGGCGTGCGCCCGACCAGGCCTTAGACCGCGAACAGCGCGATGCGCTGACCCTTCTGGCTCAGCGCGCCCGGCTGGCGATCCGTGATCGCTACCGCCAGCAGCAGGCTTTCAGCTCGTTGGAAGAGCTGACTCCGCAAATGGACATGATCCAGCGCTTGCGCGCCGCCTCGCGTTACAACGGGGCCCAGATTTTGTCCGAGTCGGAGATCGACCTCCAGGCCGATCAGCTTTCTCCGTGGGTGAAAGACGCTCTGACCCATTATTGGGGCGGGCCGAAGCTGACGCAAAACCCACTGCTCAATTTGCAGGTGGTCCAAAAAACGGCTCTCGATCATGAAGAGAACCAGACCAATGCGTTGAGAGCGGTGCTGCGCCAGGCGATGGACGATATCCGCCCGGAAGGGGAACGGCGTTTTACCGGCGAGTGGATTCTATATAATATTCTGGAAATGAAGTTCTTGGAGGGCCGTAAGGTGCGCGAGATTGCCATGCGTCTGGCGATGTCTGAAGCCGACCTGTATCGCAAGCAGCGAGTGGCAATCGAGGCGGTAGCCAACGCGATTGTCGAAATGGAGCAGCAAGCCCGGATGGAAGCGCCAGGAGAGTCTGGACAGGCCCCAGAACCTGTTTCGCCGGCAGCCGGGTTGAAAGGCTCTAAACCAACTAACAACCAAAAAGAAAACTACCGGGGAGGTAGACTTAATGGTGAATAACAAACGCCGCTATGTTGAAGAAGCCGATGCGCCCCCGCCCATGGATGAATCCTGGTGGGAGGCCGTTCTGGCCGAGGAAGAAACGCAAACCGTATCCCGACCGGCGCGCAATAATCGTCACGTTCAACCCATCGAACATAACGAAGCCGTGCAGATGGATTTTGGCGCTCAAGGCGCCGCCCTCGATTGGCGCCGGGCGGTGGAACTATATGAGCAGGATCAGGTTGTGCGTATGACGGTCACGGGCTGCAATCGGGGAGGGCTGCTGGTCCATGGGGAGCGGCTGCAGGGCTTTGTGCCGGTTTCGCACCTGGTCGAAGTGCCATGCAATGAGAACGATCTGGAAGCCTGGCTGGAGCGCTACATCGATCAGATCTTGTGCCTGAAGGTGATCGAGTGCGACCAGGAACGCGGCCGGGTGGTCTTTTCCGAGCGGGCCGCCCAGTCTCGACCGGGCAGCCGCAAGCAGCTGCTGACCACGCTGCGGCCGGGGGGCTGCGTCTCGGGTGTTGTGACGAACATCACCGATTTTGGCGTGTTCGTAGACCTGGGCGGGGTGGAAGGGCTGGTGCATGTATCCGAGATTTCGTGGGGACGGGTGCATCATCCGGCCGACGTGCTGACCCTGGGCCAGCGGGTAGACGTATTCGTGATCAACGTGGATCAAGAACGGGCCAGGGTGGCCCTGAGCTTGAAACGTTTGCACCCCAACCCGTGGGAAACAGTCGAAAAACGCTATTTCCCCGGCCAGGTGGTGACGGCCCTGGTCACCAGTATTGTACAGTTTGGGGCTTTTGCTCGCCTGGAGGAAGGCCTGGACGGGCTGATCCACATTTCTGAGTTTACGCAGAGCGATGGCAGCCCAGACCCGGCCCAGATGCTGCAAGAAGGCCAACCGGTGCAGGTGCGGATTTTGCACGTCGATGCCAGCCGCCAGCGCCTGGGCTTGAGCTTGAAACTGGAAAACGATTCGCCGACTTTATAATTTCTTTGTGCTGCTCCGCCAGCGCTCTTGTCGCTCGACCGGGGCGGTGCATGGCTGAAGCATACATTTCTTTTTGATTATCCTTGAAGCAGGCGGGCTTTCTGGCCCAACGGAAGGCCTGGAAAATCCATATTCAGGGGAAGTTGCGCGGCTGCGTCCTACAACTCCCCCTGAATATGGGGCCTGCCTGCGGAGGCCTGCCCGGATGAAAGGTCACTTTCTGAGCTTCATCTTTGGCCTGGTTTGCGCGCTGCTGGCTTTTGGGCTGATTCAACTGGCCGCCGGCCAGCCTGCTGGACGGCCTGTGCAGTTGATGCCGCCGCCTACCCCGCTGCCGCTCACGGTGCATGTGAGCGGAGCGGTGGCGCGCCCCGGTGTGTACGTGCTGCCGCCCGGCAGCCGGGTGCAGGATGCGCTGCAAGCCGCCGGTGGGGCCTCCACCGGGGCCAATATGGGCGAGTTGAACCTGGCCGCCCCGCTCAAAGATGGGCAGCAGGTGTTGGTGGCCGCGCCAGGCGCAACGCCCAGCCCGGCCCCGTCGCGCGCCGCGGCGCTGGCCCCCACCCGGCGGGCTACCCTGGCGCCCACCCATCCAGCCGGGAAGATTAACCTCAACACTGCCAGCGCTCAAGAGCTGGAAGCGCTGCCCGGCATTGGCCCGTCCCTGGCCCACAGCATCGTGCAGTACCGCCAGCTTCATGGAGAGTACAAGAAAATCGAAGACATCCTGAATGTCCCAGGGATTGGCCCCAAGACCTTCGAGCGCATCCGCGCGTTGATCGAGGTCTGAGCGGTGCATCGCCGGTATCATCGCTGGCTGACCCACGAGGCGCTGCAAAGCAGGTTCGGCCGCCCGGCGCTGCGCGCCATCTTGCGGGCTAACCTGGCCCAGGATTGCCTGCCGGGCCAGATGGGCCACCCTGAATTTCACTTCGATGATTCGGCCATTGCCGCCGGGAATGCGTATATGGAGCGCCAGCGCCAGGCAATATTGCAGGCCCTGGCCCAGGCCAGGCCTGCGCCTGCCTGGCAGGCGTTGGGGCGTTTGCTGCACGCCGGGCAGGATTTTTACGCTCACACCAACTACGTTGGCCTGTGGGTTGAAAAGCGCCGGGCGGTTGGGCTTACCTGGGCCGCAGACGAGATCGACCCGCTTGACCCCGATGTGCTGGCCCATCCGGCCCTGGCTTCGGGGCGCAACTACCTGGGGATAGAGATCATGGCCCTGCTGCCAGGGCTGCGCGATCTGCTCACCCGCCGTTCGCCGCTCGATTCGCACCTGCGCCTGAACCTGGATGGCCCCGAGCAGGGTCCGCTGTTCGGCCAGGCTCTGGCCGCCGCTGCCCGGCGCACTTGCCAGGAAGTCGAGCGCCTGGAAGCGGCCCTTTCCGCTCACCAGCGGGCCGTGTGGTATAACTTTGATGAGACGCCCTGACTTTTCAGACTCTTTCGCAAGCAGAGATGTTGCGTGGATTTTGTCGCACTTCGTGCGACAAAATCCACGATTAGTCACCTCCACGCTCTTCCGCCGAAGGCGGGAATCTTTCTATATTTTAGGGAAAATAGGTGGCGTAGCCACCCATTTCCCCTAAAATAGTACCTCTTTCCCGGCCACGCCGGAAGAACCGAAATCTCTTATTGGGGAGACCTATGTTCCCACAACTGGACGCTTTGATTCAAGAGATCGCCGCGGTCGCGGCGGGAGATTCTTCCCGCCGGGCGGAAGTGCTGGCGACCCTCCAGCGCATGTCTCAACAGGGCTGGGGGCTGGAACCGGCGGTAACGCGCCTGTGGGCCGGTGAGCGTTCCGCCCCGGCCTTGACGCGCGACCTGGATCATCAGGAAGCCCAGATGATCCAGGATGTGCTGGCCCTGCTGGCGCTGGCCGGGCCGGAGGACGCGCCGCGCCCGGCTCAGCCAGCGCCGCCGGTGGTGCTGGAAGCCCTGGCCGATTGGCCCGCCCCGCTGCGCCAGGCGTTTCAGACGGCCCTGGAAGCCGGAGATGAGCCCGCCCTGCAAGACGCCTATCAGGCCGCAGCCGGTCTCATCAGCCCGCAGCAAGATGAGCGACTGCGCCAGGCTCTGGCCGATTGGGCGTCTCAGGCTGAGGCGGCCTGGGCCGAGCAAACTGCCCCGGACTGGGAACTGTACGACCTGGAACCGGCGCTGCTGGCGCTGGCGAACGGGCCGGGGGAAGCGCTAGAAGCCCCGCTGGCATACCTGGAGACGTTGGGGTTAGATCTGCGCCCGGTTGTCGAGCGCTTGTGGGCCGGAGAGCGCGACGCGGCCGCCCTGTGCGCCGGGTTGGATGGGCGCGCCTGCCGGGTGGTCGAACGGCTGCTTGCGCTGGCGGAATAGCCTATTTTCCCCTGCAACCTTTGGGCACAAGGGGCGTAGATAAAGCATAGACCTGAAACCTGGAATGTGAAGGAGCTATGCTATGCCAACTGAGATGAAGAAACTCTATCGTTCGCGCACCGATCGTATGGTCGGCGGCGTATGCGGCGGGTTAGGCGCTTATCTGGCGATTGACTCGACCCTGATACGCTTGCTCTTTGTTTTGCTGACCGCGGTGAGCGGTTTCGTGCCTGGCCTGGTGGCTTATCTGGTGATGCTGGTCGTCGTTCCAGAAGAGCCGGTCAGCGGCACGACCCCGCCCCCGCCGCCCCCTGGCCCGGCGGCCTGAGACGAATTTTAAAGGCTCTTCCGCCGAAGGCGGGTATTTTTTCTATTTTTTGGAAAATGGGTGGCGTAGCCACCCATTTTCCAAAAAATAGTACCTCTTTCACTGGGAGGCCCGCAACCAGGCGGGCCTCCCAGTGATTCTCAGGCCGGTTGGGCGGCCTGGCGCTTACGATAGGCCTTGATCCAGCGCATGGCGAACTCGTCCCGGCCCATCAGCAGATCGCAGGCCAGCAGGGTGGTCTGGATTTCCGGCACGGTGGCGTCGGTGATAGCGCAGGTCATGCCGCGCCCAATCGCCAGAGCCAGGTAGGCTACGTTGATGATCTTGCGATCTGGGAGGCCAAACGAGACGTTGCTGGCTCCCAGGTTGATGTTGTTGCCCAGCTCGTTCCGCACCAGCTCGATGGTATCGAGCGTGATTCGCCCGGCGTTGTGATCGGCCCCGACCGTCAGGGCTAGGCAGTCGATCAGGATGTCTTCGGGGGGGATGCCGTAATCCCCGGCTCGCCGGATCAGTTTCTGCGCCACGGCCAGGCGGGCCTGTGGGGTGGGCGGCAGGCCGTTCTCATCGGTGATGACGCCGATCACGGCCGCGTTATACTGCTTTGCCAGTGGGAAGACCCGCTCCATCATGTGTTCTTCGGCGGTGGTGGAGTTAATCAGGGCCTTGCCGGGATAGACTTCCAGGGCGGCTCGCAGGGCTTCGGGATTGGCCGTGTCGATGCACAGCGGAACCTGCACGGCTTCCAGCACAGCCTGGACTGCGCCGCGCAGCAGGGCCGGCTCGTCGCCGCCGGGGATGCCGGCATTCACATCCAAAACGTGCGCCCCGGCCTCGACCTGCTTGCGGGCGTCTTCCTGGGCCACCGAGAAATCGCCGGTTGCCATCGTCTCGGCCAGCTTTTTGCGCCGGGTGGGGTTGATCCGCTCGCCGATGATGGTGAAGGGACGGTCGGGGCTGATGATGACGGTCTTGTTGTTGAGGGTAAGTTTGGTTTCCATGGGGTTGTCTCAGCAGTGCGCCGCGGCCAGAACGGGGCCGCGGCGCAGCCGAATTCTTCCGCTCAGGCGGTCAGCAGTTGGCGGGCAGCCCGCACCGCGCTGGATGCGTCGGGGGCGTAGGCGTCGGCCCCGATTTGTTTGGCGTAGGCTTCGGTCACCGGCGCGCCGCCAATCATCACCTTGACCTGCTGGCGCAGCCCGGCCGTGTTAAGGGCCGCCAGGGTATTCTGCATGTTGCTCATGGTGGTGGTCAGCAGGGCCGACATGCCGATCACCTGCGCCCCATCCTGGACGGCCTGGATGAATTTCTGCGGGTCTACGTCTACCCCCAGGTCTTGCACTTCGTAGCCGGCCCCTTCCAGCATCATTGCCACCAGGTTCTTGCCGATGTCGTGCAGGTCGCCTTTGACGGTGCCAATGGCGATCTTGCCGGCCGCCTTGACCCCGCCTGCCATCAACTGGGGTTTCAGGAGCGTCAGGCCAGACTGCATGGCGCGGGCGGCAATCAGCATTTCAGGGACGAAGAAATCGCCTTCTTCAAAGCGGTTGCCCACTTCTTCCATTG
>CAYQDU010000041.1:0-26502 GCA_964416275.1 uncultured Anaerolinea sp. | reverse complement strand
CCCGGCCGATAAGATCGTGGGCCTGGGCATTGCCCAGGTGCCGGAGGGGCGCGGCATCTTCGGCAACCTGACGGTGATGGAAAACATGAAGCTGGCGACCTGGCAGCGCAAAGATCACGATCAGATCGAACGCGACTACGAACGGGTGTTTACGCTGTTCCCGCGCCTGAAAGAGCGCGAAAAGCAGTTGAGCGGCACGCTTTCGGGCGGCGAGCAGCAGATGCTGGCCGTAGGCCGGGCCATGATGAGCCGCGGCCGGGTGCTGCTGCTGGATGAGCCTTCGATGGGCCTGGCCCCGGTGCTGGTGCGCGAGATCTTCAAGATCCTGCGCGATGTCAACCAGTCTGGCTCGACCATTCTGCTGGTCGAGCAGAACGCCAACATGGCGCTGCGAATCGCCCACCGGGCTTACGTGCTGGAAACCGGGAACATCACCCTGTCTGGCACAGGGGCCGAACTGCTGGCCGATCCACGCGTGAGAGAGGCCTACCTGGGCGGCTAAAAATGGGGTATATTGGTTGGGTCAAAACGGACACGCCGTTTGACCCAACCAGGAATGGTATTTTCAATCCTGGGCCGCTGGATGGGTTTGACCCGTTCGGCGGCCCTTGCACGAATGGAGCAAAGATTCAGTATGATGAACGGAATTGTTACCTGGGCGGAAATCGACCTGGATGCGATTTCCTATAATGTGCGGGCTTTTCAGCGCCACGTAGGCGAAAAGGTAAAGGTCATTGCGGTGGTCAAAGCCAACGCCTATGGGCATGGAGCCGCGCCGGTGGCGCGGGCGGCCCTGGCGGCGGGGGCCAAAATGCTGGCCGTCCACCGGGCCATTGAAGGGGTCGAGCTGCGCCGGGCCGGGGTTCAAGCGCCCATCCTGGTGATGGGCTACACCCCACCCGACGGAGCCGACCTGGTGCTGGAAAATCGCCTGACCCCCAGCCTGATGACGCTGGAATTTGCCCAGGCCCTCTCGGCCCGGGCCGCCGCCCTGGGCGCCTTGGCCCCGGTGCATGTCAAGATCGACACCGGCATGAACCGCTACGGCCTGCAGCCGCCCGAAGCCCTGGATTTCCTGCGCCAACTGGTGAAGCTGCCTGGCCTGGCCCTGGAGGGCCTGTTCACGCACTTCGCCACCGCCGATTGGGAAGACCTGCAGTACACCTGCCAACAGTTGGCGGCCTTCAACCAGGTGCGCCAGTCGGCCGAACAGGCCGGCATCCACATCCCCCTGGTGCATGCCGCCAACAGCGCCGCCACAATGCGCCTTCCCGAAGCCCACTTCGACGCTGTGCGCCCCGGCATCGCCATGTACGGCATGGACCCGTCCGACCAGTGGCCGCCGGTGTTCGAGATTCGTCCGGCGCTGAGCCTGAAAAGCACCGTCAGCCGGGTGCGCACCCTGCCCGCCGGGGCCGGGGTGAGTTACAGCCGCACGCACATCACTGCACAGCCCACCCTGGCAGCCCTGGTTCCGGTGGGCTATGGCGACGGCTACCACCGCATCCTCTCAAACCAGAGTGAAGTGCTGATTCGCGGGGCGCGCTGTAAGTTGATGGGCCGGGTGTGTATGGATCAGTTCGTAGTCGATGCAAGCGCCGCCCCCAGCGTGCAGCAGGACGACGAAGTGACCCTGGTGGGCGCGCAGAACGGCCCGCACGGACAAGACCGCATCCGGGCCGAGGAGGTGGCAAAGCTGGCCGGCACGATCAACTATGAAGTGACCACCTCGCTGCTGCCGCGCGTGGGCCGGGTCTACAAACAGGGCGGGCAGATCGTAGACATTGCATCGATTGGCTGATCGTATCTACGGATACAGCGCCCTTCCAACGCCTGGGAAAAGACAGGGTTCTTCCGCCGAAAGCGGGGGATCGTGACTGCTTTCGCAGGCGGGGAGTATATCCGCGGGTAGCTCTCCGCTCAACCGGGGTGGAGGTGACTGGCGAGCTTCGCCTGGCGAGCAAAGCTCGCCTGAAAAGAGGAGTAATCGCGGATTTTGTCGCACGAGGCGCAGCGAGACACCAGGCGCCATAATGGTTAAGGGGATGGCTACCGTCGCGCCTGAGAAGGCGATATAATCGAAGCAAACCACACAGAGGAGTCTTCCATGAAAATTGCAGTATTTGGCGCTGGAGCGGTTGGAGGCTATTACGGCGGGCGATTGGCCCAGGCCGGGGAAAATGTACACTTCATCGCTCGCGGCGAGCATCTGCGCGCCATGCAGGCCGGCGGCCTGCGGGTCGAATCGATCAAGGGCGATTTCAGCCTCCAGCCGGTGCAGGCCACCGACGACCCCGCCGCCATTGGTCCGGTGGACATTGTGCTGGTGGGGGTAAAGGCCTGGCAAGCGCCCCAGGCGGCGCGCTCGATGCAGCCGCTCTTGGGGCCGGAAACCGGGGTGATCTACCTGGGCAACGGGGTAGAAGCGCCCGATCAACTGGCCCGGGTGCTGGGCAAGCAGCACGTTTTGGGCGGGCTAACCCGCATCTCGGCCGCCCTGGCCGGGCCGGGGTTGGTGCGGCACGTGGGCATCGAGCCGTACATCGCGTTTGGCGAATTGGAAGGCGGCCCCAGCCCGCGGGTCGAGGCCCTGCGCCAGGCGTTCGAGCGCGCCCAGGGCGTAACGGTGAGCGTGCCAGACGACATCCAGGCCGCTATGTGGGATAAGTTTGTGTTTATCGCTGCCATCAGCGGGGTGGGCGCCATCACCCGCGCTCCGGCCGGCGTTATGCGCAGCCTCAGCGAAACCCGCGCCCTGCTGGAAGCCGCCCTGGCCGAAGTCGTGGCGGTGGCTCACGCCCGCCAGGTGAACCTGCCGGACAATACGGTGGCAAAAACGATGGCCTTTATCGACGGCATGGCCCCCGGCGTTACCGCCTCGATGCAGCGAGATGTCATGGAAGGTCGCCCCTCCGAGCTGGCGGCTCAGAGCGGGGCAGTGGCCCGCCTGGGCCAGGCCGCTGGTGTGCTAACCCCCATTCATTCATTTATCTACGCCGCCCTGCTGCCTCAGGAACTGAAGGCGCGGGGAGAGATCCAATACGGATGAACCTCCCGGCCGCCTCTCCCGATTCATCCAGTTCTTCGTTGGCGCTGGCCGCCCTGGTCTGGCAGTTGTTCGAGGCGACCGCACCGCTGCACGGGTTGGACGAGGCGGCCGGGCAGACGCTGCAGGCCGCCGCCGGGCTGTATTCGGCCCGCCTGCCCCAGGCGCGGCGCAAATCACCCAAGGCGGCCGCCAAAGCGGCCTGGGAGCTGGCGCAGGTTGGCGCGCCGGCCGGGCTTGATGAAGCGGAACGCCGGGCTGCAGCGGGCGCGCTGGCGGTGGGCCGCGGTTGGGTAAAGCCCAAATCGCTCGAACGGTTTCACCTCGCCGGCGAACAGCCGCGCCTGGCCCTGACCCTGGCGGCCCTGCTGCGCGTGGCGGCCGCCCTGGCCCCCGGCCAGCCGGATTCTCCGGCGGTCGAGATCACCTATCAATCGCCGGTCGAAGGGGCCTGGCTTACCCTGTCTGGGCCGGCGGCTGAACCGGCCGCCCAGGCTGTCCGGCGGGCGGCGCGCCTGTGGAAGCGCCTGGGCTACCCGCCCCTGGAAGTCTTAGCGCCCGACGAGGCCGCCCTGCGCAGCCTGCCTTTCCCAAAACCGGCCAAGACCATCGGCCTGCTGCCCGACGACGCGCTGGCTGAGGCGGGCCGCAAGGTGATGCGCTTCCACTTTGCCAGGATGCTGGCGAAGGAAGACGGTACGCGCTCTGGGGAAGACATCGAAGACCTGCACGATATGCGCGTGGCAACCCGCCGGCTGCGGGCGGCGTTCGAGGTCTTTGAGCCGGCCTTCGAGCCGGGCGCACTCAAGCCCTATCTCAAGGGCCTGCGCGCCGCCGGGCGCGCCCTAGGCAAAGTGCGCGATCTGGATGTACTGATGGAAAAGGCGACGGGTTGGACGGAGGCAGGCGCGCAGACCGCCGACGCCGGACCACAGACCGCTGACCAGAGCCGACTGCCGTCCGGCGTGTCCCGCGATCTTTCGCCCTTGCAGGCCCACTGGCGCGCCGAACGCCAGGCCGCCCGGGCCGAGATGCTGGCCCTGCTGGACAGCCGCGAGTATGCGCTGTTCAAACGCCAGTTCAACATCTTCTTGAATACCCCCGGCGCCGGGGCGCGCCGGGTGGAGAGCGACGTTCCGACCCCGATCAGCGTGCGCTGCCTGGCCCCAACGCTGATTTACACCCGCCTGGCCGCGGCCCGCGCCTATGGGCCGTATCTGCACGCGGCGCCGGTCGAGCGGCTGCACGCCTTACGCATCGAATTCAAGAAGCTGCGCTATACGGTGGAGTATTTTCAGGAAGTGTTGGGCCGCCGGGCAGCCAGCGTGATCGAAGCCATCAAGGCGCTGCAAGATCACCTGGGCGATTTGAACGACGCCCAGGTGGCGTCTGCCCTGCTGGAAGCGTTCATCGCCGACCAGCCGGACGCCTCAGACGAAAGCCTGGCCGGGGTGCGAGCCTACCTGGCCTATCGCCAGGCCGAGCGTCAGGCGCTGCAAGCAGATTTCGAGATGACCTGGAAAAAGCATTTTGCCAACGCCCGCTTCCGGCGCAGCCTGGCCTGGGCGGTGGGGGGCTTATAAACATGAATCAACCAGGGATTTTGTCGCACTTCGGGCGACAAAATCCCTGGTTGATTCGCGCCAGGCGTTCGCCGGCTACATATCGCTGAGCAGCACCCGGTCGGGGCCGCGGTCGATCTCCCAGGGATAGATGATGTGGGCGTCGGTGATGGCGGCATAGTAATCGGGCCGGGCGGTGCCAAACAGGTTGCGATAGGGGTTGAAATGGAAGACACAGGTGGCGGGAATGCCGCCCACGGCCGACACGCGGATTTTGACCGCCGTGATGGTGCGGCCAGACCCCCATACATCGTCTACCACCAGGGTGCGCCGCCCGCGCAGGGCTTTTTCTTCGGGGAACTGGATGAACTGCGGCCAGGCCATCAGCTTGGCCTTTTCCATCTCCACCTGGGTGGGGAAGTCTACCGCAGCCGTCAGAATGTGGGTAATGCCCATAGCTTCGGCCAACAGGCCGCCAGGCACCATCCCGCCGCGGGTGATGACGATCATCGCCTCGAACTCCTGGTCAAACTGGGGCAGTAAATGGTCGATCAGGCGCTCTACGTCATCCCAGGTCAGAATCTCACGGCGAAGCGGCTGCATAGATCCTCCTCAACAAACTTGGGTTAACCGTCCCAATGATAACATCATTTTGATAGAAATAGGGCGGTTTATCTGGTTCTATCTAAGCCTACAGCAGCGAGGGCGGGTCGAGGGCCACTTTCCATTCGCCCAGGTCGCGGCCGCGCAGCAGGGCGGCCGGGTCTGGCCCGGCGACCACGATCTGCCAGCGATACAGCCCGGCCACCCGGCCAAAAAAGCACGGCGCCGGGCCAATCAAGCGGGTGCGGCGGTGATCGCCCTCTGCCAGCCAGCCCCTCAAACGAGCAGCCAGGGCCAGAGCGGCCTGCTCGGCTTTGGCGGCTTCGTAATGCCGGTATTCCAGGCGCGCCAGGCGAACAAAAGGCGGGTAATCGGTCTGGCGGCGGAAGGCCAGCTCTTGCTGATAGAAGGCGGCATAATCATGCCGGGCGGCGGCCTGGATGACATAATGCTCCGGCTCGAAGGTCTGCAAGATCACCTGCCCGCCCAGCGGGCTGCGCCCGGCTCGCCCGGCCACCTGGGTCAGCACCTGGAAGGTGCGCTCGGCGGCCCGGTAATCGGGCAAGTTCAGGCCCACATCGGCCAGCACCACCCCCACCAGCGTCACCAGAGGCAGGTCCAGGCCCTTGGCCAGCATTTGCGTCCCCACCAGCACGTCGGCCTTATGGCCGGCAAACTGGGCCAGGATTTCCTGATGCGCCCCCTTGCGGCGGGTGGTTTCGTGATCCCAACGCAGGGTGCGCACACCGGGGAAAGCCGCCTGTACCTCGGCCTCCACCTTCTGGGTGCCGGTGCCAAACTGGCGAATGCGGGTCCCTTTGCACTGCGGGCAGGTTTGGGGCAGGCGGCGGGTGTAGGCGCAGGAATGGCAGCGCAGAATATTCTCGGCTTCGTGATAGGTGAGGGGGATTTCGCAGCGTGGACATTTGAGGGTGTAGCCGCAGTCGCGGCAGAACACATAGGTGGCCGTGCCGCGCCGGTTGAGGAACAGGATGCTTTGCAGGCCCTGGGCCAGGTTTTGCTTAAGCGCTTCTTGCAGGGCCCGGCTGAAGATCGAGCGGTTGCCGTCCTTCAGTTCGCTGCGCATGTCGACAATCTCCACCGGAGGCAGTTCGGCCGCCTGGGCCAGGCCCTCCAGGGGCTGGAAGCCGCTTGATCTGGCCCGCCCGCGCCGGGTGGGCTGGCCTGGCAGCCCGGCCAACGCCTGGCTCACCGCATCGCGGTGGGCCAGGATGCGCTCCGGCAGGTGAAGATATTCCAACACGCCCCGCCCGTCCGGCTTGTCAGCCGGCGCGCCCACCTGCGCCCCAGTCTGGTACATGCTGGTCACATCGGGAGTAGCCGATCCAAGCAGGCAGACGGCCTTTGCCAGGGCGGCGTATTGGACGGCCACCTGGCGGGCGTGATAATAGGGGGCGGCCTCGGCCTGGTAGTAAGTATCGTCGTGGCATTCATCCACCACAATCAGCCCCAGGCGTTCGAGTGGGCTGAACAGGGCGCTGCGCGGCCCGATCACCAGGCTCAGCTCGCCGGCCCGCGCCCGCCGCCAGGTGTCGTAACGCTCGCCGTCCGACAGGCCCGAATGGATCACCCCCACCCCGCCCGGAAAGCGGCCCAGGAAGCGCCCGGCGAAGCGGGCGATGGTCTGCGGAGTGAGGGCGATTTCGGGAACCATCACAATCGCCTGCCGCCCGTTGAGCAGGGTCTGCTCCACCGCCCGGAGATAGATCTCGGTCTTGCCCGACCCGGTTACGCCGTGCAGTAGCAGGGCAGGAGGCGATTGCCCGGCCTGGCTTTGCTCCAGGTGAGCCGCCACCCGCTGCCACACAGCCTGCTGTCCGCCGGTGAGCGGCGGGGCTTCGTAAGGGCGAATGTTGGCCGCCCGCAGCGGGTCGCGCAGCGCTTCGGCCTCGCCCAGGCGCGCCAGGCCGCGCTCGCCCAGCAGCTTCAGGTCGGCGGCTGTGCCGCCGGTTTCGGCGTACACCCAAGCAACGTCCACCGGCTCGCTGGCCTGCATCAGATAGCGCAGGATGGCCTGGCGGCGCTCCAGGGCCGGGGTTCCGGCCCGCCCCAGGCCTGGCAGGGCCGCCTCAGCCGCCTCGAGGGACACGGCCAGGACGGCGGTGCGGTTGTGCTTAGGGCGCACGCGCGGGGCCAGCAGCACCGGCTGGCTGGCGAGCAGGCCCTTCTGCGTCAAGACCCGCGCCGCGGCCCGCCAGTTGACCCGCGGCATAGCCCGGTCGATCTGCTGGCCGCGCAGCGGGCCGCGCTCGCTCAGCAGGGCCAGCAGGCGGGCCTGGGTGGGGGTCGGTTTGGCCAGGCGCGGCCCGCTCTGCAGGTGATATTCCTGGTCGGCCTGCTGCTCGACCCCTGGCGGCAGCATCAGCCCGATGCAAGCCGCCAGCGGGGCCAGCCATTCGTGCGCCATCCCCTGCGCCAGCTCGATTTGCAGCCGCGTGACCACCGCCGCCGGGTCGATGATGTCTTCCACCGGGCGGGTTTCACTCACCTCCGGCTGATCGGTAAAACCCACCACGACCCCCTGTACCGCCTGGCGGCCAAACGGAACCCGCACCAGGCAGCCAGGCTGCACCTGGCCTTCCAGTTCGGGCGGCAGGTGATAATGAAATGTCCCCGTAGCAAAGGGAACGTTAACCGCAATGGCAACGTAAATCGGCATGGTTGAATTGGATAAATTTGGAGGGTGGTTTGCAGCTGGCTGCGCCAGCCGTAAACCATCTTCGCAAACTAAGGTTCGTTTGTTGGATTACTACCAGCAGGTTTCTCGCAGGGCGGCTCGATGCGGCTCAGGCGCACATGGGCAATGCGCAGGCGGTCCATCTCCTCCACCCGCAGGCGCACACCGTCGGCCTCGACCACATCGTTCAGGCGCGGGATGCGCCCCAGCCGGCCCATCACAAACCCGGCGATGGTATCGTAGTATTCTTCTTGCAGTTCCAGGTCCAACTCCTCGTTGACATCTTCGATCAGGGTCAGCCCGTCGATCAGCACCGAGCCGTCTGCCTGGGGCTGGATGCCGGGGGCGGAGGGGTCGAACGGGTCGTTGACCTCGCCCACAATCTCCTCCAGCAGGTCTTCCAGCGTCACCAGCCCGGCCGTGCCGCCGAATTCGTCCAGCACGATGGCGATGTGCTGGCGGTTATCGCGGAACAGGCGCAGCAGGGCGCTGACCGGCAGGGTCTCCGGCACAAACAGCGGTTCGCGCATCAGGCTGCGGGCGGTGCAATCATTACAGCCGGGCTTTTGCATGGCAATCAGCAGGTCTTTGGCGTGGACGATGCCCACCACCTGATCGAGGCTTTCTTCATAGACCGGGAACTTGGTGTAGGCCGATTGAGTGGTAAGCTGGATGATCTCGTCCAGCGGGGCGGCGGCCTCTACGGCTACCATTTCGGTACGCGGCACGATCACCTGACGCGCCACCATCTCGCCAAAGTCGAACACGGCGTGCAGCATCACATTTTCTTCTTGCTCCACCACCCCGCCCTGGGTGCTGGCGTCGACCAGCATTTTCAACTCTTCGACCGAGTGCACCAACCCATGCCCCGAGGCTGGCTGAATGCCCACCAGGCGCAGCAAAACCGCCCCGGCCCCGTTCAAGGCCCAGATGGCGGGTTTGAAGATGCGTTCGGTGAGCAAAGTCGGCCCAGCCACAAACAGGGCCGTGCGCTCCGGGTTTTGCAGGGCAATGGACTTGGGGGCCAGTTCACCCACCACCACCGTCAGGAAAGTAATCAGGCTGAACGAGATGACCGTCATGATGCTGAAGGCCAGCTCGGTCTGCATGTTTTTAGGCAGCAGGCCCACCAGTGGTTCCAGCATTTTAGACAGGGTTGGCTCCAGGCGGCCCAACACAAGGCTTGCCACGGTGATCCCCAGTTGGGTGGCGGCGATGACCCGGTCGGGGTTGTTGATGGCGCGCTGGACAGCCTCGGCCCCGGCCTGGCCGCGCGCCGCCAGCTCGGCAATTCGAGTTTTGCGAACACTGACCAGAGCAAACTCAGCAGCCACAAAAAAGGCGTTGATCAACACGAACACTACAATGGTGAGGAGGCCCAATAAATCGGCCCAAAAGTAATTTGACATATCCCAATACGCTTTATTTTGTAATCACGGCTGCACCGTAGCCCACTACCCGGTCGAAATCGCCGGTCACATCGCCCGAAGTGGCGTGGCGCAGCACATCCACCCGGTTAGCGCCCAAATCTTTGGCCGCCCACAGCACGGCTGCCAGCGCCCCGCAGCCGCAGGCCAAGCCCTTGCCGGTTTCCTCCGCCTGGAGAACCCCGGCCGGGTCGAAGGCTGCCACTTGGCGCAGCATTTCGCGATCCAACTGCTCGGCCACCTGCTGCGGGTAGAAGTGCGACAGGTCGGTGCTGGCGACCAGCAGTGTTTTTTTTCCGCGCAGCGCCTCGCCCTGGCAGATCAGGCGGGCCAGCCCCTTGCCGAGGGCCTCGGCCAACGGCTGGCCCTGATCGCGCAGCATCAGCGGGATGAGGGCGAAAGGCCGCTCGAGGGCGCGCTGCAAGAAGGGCAGCTCGATTTCGAGCGAGTGTTCGGGGTCGCGCGCCACCCGGCTGAGGCCGTAGCCCAATACCGGGCGCAGATACCCGTCCAGTTCGTCCAACGCATCCCGCGCCACCGGGATGGTCCCCAGGGGAGTGCCATAGGCTGCATGGGCAGTGGTGAGCAGCGGCTCCATATACGGGTAGTGCATGGGCGAGACCACTACCACCACGTCGGGGGTCAGGCCGCGCAGGGCGGCAAAGGCATACCCGGCCACCGGGCCGGAATAAGGATGCCCGGCGTGGGGTACGACGATGGCAACCACTTCGCCCGGCAGCGGAGGCAACTGCGCATTTTGAATGTACCCATCCACGGCTTGCGCCAGGCGGGTGGGTTGGGCCGGGTACCACTGCCCGGCAATCGGTGAGGGGCGGATGTCAAGTTCAGGTTTCATCAAACCCTCCATACAAGCTACTGGCAGGTTAACAGGCGGCGCAGCCGCCCATCAACCTGCCCGGCAAGTATTGTTTCATAAATCTGTTATCATTTTAGCATATAACCCCTGGCATTCCCCCAAAATATTTGTGGCTCTCCCGGCGCCTCCACCCCGGTCGAGTGGGGAGCCGCCGCGTTGCCAACTTCAACAAATAAAAGATTTCCCGCCTTTGGCGGAAGAGCTATAAAAATATGGATCGTAGGGGCGCGCGTGGCTGCGCCACGCGCGCCCCTACGATCCGATCCAGGCCCCTTGTTAACTCAAATAGCAATGCCAGAACAGGCGGGTGGCGGCCGAGCGATAAGGCCGGAAACGCTGGCCCAATTCGAGCAGCGCTTCGTGGGTAGGCGGTTGAGGCAGGTCGTAAACCCGGCGCACCCCGCCGATGAGACCCAAATCCTGCACCGGCCACAGGTCGGCCCGCCCCAGGGCCAGCAGCAGGTAAATGTCGGCCGTCCACACGCCGATGCCTTTCAACTGCACCAGGACGGTGCGGGCGGAATCGTCATCCAGGGCGGTCAGGCCGTCCAGGTCCAGGTCGCCGGCCAGGACGGCCTGGGCGACCCCGCGGCAGTAGCCGGCCTTCTGGCGGCTGAAACCGATCTGGCGCAGCTCGACTTCGTCCAGGCTCAGGAAAGAGGCTGGCGAGAGGTCGGGCCGGGCCAGCCGCAGCCGGTCGAAGGCGGCTTTGGCCGAGGCCAGCGAAACCTGCTGCTCAAGGATGATGCGCACCAGCCCGGCGAACCCGGCCGGGCGCTGCCAGAACGGCGGCAGGCCCGACCGGTTGACCAGGGCGCGCAGGGCGGGGTCGCCCCCGGCCAGTTGCGCAACCATCTGAGGAAAATTGTCTGCGGTGAGCAGGTCGGGCATGGGTTACGGCCAGTTGGCGGCCTCCTGGGCCAGTTCGCCGGTCTGCTGCTCGGCCGCCTGGCGCTCCATATCCAGCAGGGCCTGTTTGCGCTGCGTCCCCCAGCGATACCCGGCCAGCGAGCCGTCGCTGCGCACCACCCGGTGACAAGGGGTAATCACCGCGGCCGGGTTGGCCGCGCAGGCCCGCGCCACCGCTCGCACCGCGCTGGGCTGGCCGATGGCCTGGGCCACCTGGGTATAGGTGCGAGTCTGGCCGTAAGGGATGCGGCGCAGCTCCTCCCACACCCGGAGCTGGAAGGCGGTAGCCTGCACGTCCAGCGGCAGGTCGAGGCGGGGCTGCTGGCCGTCCAGGTAGGCCAGCAGGTCGTTCAGCCAGGCAGCCAGGTACTGGCTGTTGGCTTGCAGGGCGGCGGAGGGGTATTCGCGGCGCAGAAAGGCCTCCAGGTCGGCGTCGTCCTGGCCGAAGCTGAGGGCGCACACGCCGCGTGAGGTGGCGGCGACCAACATCCGCCCCAAACGGCAAGCGACAATAGCGTAATAAATGGTCATTCCTTTGCCTCCCCGGCGCAGCTGGCCGGGGGTCATCCCCAGGCGCTGTCCGGCGGTTTCATACAGGCGGCTGTGCGAGCCATATCCGGCGGCGTAGAGCGCGCCGGCCACATCTTGCCCCTGGCGAAGCTGCTCTTTGAGTTGCTGCTCGCGCCGGGCGGCGGCATACTGGCGGGGCGAAAGACCGGTGGCGGCCTTGAACACACGCTGCAAGTGCCACGGGCTGACCCCCAACCGGCGGCCCAGTTCGGCCAGCGGCAGCCGGCTCGATTCTTCCAGCAGGCGGCAGGCGTCGGTCACCAGTTGGGCCTGGGGTTCGAGAGGCCGGTTGGGCTGGCAGCGTTTGCAGGCCCGGTAGCCAGCCGCCTCGGCCTGGGCGCAGGCGGCGAAGAAGGTCACGTTCTGGCGCTTGGGCAAGCGGGCCGGGCAGCCGGGGCGGCAGTAGATTTTTGTGCTTCGCACCCCCAGCACAAAGCGGCCGCTGAAGCTGGCATCCCGGTTTTCCACCGCCCGCCAGCAGGTTTCTTCGTCTAACAATAAAGTGTCGCTCATAGTTCCGCTCCTTTATCCTGCCGGGTATGATACCCGAAAACCCCAGCGGAGAATATCCGTTTCTTGCGGTTAATATGTTTTGGCTCTTGCGCCGAAGGCGGGAGGTTCTTCAGGGGGTTGTCGGGCGGCTGCGCCGCCCAACAACCCAAAATGATAAAAACGGGAAATCTTTAACATTGACATAACCTCCGAATCAGGCTACACTATGCCTGCTAAAAGCTGTGAAGAGGACGAGTAGCCGCCGAAACGATGGCCCAGAGAGCGGGGGGCAGGTGCAAGCCCCGCCCATACGCCGGCGAGGAATGGACCTTGGAGCTGCCGGGTGAACCGCCCTATTTCGTGGGGCGCAGTAGCCTGGGCCGGGAGTGCCGCCGTTATCCGGGCAAGCCGTTCGCCGTGGAACTTTCCCGGCCGACTGGCGGTTGCAGTTGTGAAGCTGGCTGTTTCCCCATCGCATCACCGGTGGGGTTTTTTGTTTTTTTGCATCGATTCGTTCAGGAGGCATGAGGTATGCTGCTCAAAATCGAGCTGGTCTATTGTGCGGTCTGACACTACACCGACCGCGCCGCCAGTCTGGCGGCCGAACTGCTCAAAAAGTTCGAAGCGGAGATCGAATCGCTGACTCTCATCCCGCATGAAGGCGGGCGGTTCGAGGTCAGCCTCAACGGCAATCTGGTCTATTCCAAGCTGCAAACCCATCGCCATGCCGAACCGGGCGAGGTGACGGCCCTGATCGAAAAATATCTACAAGGAGGCCAAACTTGATGGCAAAAAAAGGACGCTGTTTCTCCGGCGCTCGGCCTACCGGGCGCCAGCACCTGGGCAACTACCTGGGCGCAATTAAAAATTACGTCGCCCTGCAGGATGAATACAACTGTGTCTACTGCATCGTCGATATTCACGCCCTGACCACGGTCGAAACGACCCAGGAGTTGAAATCCAACACCTACGAAATGGCCCTCGACTGGCTGGCGGCCGGTATTCGCCCGGAAGAGGCGATCATCTTCATCCAGTCGCAGGTGCCGGAAGTGGCCGAGCTGCACACCTACCTGTCGATGGTCACGCCGCTGGGCAAGCTAACCGACCTGCCGACCTTCAAAGAGAAGGTACGCCAGCATCCCAATAACGTCAACTATGGGCTGGTGGGCTACCCGGTGCTGATGACGGCCGACATCGTGTTGTACAAGGCCGACGTGGTGCCGGTAGGCGTCGACCAGGCCCCTCACCTGGAGTTCGCCCGCGAGACGGTGCGCTCGTTCAACTACCGCTATAACTGCAATGTGCTGATCGAGCCGCAGATGCGGGCCACCGAAGTGCCAAAGGTGATTGGCATCGACGGCCAGCAGAAGATGAGCAAGAGCCTCAACAATCACATCGAACTGGCAGCCACGCCCGAAGAGACCACCGCCCGCGTGATGCAGATGGTGACCGACCCGCAGCGCATCAAGCGCAGCGACCCCGGCAACCCCGACATCTGCAACGTGTATGCCATGCACAAGGTTTTCTCTGCGCCGGAAGAGGTAGTGATGGTGGAGCAGAACTGCCGCACGGCCGGGATCGGCTGCGTGCAGTGCAAGCAGCTTTTGGCGAAGAACATGAACGCCTCGCTGGAGCCGTTCCGGACCCGGCGGGCGGAATTCAACCGCCAGCCCGATCTGGTGTGGGACATTCTGGCCGACGGCCAGAAGCGGGCCAGCGCCATCGCCCAGCAAACGATGCGCGAGGTACGCCAGGCCATCGGCCTGCCGGAGAGAATCTGATTTTAAAAAGGATATAAGATGCGGGTAGTTGTGCAGCGAGTGCGGCGGGGCAAAGTGTCGGTGGGAGGGCGCACGGTAGCCCAGATCGGGCCGGGTGTGGTGATCTTGCTGGGGGTTGGCCCGCGGGACGGTGAGGAACAAATCGCCTACCTGACCGAGAAGATCGCCAACCTGCGCATCTTCGAGGATGAAGCGGGTAAGATCAACCGCTCGCTGCTGGAAGTGGGCGGGGCGGCGATTGTGGTTTCGCAGTTCACCCTGTACGCCGACACGCGCCGGGGCCGGCGGCCCTCGTTTACCGACGCCGCTCCGCCAGAAGTGGCCGCTCCGCTGGTAACACAGTTTGCCGAGCGCTTGCAGGCCCAGGGCGTCCCCACCCAGACCGGCGAATTTGGCGCCCACATGCTGGTTGAGATCGAAAACGACGGCCCGGTGACCATCTGGCTGGAGAAATAAATGGTGCGACGCACCTGATCCCAGTGCGTCGCACCTGGCTGCGGTAAGACAAGTCTGCATCAATCCGGTGCGGCGCATTAAAACCAGATGCGGCGCACCGTTGCTTTTACCAGCCCCCGCGCCACAGCACTGCGTCCAGTTCCACCGCCAGCGCTCCGGCGGCCAGCAGAGCCTGGGCCTGCTCCGGGCGATACACTCCGCCGCCGGCGATGACCGGCAGACCGGTCTTGCGCAGGCTGTGCAGAGCGGCCAAAATGTGCGGGAAAATCCCCGGCCCATATAAGCGCCCGCTGCGTAGTTCGCCGCCCGGCAGGGGCAGCAGGCCGCGCGGGGCGGCCAGGCTGATGGCCGCCACCCGCTGGCTCCGCCTGGCGGCGGCCGCCGCCTCTGCCAGTTCTACCGCCCGCTCTAACGGTAGGCGCAGGATCACCGGCAGTTCGCCGGAAAGCTCGCGCCCCAGGGCCGCGACGTCAGCAGGATGGATGTCGGGCGGCAGGCCCAGCTCCAACCCGGCTACGCCGGGCAGTCCCTCCACCCGTTGGGCCATCAGGCTCGCTTCTTCCGCCCGCTGGATTAACAAATGCACCAGCACCGGGCAGGGCGAGCGCTGCCACTGCGGCGCGTAGCGGCGCAGGGCGGTGCGCAGGCCGGGGTTGGGATGCCCGGTGTGGAGCAGGAATCCGCCGGGGTAGGCCAGAAAGCGTGTCCCGTGGGCGGCGGCGCGCGGCTCGCGGCTGATGGGGTTGGTTACAAACGCCCCCAGCCGCTCCAGGTCAATCGGGCCGCGCGGATCGGGGGCGAACCCCAGCGCGCCAGGGGCGTTCAGATAGGGCGGCTCGATTACCAGATCGTATTTCATCGGTTTAACAGATCGGCCAGGGGAAACACCGGGCCGTCTTCGCAGGCCAGCTTCCAGCCGTGGCGGGTCTCCAGGCTGCAAGCTCCGCACGCGCCCACCCCGGCGCACGGCATAGCTGTGACCACCAGGGCCTGGGCCAGGCAGGGCAGGTCGCGGGCGTTAGCGTCCAGCCCCAGGTGGGCAGACAATTTTTCCAGATGTGCCAGGGGAATCTCTACCGCCAGGAAATCCGCCCAGGTCAGGGCATCGGGCAGGGCAGCCAGCGGGTTGGCTTCCACCGCCGGGGGCAGCGCGGGCAGAGGCGCGTCGGTGAACAGGGCCACCTCGCCGCCCTGGTCGAGGGCGGCATCCATGAGCGGCCCCAGGCGAGCCAGGCCGGGGCCAAAGGCGGCCAGGGCCAGGCGGCGCAGCCCGGCGGGCGGCTCGAAGCCGCGTCCCAGCGGGCCGCGCAGGGCCAGGGCCATCCCCGGCTCCCAGGCCGTTGGGATCGGCGGGGCGGCAATGAAGCCATCCTCCAGGGCCAGGGCGGTGAACAGCGGCGCAGCCAGGGGCGCGTCGCGGTCTTCCAGCGCCCAGGCCAGCGCATAGCGCCCCGGTGCGGGAACAGCCGTCGCCGGGCAGGCAATGCGAGCCGAGCGCCCGACCTGCGGCTGCCAGATAATCTCGTTAACCTGGGCTTCGTAGGTGCGCATGGCTGCATCCTACCATAAACTGGCTGGAAATGGGTAAGCCGGTCGCAGCGGGTGTTTAAACTTATCCCAACGACAGGCTTTCGCCCGGCAGCAGGGTGCGCACCTGCACCTGCGGGGCAAGTTGATGGGCAAAGGCGGTAAATTCCAGCGGCGGGGCAAACAGATAGGCGGGTTTGAGCCACTTGGTTCCCAGCGGCGCATACGTCCCCCAGTGGATCGGCACCGCCAGGCGTGGCCTGAGCAGCGTCAGGGCTTCAGCCGCCTCACGCGGCCCCATGTGCATCTTGCCCCGGTTATACCCCCAACCCCACACCGGCATCAGGGCCAGATCAAGGCCGCGCTCCAGTGTATCCAATACCCGCGCCATACCGTTGAACAGGCGCGTATCGCCGGGGAAATAGGCGGACACGCTGCCCTCGATCACATAACCCAGGCTTTGCTCGCCCAGCTCGCTGAAAGGGCTGCGCCGCGGGTCGTGTTCGGCGGCCACTGCTCGCAGTCCAATCTTCCCGGCCATCCATTCATCGCCGATGCGCACTTCGCGCACATTGTGAAACCCGGCCTGCTGCAGCAGTTCCAGCGCGCCCGGCGGAACAATCAGCGGCACGTCAGGCCCCAGCAGGTGCAGCGAACGGATGTCGAGGTGATCGTAATGCAGGTGCGAGATCAGCACCGCGTCGAACGCGCCCTGGTAAGCCGCCGCTGTGAGCGGAGGGGTGTAGCGGCGCAGAAAGGTGATCTTCTGGCGCAGCAGCGGGTCGGTCAGCAGGCGCACGCCGTCGATTTCGATAATGAGCGTTGAGTGGCCGAGAAAGGTGACGGAAGCGGGCATGCAGGAATTCAGGCTTGCGGGCTGCCGATTGCAGATCGAAAGAAAGATCGAGGCAGCGCCAGGCGGTCGGCCAGCTCGGCGGCAAGCTGTTCGGGATCGCGGTAGTGGATGATCTGGATGCCGGCCCGCTGCGCCCCGGCCACGTTGGCAAGAGAATCGTCGATGAAGATGCACTCGCCAGCCGGGCGGCCAATCCGCTCCAGCATGATCTGGTAAATGCGCGGGTCGGGTTTGACGATCAGCACCTCGCCCGAAAGCACAATGTCGTCGAACCATTCGAAGAAGGGATACTGCGGGCGCACCAGGTCAAATTTGCCCGCCGGCCAGTTGCTCAGGCCATACAACGGATAGCTGGCCTGCTTCAGAGCGGCCAGGATTTCAACCACCGGCTGGTTGGCCCCAGCAATCGATTCGGGATAGCGGGTGTGATACGCGGCGATCAGCTCGCAGTAATGCGGGAACTGTTCGCACAGTTGGGCGACCGATTCGTCAAAGGGCTGGCCGGCGTCGTGAGCCACGTTCCACTCATAAAAATGAATTTCGCTCAGGAAATTCTCGACCGCCGTATCATCAGGCAGCAGTTTGCGGTACAGATAGCGCGGGTCCCAATCGAGCAAGACCTTACCAAAGTCGAAGATGATAGCAGGATGCGGGTTGATTGGCATATTTTTCACCTTTCAGGTCATCTATTCTACTATACCCGCGCCGCGCCGGTAATCCCCGGGGGGATACTCATGACATTTTTAACCGGGCGCTGCACGCCGGGGCAGCTCCTCACGCAACCGTGGTGAAGGTGACTGGCGAGCTTCGCCGAAAGAGGGTTAATCATGGATTCTGCCGCATCTCGTGCGGCAAAATCTACACACCATCTCTGAACGAAGAGAGCCAGTTTTCTTAGCGAGGCCGGAAGACTCTGAATAAATTCCATTTTCTGGATATAATCAAATGGGTTGGAAACAACCGGTAAAGCTATTTCCTCAGGAGGTGACTGTGGAAATTTTGGGGATCGACATTGGCGGTTCGGGCATTAAAGCCGCGCCGGTGAATACACAGACGGGCGAACTGCTGGCCCCTCGTCAGCGCATCGCCACGCCCATCCCGGCGAAGCCCTCCGCGGTGGCCCCGGTGGTGGGGCAGATCGCCCAGGCTTTTGACTGGCATGGCCCGATTGGGGTTGGCTTCCCGGCGGTAATCCAGCACGGTGTGGTGCGCAGCGCGGCCAATATCTCAAAAAAATGGATCGGAGAGAACGCGGCCGAGCTGTTCAGCCAGGCCACCGGCTGCCCGGTGTGGGTCGTAAACGACGCCGACGCGGCCGGGGTAGCCGAGATGACTTTCGGAGCCGGCCGCGGCCGCAGCGGCGTGGTGCTGATCGTGACGATTGGCACCGGGCTTGGCAGCGCCATCTTCATCGATGGACGCCTGCTGCCTAACACCGAGTTGGGTCACCTGGAACTGGATGGACTGGACGCCGAGATGACCGCTTCGGACGCGGCCCGCAAGCGGGAAGAAATGTCCTGGCGTAAGTGGGGCAAGCGTTTCAATCGCTACCTCGCCATGCTGGAGGCTCTGTTCACGCCCGATCTGTTCATTCTGGGCGGCGGGACGAGCAAAGCCTTCGAGAGTTTTCGCCCGTATCTAACCGTGCAGGCCGAGATTATCCCGGCCCAATATCTTAATGACGCCGGATTGGTCGGAGCAGCCATGTCAGCGATGGAACATCTTATTGGTATCCATCGAGCGAACGAGTCAGCTCCTTCGGGCGGCGAGATTCGGCGCGCGAAGAGCGACCCTGCAAAGGGCGGACAGGAGAAAGACCGCCAGACTTCCGAAGCAGGCCGCGCTCTGGAGCAAGAAATGAAAGAAGACCCTGAGCGCCCTCAGGTTGAGCCGGATACGATTGAGGTGATCGATCCTCATAAAGAGATGACGCCCGGCTAAACACGCCGATGATTGTGTGAAGGCTCCTGCCCCAGGCCAGATGGACCTGGGGCAGGGCATCCTGTTTTGTGCAGCTCCATTCCAAATTAACGTTTTTCGAGGCTCAATATGGAGTTTATGGATTGGACGGCTGGGGCCGGGTTGATTGGCGCCCTGCTTTTCCTGGGCGGCGCGGCCTATGCTTTCCGGCGGCGTATCTATCGCCTCCAGGCGGCCCGTCTGGCTATCGGCTATGCGCTGCTGGCAGCCCTTTGGGCATTAGAACACTACCTGCGTCCGATGGCCTGGTTAAACTTCCTGGACGCCGATTTCCTGAACCGGCTGCCGCTGTATGGGCTGGTCATTCTGGCGTTTCTGTTTCTGCTGCTCACCCGCACCTTGCTGGGGGCCAGCACCCCGCTCTGGCCCTGGCTGTTGGGCGGTGTGATCAGCCTGGCAGCCCCGGCCGCTTTGGAACCCCGCAGCGGCCTGGCAATCCCCGCCGCGCTGCAAATCGGCCGTTTTGTGCTGCCCCGGGCTGGGCTGGCAATCGGCCTGTTGATCGCCGGGTGGGCGGCATTGACCGGTGGGGCAGCGCTGCAAACCGACCGCTCGCTGCGCCAGACATCTCGCTATGCCACCCAGGTGTCGCATTGGGCGATTGTGCTGGCCCTGGTAGTGGTGGGCGGCGGCCTGTATTTCGCCAGCCTGCACCTGCCAGGACTGGCGCTGTACAGCCTGGGCGGCCTGCTGGCGATCTACGTTTCCACTGCGCCGCGCCTGCCCGAAGTGGGCCATATTTTGCGCGATTGGTTGAGCCGTTTCGTTTACCGTCTGCTGGCTACCCTGATCTATGGCCTGGTCTTCCTGGCGATCTATATCCTGCTGCGCGGTCAGCTTGGCGCTCGTCCGTTGTGGCTGGCCCTGGCGGGCGGGCTGGCGATGGCCCTGGCGGCCGATCCGGTGATGAATCGGCTGCGCAAACGCCTGAAACGCTGGAATTCAGGCGAGCATCAGGATACAGCCGGTTTGCTGCGCCAGTACAGCCAGAGCATTACCAACATCCTTGACTTGAACTTGCTGGCAACGGTAGCCGTTGGCACGGCCAGCGAACTGCTGGACGTAAAACGCGGCTTTGTATTTCTGGTCGATCACGAAAAGGGCGCCGATGGGCGCAACCATTTCCAAATTCGGGGCGTCAAGGGCATGGGCGACACCGACGCCATTCCCGGCCGCCTGCGCGAAGACAGCCCCCTGGCGACCTTCTTTCGCTACGAATACCGGCCCATCACCCAGGCGGAAATCTACAGCCAGTCGCGCTTCCGCGGCCTGTACGATGAAGAGCTGAGCTGGCTGGATAAATTGGGCGTGGATGTGATGGTGCCGATCTACGCCAAGAACGAATGGATTGGGCTGCTGGCCCTGGGCGCTAAGGGCAGCGGACGTGAATACTCGGCCCGCGAGATGAGCCTGTTGAGCATGATCGCCGACCAGACCGCCGTGGCGTTGGAGAACATCCGCCTGGTAGAGGGCCTGGTGCGCCTGAACAACGATTTCCGCCGGGCCTACTCGGCCCTGGACCAGGCGAATCGCAACCTGGAGCGCCTGGACAAAACTAAATCGGACTTCATCAGCATTTCATCGCACGAGCTGCGCACGCCGCTCACCCTCATCAGCGGGGCCAGCCAGATGCTGCTGGACGATCCCGATCTGCAGAACAACCCCTACTACAAACAGTTGTTGGGCAAAATGCACACCGGCACCGTCCGCCTGCACGAAATCGTGGATGCAATGCTGGATGTAGCCAAGATCGACACCCGCGCCCTCGAGCTGGAGCCGCAGCCGGTTTCCCTCAACAGCCTGATCCGGGGGGTGTGCATCGACTTGCGTAAGGATCTGGAAGATCGAAAACAAACCCTGGAAATGCAAAATTTGGAAGACCTGCCTTCCGTGCCAGCCGACATGAAGGCCCTGCGCAAGGTGTTTTACCACGTTGTGGTAAATGCGATCAAGTATACGCCCGATGGCGGGAAGATCAAAATTTCGGGGCGCAAGCTGGAGCCGAACAACGCCGATCTGCGCACCGGCGGGGTGGAGGTGATCATCTCGGATACGGGAATTGGCATCGATCCCCGTTTTCACGACCTGATCTTCACCAAGTTCTATCAGACCGGCGAGCTGGCGCTGCATTCAACGGGCAAGACCAAGTTTAAAGGCGGCGGGCCTGGGTTGGGGCTGGCGATTGCGCGCGGCATTGTTGAGGCCCACCGGGGCAGGATCTGGGTCGAAAGCCCCGGCTACAGCGAAGAGAACTGCCCCGGCAGTACATTTCACATCGTCCTGCCCGTCCGTCCCCTATAACAGTCGCAAAAAATATTCAGGCTTTCCCAGCGCTCATCTCAACCAGAGTGGGGCTGACTGGCAAGCTTCGTCTGGCGAACTTTATCGCCCGAAAAAAATGTAGCTCTCCCAGCTTCGGCGGAAGAGCCAAAAATATTTAGCAAGGGATTTTATCGCACATGGGGCAACAAAATCTGCTTTAAACACAAAAGCCGCGCTTTTGAAGGTCTGCCATTCCTTCGAAACGCGGTTTTGTGTGAGTAAGGAGAATGTAATTTTTATTATACGCACTGCCCTAAACCAGCCATGAAGCCAGCCTGAGTAAAAGATTAGGGTTCTTCCGGCTTCGCCGGGAAAATTTCTCGATTGGGGGTTGCGGGTGACTACGTCACCCGCAACCCCCAATCGCCATCCAATCCCGCTTTCGGCGGAAGAGACCAAATTAGGAAAGCAACTGCTCCAGGCTGAGCGGGCCAGGGCGCAGGATGACCGGCTGCGGCCCGGTGCAATCGACTACCGTGGAGGAAGCGCCGCCGGGGGTCTGCCCACCATCCAGAATCAGCGGGATTCGCCCGCCCAATTGGGCCAGCACTTCTTGCGCGCTGACCGGGCTGGGTTGACCGGAAAGGTTGGCCGAGGTGACCGCCAACGGCCCGGCCGCGTTGAGCAGGGCCAGAGCGGCCGGGTGATCGGGCATACGCACTCCCACCGTGGGTGTGGGCGAGAGGTTGGCTGGCAGTCCCGGCCGCTGCGGCGCCACCAGGGTCAGCGGGCCGGGCCAGAAGCGTTCAGCCAGGCGGCGCGGCAGAGGGGCCAGTTCACCCGTCACCTGGGCCAGGGCGGCCGGGCTGCCCACCAGCACCGCGATCGCTTTAGCCGCCTCCCGCCCCTTGACCACGAACAACTGCTCGATAGCCTGGGGATCGTCCAGGGCCGCCGCCAGCCCATAGACCGTGTCGGTGGGAAAAGCCACTAACCGCCCGCTTTGCAGCAGCTCAAGCGCCCAGCGCAGCGCCGCCGGATCATTAGCGGGTAAAACTTGAGTCTCCATCTCATCTTCCTAAAACACAGCGGGTCCAGCGGGCCAGGCCGGGGCCGATTTTGAGGGCGCTTTCGACCAGGCGCAGGCCGGCCCGCTGGCACAGGGCCTGGAGGGCTGGTTCGTCCCAGCGGGCGTGGGCCTCAGCGCGAGCGGCCCAGTTCAGCAGGGAGGCGCGCTCCAGGCCGGTCAGCCTACGTTCGTCGGCCAGGGCTGCGGCGGCTGCCAACGACATGTGTTCCGACGGGTTGAGCAGGGCCGCCTGCCCATCGGGATGCAGCAGGCGGGCCATTTCCGCCAGGGCTGCGGCAGGGTTGGGCAGCAGAAAGAGCAGGTTGCTGGCGGTCAGCAAGTCGAAAGCGGCGGCGGGAAAGGGCAGGCGCTCGGCGGCCGCCTGGGCCAGGGCCGGGTGCAGGCTGGCTGCCAGAGAGGCAAAGTCCAGGTCAACGCCATACGCCCGGCAGCCGCGCTGGGCCAGAAGGACCGGCAGCAGGCCCGGCCCGCAGCCCACGTCCAGCGCCCGCCAGCCGGGCTGCGGCGCGCACCAGGCCGCAAACCCGGCCAGCGTCCGGCCCCAGGCGGTTTGGGTTTGAATCTCGAAGAAAGACAAGGAGCTACCCTTCGGGGTGCAGGGCCTTCACCAACTGCCATAGGGTGCGGTTGATGGGGGTCGGCACGTTGGTAGCTTCGCCAGCCTGGACAATCGCTCCGCTAATGGCGTCAATCTCGGTCGGCGCGCCCCGGCGCACGTCTTGCAGCATCGAAGACAGGTTGTTGGTGGTGCGGCGGGCGATGGTTTCAACGGCAATCACCGGATCGGGGTAAGGCAGGCGGATGCCCTGGGCCACCGCCACCGCGGCCGCTTCGCGCACCGCCGCCTGGAGCAAGGCGCGGGCGGTCGAGCGGTTCAGCGTTTCGCCCGTGGGGATACCCAACAAAGCCGTGATCGGGTTGATGGCGGCGTTAATCACCAGCTTGCCCCACAGCAAGGCCAGCGGGTCGCTGGCGGTTTCGATCACAAACCCAGCCGATTGCAGCAGGCCGGTGAGCGGGGCCAGGTTGGGATGCGCTCCCAGGGTGATGACCGCCTCACCGGCCGGGCGGGCCAGGCCGGGCGCCAGCAGAGTGGCGCTCAGAGTTGTGACGCCCAGGGCCACCCGCCGCGCTCCCAGGGCCTGGCTGAGCTGTTCGCGGTTGCCCAGCCCGTTTTGCAGAGTCAGCGCCAGCCCATCCGCCGCCAGGCATTCGGCCAGCTGCCGGGCGGCGCGGGCCGTCTGCCACGACTTCACCAGCACCAGCGCCAGGCGAGCCCCACGGGCCGCCTGTGGATCGGTAATGACCTGGAGCGGATAAGCCCGCTCGGTTTGGTCGCTGTCGATCACCCGTACCCCCTCCTGGCGCAGATGCTGGATGCCGTCCTCCCACGAAGCCAGCATCGTTACCGGAACGCCTGCGGCTGAAAGGCGCGCGGCAAAAACACAGGCCATCGCCCCGCTGCCTACCACCAATACCGGTTGAACGTTTTCAGACGCCATCACCTGTCTCCTTGCTGGCAAAGCCGGCTTGTTTGAACGTTAAGTGATTATCCCTAATCCTGGGTGAATTGACAAGAGGCAGATCGAAACGGCCTTACTTATTTCTGACTTTTCCGCCAAAGGCGGGAATTTTTCTATATTTTGGGGAAAATGTGTAGCTACGCCACAGATAGCTCCCCACTTAACCGTGGTGGAGGTGACTGGCGAGCTTCGCTTGGCGAGCAAAGCTCGCCTGAAAAGAGGATTAATCGTGGAGAGCTGCCCACCCGCAACCCCGCCATATCAGTCAAATTTCGCCTTCGATGGAAGAGCCTTAATTGTTATCCCGCGCCAGCGGAGAAATTAAGTTACAATTGATTCCACTCAAAGGAGTTCACCCTATGTCTATCGCGACCATTGGATTGGGATTTATCTTGCTGATCGCCGGGCGTCCTTTGTATATGTCCTATACGGGGGCGGCTGCTTTTGTAGCCAGCGTTTACCTGTTCGAAAATTATATCCTTATTCCGGCGGGGTGGAGTCCTCTGGTGGTAGCGGCCATCCTGGTCGCCATTGGGGTCGGCGCGGCGGTGGCTTTCCGCCGTTTCGCAGCGGTCATTGCGTCGGGCGTCTTTGGTTACTATCTGGCTTTTTACCTGCCGCCTTCTTTGGGCGCTCCAGCCAACTTTGTTTCGATGATTCTGGCCCTGTTTGTGGCCGGAGTTTGCCTGATCGCCTCGGTGGTCATCTTCGATGTTTCGCTGATTGCGCTTTCCTCGCTGGGCGGGGCGACGATGATCCTGCAATATCTGCAACTGGCCGCCGTTCCTCCGGCCGTGCTGTTGATCATCCTGATGGTCTTTGGGATTTGCACGCAGTTCCTGATTTTGCAATATACCAAGCCCTTCCCCGATTGAAGCCCGGAATGGAGCTTAACCATCAGAGCGGATGGGCGGCTGCAGCCGCCCATCCGCTCTGATGGTTAGAAGAGCCATATTTTCAGATCGAATACCCCAGCCCCTCCAGGTAAGGGCCAAAGGATTGGGCCAAAACGGTCTGCTGTTCGGGGGTCATTTTTTGGCGGAAACGCCCAATCTTTCCCTGGCTGAAATGCAGGCCCTTCTGATCGGGCTGGGCTTTTTCTGGACGATAGCGCTCCAGCACGGTCCGAATTTGAGGCTGTGCGCCATCCAAACCCAGAAAATGCACCAGGCGAGCGGCTTCTGTATCGTAATCGATCAGCAAATCTTCATAGCGGGTGTGCAGAGCCTGGGAGCAGGCCAGCCAGGCCTGGGAGATAGCGACGTATTCCTGCATGAACTTCACCGCGGCCTCGAAATCGACCAAAGCCGAGAAGGCGTTGGTGCGTCCGGCGGCCGCCGCCCGCCGCCCATTCTCCATAGCCGAGAGCAGGGCGTCGCGCGGATCGCGATAAATATAGGCGGCGCGCATCCAATCCCGGCGGATTAGCGCCTGCGCCAGGGGCGTTGGCCCGGCGTGGGCCTTGACCACGAAGGTCTTGCCCAACAGCGAGGGAATCAGCACGGCCAACAACCGCCGGAAGGTAAACGCGCCGATATTGCAGTTGACTTCGGTCAGCACGTTTTGCAGGTGATAACGCTGGCGGATCTGGCGCGCATCCTGCGCGCCGCTGGTGAGCATCAAATCGTTGGTCAGGTTGTAGTACCAGCCGGAGCCGGCGCGGGGCATGCCAATGGACAGAATAATCATAGCGCTAATTATACTGGCTCTTCCGGTTTCACCGGGAAAATTTCTGTATTTGGGGTTTGCGGGCGGCTCAGCCGCCCGCAAACCCCAAATACAGGTCAATCCCTGCCTTCGGGTAGCGCTCTACGGAACCGGGGAGCAGGCATGGCGCTCTTCAAGCGCATTCAAAAAGAAGATGTCACGTGGATTTTGGCGCGCTTCGGGCACCAAAATCCACGATTAGCCCTCTTTCCAGGCGAGCCTCGCTCGCCAAGCGAAGCTCGCCAAGCGAAGCTCACCAGCTATTCCCCCGCGGTTGGCAGAAGAACCATAAAAGATAGATACCTGCCGACGGTTTAATCGGCTGGCATCCCTGGCCCGCGAACCGATAGAATTCACGTATAATTGACGCCAGGGAAGATCTCAGTTAGAGCAAGGGAGGCCGTGATGAAAGCATTACGTTTCCTGGAAGGGCTGGTG
Organism: uncultured Anaerolinea sp.; assembly: GCA_964416275.1. Taxonomy (GTDB): domain Bacteria; phylum Chloroflexota; class Anaerolineae; order Anaerolineales; family UBA4823; genus RBG-16-57-11. Next base: position 698 of record CAYQDU010000041.1, on the reverse strand, counting down.
CTGGGCGGATTGGTGGGGGCGGCAGTGGCCGTCCTGTTTGCGCCCTCATCGGGCGACGATCTGCGCACCCGCATGCAGGGCGAAACCGAGCGTATTCGGGCCGAGGTGAACCAGGCCGCCGCTGCCCGGCGGATGGAATTGGAGCAGCAACTGGCCGCGCTGCGCGCCCCACGCAAAGCCTAGCCTGGCTACATATTTTGACTCTTCCGGCTTCGGTGGAAGAGCCCATATGTCCATACCATCCGGCGGGCGGCGTAGGCTGCCCGCCGGATGGTATCCAGTCCGAAGGCGCGCCGGCTCAGCGCGGCAGCAGGCTGATCTGGTAGAACGCTTTTTGGCGGGTGAAGCGCGATGTGCCAGAAATCACCAGCACCACGTTTTTCACGTCGCCGCCAATCGACAGGGGGATTTCGACGGCATTGCTCTCAGGCAGCGCAATTTTATCCACGTGCGGGTTCTGGCCTTGATAGATAATCGACAGGCGGTAGGTCTGCGGAAGCACGTTCTGGATGCGCACAAAGCCCTGGGCTTCCCAACCACCATCGTCGCTCTCGAAATCGCTGGCGTAGCCGATCTCTGGGATGGCCGCATCGTCGAGCAGCAGACCTTCGCCATTGACCGCCGCGTCGGTGATGTACTCAAAGCGCAGTTGAATCTTTTTGCCCGCATAGCGGGATAGATCCACCGTTTCCTCGATC
>CAYQDU010000040.1:0-27183 GCA_964416275.1 uncultured Anaerolinea sp. | reverse complement strand
CGTTGGTCAGCCCGTCCTGGTCTTCATCGGCCTGGCCCCATACGGCGGTGGCGGCGGCGGCGGTCTGGGTAGACTGGTTGGCCCCGGCCGCTGCGGTGGCGGTTTGGGTGGCGAGCTGGTTCATCTGCTGCGTGGCGAAGGCTACCGCGGTCTGCCCGGCCTGGGCGGTGGCCCGCTCGGCCCGGCCTGGCGCTCCCAGTTGATAGAAGAATATCGCCAGCACGCAGGCCAGCGTCACGCACAAGAGCGACAGCGCGGTTGGAACCCATATCGGGATCAACCCGCGGCCAATGTATTCCCCGCCGTGGCTGGTGAGCTGGCCGGTCTGGGCGCTGACATGGGCCTTGAAGGCATGCACCGCATCGCCGCCAAACCAGCGCGGCCGCACCAGGGCCGGGCGGTATTCGACCGCCGCCGACTTGCCCGGCGGCACCGTTACGCGCACCTGGGGCGGTTCGAACAGCAGTTCGTGAAAGCGATCTTCGAACAATACGGTGAAAGTTTCGGGCAGGTTGCCGCGGTTGTGGACGATCACCTGGCCCACCTCGCCCGACTGGACGGTCTTAGGCTGCAGCTCGCTGAAGAACTGCGAGAAGGCCGTCACCGTAAGCGACAGGTTCAGCTCGGTCGCCTGGTTGGGGTCGTTTTGGCTGACGGCCCGCACGGTGAACAGGTGCCGCCCGGCCCGCCCGGCCGAGGTGCGCGGCGGGCGCAGGGTGATCTGCAGTTCGCGCTGGCCGTTGGTGGGCAGGCCCACCGGGCGGGGTGGGTTGGACACCCAATCTGGGGGCAGGCCCTCCAGAGTCACGATCAGCACATCCGGGCGCGGGCTGCGGTTGAACAGCAGCAGGCGCAGGGCAACCCCGCTGCCCGGTGTGACCGACAGGCCCGGCATTTCAGTGTAGATGCCCACGCTCCCATCCGGGCTGAGGCGCACCTGCGAGGTGTCGATGGGAGCGCCGTCGGAGGCGGTAAAGGCGGCCACGGTGTTCGACAGCCCAGACCAGGCCGGGCTGGGTTGGGTGGGGAAGCCGCTGGCCGCCGGGCGGGTGTTGTTGACCGAGGCCTGGGTGGTGCGGGCCTGTCCGGCCCGCTCCAGGCGCATCCATACGTCGCCCACCCGCAGGTTTTCGCCCTGGCCCCACACCTGCGGGCGCTCGACATCCAGGCGGGTGGCGTCGAGGAAGGTGCCGTTGGTGCTGTTCAGGTCGCTGACCCAATACTGGCCGTCGCGGTATTCCAACCGGGCGTGCTTGCGCGAAACGCCCGGCCGGTCGATGACCACCTCATTCTCGGCTCCCCGGCCAATCGTCAGGCGGGGCGCGGTGATGGCTACGACCAGCACGCTGCCGTCGGGCAGCAGCAGGTGAAGCTGGTCGCCGCTGATGTCGGCCGGGGTGTGGCTTTCTGGCGCAGCGCCCGGCCCGGCGCTTGGGGCGGCGCTCAGAGCGCTCAGCGGGCCTGTGCCAGCGCCCAGCGAGCTGGCGGCCGGTTTGGCCTCGGGCGGCTCGTTCTGGCTGCGCTGATAGATGGTCAGCAGGCTGTCGGTTTCCCGGAAGCTGCTGGGAGGGCGGCTCAGCCCTTCCAGGCGGGGCTGGATGCTTGCCAGGGCCGAGGCGAAGGCCCCGGCGTCTACAAAGCGCTGGTCGGGGTTAGGGTCCAGGCTCTTGAGCAGGAATTTATCCAGCCAGTCGGGCAGGTCGGGGTGAAAGGCGCGGGCCGAAGGGAAGGGGCCGTGGGCCGGAAGCTGGCCGGTGGACAGCTCGTACAGGATCACAGCCAGGGCGTACAGGTCGGCGGCCGGGTCGAGGCGGCGGCCGGGGGCGGCTTCGGGCGGGCGGTAGATGGCCGGCTGGTCGCTGGCGAAGGGCAGGTCGGGCTGGGTGTAGCCCACTTCGGTCAATACCGGCTGGAAGGGCAGGTTCTGCCCGGCCTCCGGGCGGAAGGCGATGGCCGCCGGGGTCAGGCTGCCATGGATCAGGCCGCGCGGGTGCAGGTAGTTCAGGGCGTTAGCGACCTCGATCGCGAGGTCGGCCGCCTCCGACAGGCGCACCCAGCGGCCCTCGCTGCGCAGGCTTTGCAGCAGCCAGCCCAGGTCGCGGCCGGGCAGAAATTCACCCACCACGCCGCGCCCTTCGGGCAGCAGGTCGTACACCCGGGCCAGGCCGGTGTGCCGCCAGCGCAGGGCGGCCCGGGCCACCTGCAGGGCGTATTCGCCCTGCTCGTTTTGGGTCGCCCAGGTGGGATCGAACACGTCCAGGGCCACGCTGCGCCCCAGCTTAGGATCATAGGCTTTGAATTGGCTGCCCCAACGGGTTTGCTTGAGGCGGGTGACGAGGGTGTAGCGGTCGATAGTTTGGCCGGTCAGATCTGGCTGCATGGGGTTTCTTCTTCCTGGATTGACTATGGAACGTGAAGCTTTTAGTTTTAACGTCGGCTTACGGCGCGAAGTTCCACAAAATATTAACCAGCGCCTGGCGGCCGCGCTGGGTCATCTCAGATGGGCCGGGGTCGAAACCCCACAGCAGACTGCGCGGCCCTTGCTGAATGATGAGGTAGTGATCGGGGTTATCGGCCTGGCGGGCGATGGGGATCACATCCGGCTGCGCTTCGGGCAGGTAGACGGCCACGAAGCGCGGGTTGTTCTCGTACAGCCGGGCGATCTGGTCGTCGCCGATGTCCACCCGTTCCGGGTCGTTCCAGTAGGGCGAAGCGGGGTCTGGCACGTAGACCTGCCCGCCCTGGCCGCTCCAGCTTTGCTCGAAGTTGATGAAGGCGTTGGCGGCCTGGAAGAACAGGCTGCCGCCTGTCCCCAGGCCCAGGATCGGCCGTCCAGAGGCGGCGATATACCCGGCCTGGCTGCCGGCCGGGTCGCCCCACGGGGCGGTCTTGGCCTCGGCCGGGTTGCCCGTGTCGGGGCCGATCAGAATGGCCGTGTAGGGGGTCAGGGTAATGCTGTCTACATCGTCCACCCGGATCACGTCGATCAGGTAGCCCTGGGCCTGGAGGAACGAGCTAAAGTCGTTCGCCAGGTTGTAATCGCCGCCAGAGATATAGGCCAACCGGCGCTGGACGGCGGCGGTCTGGGTGGCGGCCTGAGATTGGGCGGTGAGCTGAAGGGCGCCGGCCTGGCTGGTGAGCAGCAGCGATTGGGCGGCTTCGGTGGCGGCCAGGGCGGCCTGCTGCGCCAGGGCGGTCTGCTGGGCGGCGTTTTGGGCCGCGGCGGTCTGCTGCGCGCCGGCCTGGAAGGTGGCGCTCTGGGCCATAGCGGTGAGGGCTACGGAGGTCTGCGCCCCGGCTTGCGTGGCGGCGGCGGCTTCGCTGGTCTGGCGGGCTTGAAGGGCGGCGGCCTCGATGGCAGCCTGGGCCTGCCCGGTCTGGGTGGCCGATTGCCGGGTGGCGGCGTTGACCCCTTCCAGGGCCTGGGCGGTGGCGCTGCCGGCGGCGCGGGTCTGCTGTACGGCCAGGGCGATCTGGGTGGCGGCCTCGTTGGCTGTGCGGGTGGCGTCGGCCCCAGAGATCAGCTCGCCTCCGCCGCCAAACAGCAGCCCAGATAGGGCCGCCAGCGCCAGGCATAAGACCAGCAGCAGCGGGATGGCCCACCCCGGCAGAACCGCCCGCGCCCGCACCTGCCCGTGGTGCATCTGCGCCGCGCCGGCCGAAGGGCTGACCTGGGCGCTGAAGGGGTAGGCGCGCTCCCCGCCAACCAACGGGACGCGGCGCGGCTCGGCCCGGAACTCGGCCACCACTTCCTGGCCGGGCGGAATATCCACCTCCAGGTAGGGCGGGGTGAAGTCCAGCGCCTCGCCGGGCGAAATCCAATGCAGGCTGAAGTGATCCCCGGCCCCGTGGTTGTGTACGATCACCTGGCCGATCTCGCCGGAGCGCAGGTTGTCGGGCTGGAGCTGGCTGCTGAATTCGTAGGCTGGGGCGGCCGGGGCGGCTGCGGGCGCTACGCGGGTGGTTCCCGCCGGGGGAGGGGGATAGACCTGGTACAGGGCTTCGTCGCGGCGGGTGGCTTCAGCCGGGTAGGGCGCCGGCCCGGCCCCCGCTCCGCTTCCGGCCCGCAGCAGGCGCAGATGCGCCCCGCCCACCCGCAGGGCTTCCTCGCCCTGCCAGAGCTGGGGCAGGTTGGGCGCTAAGCGCCGACCGCCCAGGAAGCTGCCGTTGGTGCTGTTCAGATCGACGACCCGATAGTCGCGCCCGTCGAATTCGATCCGGGCGTGCTGGCGCGAGATTTTCGGGTCGTCGATGAAAATATCGGCGCTGGGGTCGCGCCCCAGGATCATCGCCGGGGGGGTGAAGGCCAGCTCGCGGCTGGATTGGTCGCCGGCCAGGATTTGCATCCGGTCTGACCCGCCGGGGCCGCTTGGGGCAAAGACCGCCGGGGCGTGCAGATCGACCAGGCTGTTCTGGTATTCAGTCAGCAGGCTGACGGTTCCCTGCAGGCCGGCCGGGGCGCTGCCCACCCGGGTGGCGTTGGACGCTGCGCCCTGCAGGGCTTCGGCCAGGGCCAGGGCGCTCTGAAAGCGGCGGCTAGGGTCTTTTTGCAGGGTTTGCAGGATGACTTGCTCCAGCCCTTCGGGGATTTCCGGGCGGATAGCGCGCGGCGGGGTGGGTGGGGTGTGGACGTGATCCTGTACGGCCTCTTGCAGGGTGCGCGGGTTGAACGGCAGGCGGCCCACGGCCAGCTCGTAGAGCAGGATGCCCAGCGAATATACGTCGCTGCGGGCGTCGGTCACCTTGCCCAGGGCCTGTTCGGGCGACATATAGGCCGGGGTGCCCATCGAACTGCCGTCCTGGGTCATCACCCCGCCCTGCACCAGCTTGGCTAAGCCCAGGTCGGTCACCACCGGGCGGTAGGGCAGCCCGTCGGACGGCTCCGGCTCGATCATGATGTTGCCGGGCTTGATATCGCGGTGCAGCACGCCCTGGCGGTGGGCGTAATCGAGGGCCAGGGCGGTCTGGCGCACCAACTGCACCCCCTCGCCCAACGGAATCCAGCGGCCGCGGTTGCGCAGGTCGCGCAGCATCTCCTCCAGGTTAGCCCCAGGGATGAATTTCATAACAATGTAGAGCTGCGAGCGGTAGGAGCCGAAATCGTGGATCTGGACGATGCCGGGATGATCCAGGCGGGCGGCGGTGCGCGCTTCTTGCAGGAAGCGTTCCTGAAAATTGGGCTGGCGGGCAAAATGCGGGTGCATGATTTTGATCGCCACGTCGCGCTGCAGGGTGGTGTCGTGCGCCCGATAGACCGCCCCCATGCCGCCTTCGCCGAGCAGACTGATGATTTGGTAGCGGTTCAGTGTTTGTCCGACCAGGTTTTCCAAGTCCGTCTCTCCTCGATTGCGCCCTCTCGCACCAAGTATAACAGGATTTGGAGTTTATGATTTAAGGCTCTTCCGCCGAAGGCAGGGTCGACCTATGTTGGGGGTTGCGGGTGACTACGCCACCCGCACCCCCCCAACATAGAAATTTTCGCGGCGAAGCTCGCCTGGAAAGAGAGGCTGCGTGGATTTTGTCGCACTTCGGGCGAGCAGCTTTTTTGAAGGCGCTGGAAGAACGCTATCCTGGCGGTATGGGTTCGTAGGGCGGCGGCCCGGCGGCTTCGCCCGCCGGGAAATCTACCGCCGCGCTACTTCAACTGAAACAGGGTTTCGTAGAGTGGTTTGAGCCGGGCGTACATGTTGCAGTATACGCCCCGGTAGATTTGATCGTAAATTGCATGGGTGGGGGCGTGCGGCTCGAACACGTCGCCCAGGCGGGTCATGGCCCGCACGGCGGCGTCGAAGTCGGGGTGGAGCTTGAGGCCCACCGCGGCGTCGATGGCGGCCCCCAACCCGGAGGCTTCGTAGACGTGCGGGCGGGCGGCCGGCAGGCCGAACACATCGGCGGTGAGCTGCATGGCCGCATCCGACTGGCTGCCGCCGCCGGCCACGCGCAGCTCGGTGATGGGGATGCCGCTGCGCCGGGCGCTGCGCTCGGCGCCCTCCCGCAGGGCGTAAGCCAGCCCTTCCAGAATCGCCCGGTACAGGTGGGCCCGGGTGTGCTGCCCGCCAAAGCCGATCACTGCGCCGCGCGCTTCCGGCCCCGGCACTTTCAGCCCCGGCGACCAGTAGGGCTGCAATACCAGCCCGTCTGAGCCGGGCGGCGCAGCTTGCACCAGTTCGTCGAAGAGAACTTCTGGTTCAACGCCGCGTTCGACCGCCCGGCTTTGTTCGTGATGTCCAAACTCCGACTTGAACCAGCTGACCATCCAGAAGCCGCGATAGATCTGAATTTCCAGGCTGTAGGCCCCCGGCGCGGCCGCCGGGTAGGGCGGCAGCAGCGGGATGGCCTCGATGTAGCGCCGGTGGGTGGTGTTGATTGTGGCGGTAGTGCCGTAGCTCAGGCAGCCGATATGCGGTTCCAGCGCCCCGGCGCCGATCACCTCGCAAGCTTTGTCGGCCGCCGCGGCGATCAGCGGCCGGCCGGCCGGGATGCCGGTCGCCTCCGCCGCTTCGGGGCTGATCTGCCCCAGCACCGAGGCCGGGGGCTGCAGGTCGATCAACTGTTCGGGCGCAATGGGCAGCACCTGCCATTTCCAATCCCAACGGCTGGCCCAGCGCATGTGCTTATAGTCGAACGGCATGTAGCCCACCTGGCAGCCGGTCGAATCGACCAGCCGCCCGGTCAGCCGGTAGGTCAGGTAGCCAGACAGGTAGACGTATTTATCGGTCTGCTTCCAGATTTCGGGCTGGTTTTGGGCCAGCCAGTTGGCTTCGGCTTCGGCCTGTAAATATTCCACCGTGCGGCTCATCCTGCCCAGGCGGAAAGCCAGGCCCCACAGCCCGCCCAGCGGCGGCAGCCCCTCGGCCCGGCGCTGATCCAGCCAGACGATGGCCGGGCGCAGGGGATGGCGCTGGCGATCCAGGCAGATCAGGGTCGAGCGCTGGGTGGTAAGGGCCACCCCGGCGATGCGGTCGCGGGTTAGCTGCGGGTCTCGATCCATCACCGCCCACAGTTGGCGGCAGGCCAGGCAGACCGCCTGCCAGAATACCTCCGGGTCTTGCTCGGCCGCCCCAGGGGTTGGGGCCAGGTAAGGCGGGTCGATGGGCTGGCGGGCTTTTGCCAGCAAGTTGCCCTGCGGGTCGAACAGCAGGGCGCGCACGCTTTGGGTGCCGTTGTCGATGGCGAGGATCAGGTCTGGGTTCATGAGTTTATCGAGGCAAATGATAACACGCTTCCCATAAATCGCCATAGCGAGCGGCTTCATCCGCCCAGCGTTCGTCGTCCCAGCCCAGTTCGGGCTGGACGATGGGGCGCAGGTCGTCCAGGCAATCCTGGCCGCCGCGCGGCAGCAGCAGGCCCAGGCGCACCCGGCGCAGCAGCAGATCGTCGAGGTGGACGACGGCCTCGCCGCGGGCGGCCCAGCGCAGCTCGGCCCACAAGGCCGGGGTGGCGCCAATCGACTGGATTTCGCCCGGCCGGGCGGCGGCCAGCAGGTTGCCGGCCTGGCGGCCATGCCGCCCCACCAGGCGCAGCCGGGCAGCCGGTGAGAGGTGATCGGCCTGGGGCAGTTCGACCGGGGCGGCCTCGAACACGCGCTGGCGGGCGCTGAAACGCGGCCGGCCCGGCAGATGGGGGGCCACCCGGCGCAGCGCGTCCAGCGCCATCAGGCGGAAGGTGGTCAGCTTGCCGCCAGCCACGGTCAGCAGGCCGTTCTCGCTCCACAAGACATGCTCGCGCGATTCTTTGGAGGGGTCGGCCTGGCCGGTGTCGATCACCGGGCGCACCCCGGCGTAGGTGGCCTGTATGTCGTCTGGGCCAAGCTCCTGGCAGGGAAAGACGCTCTGGACGGCCTGCAGCAGATATTCGATCTCGGCCGGGCTGATGGCCGGGTCGGCGGTCAGCGGGCCGGCCAGGTCTACGTCGGTGGTGCCGAGCAGGGTGACGCCCTCCCAGGGGAAGGCAAACACGGGGCGGTCGTCTTTGGGATGCAGAAAGCTGACCGCCCGGGTGAGCGGCAGGCGTTGAGCGGGGAAGATCAGGTGGCTGCCGCGCAGCTTGCGCAGGCGCGGCCGGCCGCCCACCTGCTGGCGCAGATCGTCGGCCCAGGCCCCGGCGGCGTTGATAACCACCCCGGCCTGGACTTCGGCTGTGCGTTCTGCACCATCGGGGGCCGTGTCTTGCACCACCGCCCCGCACACCCGCCCGGATTGCGTGCGCAGCAGGCGGGTGACGCCGGCATAGTTGAGCGCCGCCCCGCCGGCTTGCCCGGCTTCCTCGATCAGGCGCAGCACCAGGCGGGCGTCGTCGGTTTGGGCGTCGAAGTAGCGATAGCCGCCCTGCAGGTTTTCCTGGCGCAGGACGGGACACAGGTCTTTCATGTCGTAGGCGTCGTAGCGGCGGTGGCCCCACTGCAAAGCCAGGGCGTCGTAGGCGATCAGTCCCAGGCCGAAGACCCAGCCGGGGATGGCGTCGCCCTGGAAGTTTGCCATCAAGAAGCTCAGCGGCGTCACCAGGCCGCGGGCTTCGCGCTGCAGGCGCTCGCGCTCGCGCACCGATTCAACCGTCAGCTTCACCTGGGCGTTTTTCAGATAGCGCAGCCCGCCATGCACCATCTTCGAAGAGCGGCTGGAAGTGCCGCTGGCGAAATCGTTGGCCTCTACCAGCAGGGCGCGCAGCCCGGCCCGGCTGGCCTCGCGCAAAATGCCCGCCCCGGTGATGCCGCCACCGATAATCAGAATGTCCCATGGCCGGGAGAGATCGGCCCAAAGCTGCTGGCGTGTGGCATTGTTCATCTTGGTTCCTTAGCGCTCTGCGAGCGCCTGAAAAAGAGGTATTCGGTTAAACATCCCCCACCCCAGTGGGGAGCTGCCCAGGTGGCGTAGCCATCTGCAAATTCCGGCTCTTCCGGCTTCGCCGGGGATATGGGGTAGCGCTCCACAAAACCGGGGTAGGGCGACTGGCGAGCTTCGCCGAAAGGAGGGGAATCGTGGAGTTTGTCGCCCGAAGTGCGGCGAAATCCACGCGGCATTTTTTCTTTGAAGGCGCTCGGGGAGCGCCATGCCTGCTCCACGGTTTCATGAGGTGATCCCCGAAGCTGGAAGAGCTATACCGGTTCCATCAAGAGCTTGCCGGGGTTGAGCAGGCCATCCGGGTCGCAGGCCTGCACAGCCTGGCGCAGCAGCGTCATGCCCAGGGCGCCCTTTTCGGCCGAAAGATAGGGGGCGTGGTCTTGCCCTACGCCGTGCTGGTGGCTGATGGTGCCGCCGCAGGCCAGCACAGCCTGGCTGGCGGCGGCTTTCATGGCCTGCCAGCGCTCCAGGGTTTCGTCGGGGTCGGCCGCCCGGCGGAACAGGTAGGTGACGTAGATGCTGGCTCCGTCGGCATAGAGGTGCGAGAGGTGGGCAAAGACCAGGTTGCGCTCGTTCCAGGGTTCCAGCGCCCCGCGCAGGGCGGCCTGGATGGCCTCCGCGGCCGGCAGAACCTGGCTCCAGGGAACGGCGGTCTCAAGCGTGTCGATGGCGTAGCCGCGCTCCCACAGCACATTGCGCAGGTAGGGGGTCAGGAAGCGCGACTTGCGCCAGATCTTCCCGGCCGTCTGCCCGGTGAACAGCCCGCCGTGCGCCCGCCCGATGGACTGCGCCTGGCGCAAGGCATACCGGGCCGCGCTGGCCGCGCCGGTGACGCCGAAGATCATCAGGCAGCGCCCCGGCCCGTAGCCGATCAGCCCCAGGCCGCGCTCGGCAAAGGCCACAAAGTCATCCTTGCCGGAAAGGCGCAGGGTGGTTTCGGTCTCCTGGGCGTTGCTCAGGCGGGCCATCGAAACCGGCGCGCCGTCTTGGGCGATCTGGCGCATAGCGGCCGCCCCGTCTTCCCAACTGCGGAAGAACACGCCGTAGAAGGCTTCGCCGGCCGGCAGCAGGCGCACCCGCAGCGTGGCGCGGGTGATGACGCCCATCCGCCCTTCCGAGCCGAGGATCACCTGGCGCAGGTCTGGCCCGGCGGCGCTGGCGGGCAGGCAGGGCAGTTCCAACCGGCCCTGGGGTGTTTCGACATGCCCGCCGGCAAACAGGTCTTCGATGCGGCCATAATAGTACGACTGCTGGCCGCTGGAGCGGGCCGCGATCCAGCCGCCCAGGGTGGATAGCTCGAAAGACTGCGGGTAGTGGCCCAGGGTATAGCCGTGCGCTTTGAGCTGGCGCTCCAGGTCGGGGCCGGTCACGCCCGCCCCAAAGGTGGCTAAACGGCTGGTCTCGTCCAGGTCGAGCAGGCGGTTGAGGCGCGAGAGATCGACGGTCAGCACGGGGGTCGGGCCGGGGCGGGGGTTGATGTGGCCCACCACGCTGGTGCCGCCGCCGTAAGGAATGAGCCGCGCCCCGCTCTGGCGGGCGTAGGCGAACAGGGCCTGCACCTGGGTTTCGTCTTCCGGGCAGGCTACTCCGTCGGGGTAAGCGCCGATGCGCCCGGAGCGCAGGGCCACCCAGTCGGGCAGGCTCTGGCCGCGGGCGTGCAGCAGGCGCAGCGCCGGGTCGGCGCTGACCAGGGAATGTTCCGGCAGCCGGGAAGCCGGGACGGCCGCCGCAGCCTGCTCAAAGCTTACATCGGGCGCTGGCTGGCCTGGCCCAACCATTCCGGCCAGGTAGGCCGCCGCCGATTCAGGGAAGTGATAGGTAGTGGCCTCGTCGCCCCAACCGTTCCAACGGCGCATAAAACCTCCGAAGATGGATAACTTTTGCGGTTCTTCCGCCAAAGGCGGGAATTTTTTCTAGATGGGGAGGTCGCGGCGCGGCGTAGCCGCGCCGCGACCTCCCCATCTCACTTCTTTTCCCGGCGAAGCCGGAAGAGCCATGTTTACTTAACGGGCTTGCCACAGGTCGAGGCTCTGGCGCATGGCGGCCCGGGTGACCCGCTCGGCTTGCTGTGGGTCGTGGGCCTGGACGGCGGCCAGCAGGTCGGCGTAGAACTGGCGCGAAGACTGGCGCGGTTCCGGGGCCTGGAAATAGCGCTCGGCCAGCGGCAGATACAGCTCGCCAAAGCCGTTCAGGATCAGCAGATAGATCGGGTTGCCAGACAGCTCGGCCAGGCGGCGGTGAAGCTGCCAGTCGAAGGCGGCTAAATCGGTTGGGTTGTCGGCCAGGCGCAGCCAGGCGGCTAGAAAGGCGGCCGTCTCGGTGGGGCGGCCAGCCGCCGCCTGGGCGGCGTAGGCTGGGGCCAGGGCCAGGCGCACTTCCAACAGATGGGTGATGAAGTCGGGCGGTTGGGCGGCGGGGCGGCGGGCTATCGCCCCCAGCACGCCCAGGCTGCCCTCGCGCCAGTAATCGCGCACCCGGGTGGGCTTGCCCTGGCGGATCTCCAGCCAGCCTTCGCGGCCCAGGCGCTGCAGGGCCTCGCGCAGGGTGGGCCGGGTGACGCCAACCTGGGCGGCCAGCTCGCGCTCGGCCGGCAGGGGCGAGTCGATTGGGTAGCGCCCGCTCAAGATCGCGTCGATCAACTGCTGTTCGGCAAACTCGGCCGGGCGGGGGAGAGAAGAAAAATCAGCCATTAATTCCTGTGCCATCTGGTAAGAGGTCTGACCAGTTGTTCTCAGTATACTCTAAATTACGCAGCGCGTCAATGCCTGTATAATACGGGCAGTTATACTTCCAAAACCTGTCCAAAACCTACGATTTATACCGGGCGGCAGGGGGTAATCCGTCTGGTGAATGGAAGGCCGGGCAGGCGGCGGCCGGGCGGGGTGGCGTGGTGATGGAGGGCGGCGCTATGGCGGAGCATTCTTCCCAGGTTTTCGATTATGTGATTATTGGGTCGGGCTTTGGCGGCAGCGTGTCGGCCATGCGCCTGACGGAAAAGGGCTACTCAACGCTGGTGCTGGAGCGCGGCAAGCGCTTCCGCGATCAGGATTTCGCCAAGTCGACCTGGAACGTGCGGCGTTACCTGTGGTGGCCGGCCCTGCGCTGCTTTGGCATCTTGCAGATCAGCCCCTTCAAAGATGTATTCGTGCTGCACGGCTCTGGGGTGGGCGGGGGCAGCCTGGGCTACGCCAACGTATTGATGCAGCCCACCGACGAATTGTTCGAGAATCCTTCCTGGAAACACCTGGCCGATTGGAAAAGCCTGCTCTTGCCGCATTACGAAACCGCCCGGCGCATGTTGGGCGTGGCAACCAACCCGCGCCAGTGGCCGGCCGACCAGGTCTTGAAAAAGATCGCCGCCGAGCTAAAGACCGAGCTGACTTTCCGGCCCACCACGGTTGGCGCATTCTTTGGCGAGCCGGGCAAGGAAGGCGAGCTGTTCCCCGACCCCTATTTCGGCGGCGAAGGCCCGGAGCGGCGGGCGTGTCAGCACTGCGGCGGCTGCATGGTAGGCTGCCGGTACAATTCCAAGAATACCCTGGTCAAGAATTACCTGTATTTTGCCGAGAAGTGGGGCGCACAGATCTGGCCGGAGTGCGAAGTGCGGGATGTCATCCCACTGCCGGAAGGCCAGCCGGATGGAGCGCGCTACGAGATCATCTATCGCAAGACCACCGCCTGGCTGTTCAAGCCCCTGCGCCGGGTGCGGGCCTGCAACGTGATCTTCTCGGCCGGCTCGCTTGGCACGCAGCGCCTGCTGTTCCGCTGCCGCGAGATCACCCGCTCGCTGGCGCGTATCTCGCCGCGCCTGGGCGATATGGTGCGCACCAACTCGGAGGCCCTGCTCGGCTCCAGCGCCCGCCAGGAGCAGGTCAATTATTCGGAAGGGATCGCCATCACCTCCATCTTCTACGCCGACCCGGTGACCACCATCGAACCGGTGCGCTATCCGGCCGGGTCGTCGCTGATGCGTTTCCTGGCCGGGCCGCTGGTCGAGACGGGCGGCAGCATTCCGTCCCGCTTCTTCAAGACCGCCGCCCAGATTTTCCTGCACCCGCGCGACTTCCTCCGCACCCATGTCTTGCCCGGCTGGGCGCAGCGCACCACCATTTTGCTGGTCATGCAGACCGAAGATAACCGCATACGCATGCGCCTGGGGCGCAGCGGGTGGACGTTGTTCAAGCGCAGCCTGGTATCGGCCCCCGACGATGAGAACGCCATCCCAGCCAAGATCGACATCGGCCATCATGTCGCCCGGCGCTTTGCCCAGGAAACCAACGGCATCCCGGCGGGGACGATCAATGAGGGCCTGCTCAACATCCCTATGACGGCCCATATTCTGGGCGGCGTGCCGTTTGGCCTGAGCGACCAGGATGGCGTGATCGACTTGAACTGCCAGATTCACAATTATCCCGGCCTGTACGTGGTCGATGGCTCGATTATGCCCGCCAACCCCGGCGTGAACCCCAGCCTGACCATCGCCGCCCTGGCCGAATATGCCATGAGCCGGGTGGCGCCCAAATCGGGCGCCGCCGCCCAAGCCGGGCGCGCCCAAGCCGGGCGCGCCGTGCGTTCGCCTCTGGGGGTGTAATCGTACCATGAGGGGATTAATACTGCGCCGGTCCCCCATCCTTTGCTAGACATCTTCCCCCGGTTGCGTGGGGGGCTGCCGCTGCGCCAGCGGCGCAGTTTTTAGTCCCATTTCATCACCCACATTTCCTGGCCTTTGAAGGCCCCCAGCCGCTGCAGGCCGCGGGCCAGGCGCTCGATGCGCCGGAAATAGGGCGGCAGGTCGGGCGGCAAGATGCGCCGGAAGCCGAAGCGGGCGTAGAACAGGCCCAGGCTGGCCCGGCAGGTGAGGTACAGCGGGGGCGGGGCGATGGTCAACAGATATTGAATGATGGCGCTTGCCACGCCGCGCTCCCGCCAGGCAGGAATGACGGCAATCGAGGCCAGCTCGCGCGTGCCGTCGCTGTGAGGCTTGATCTGCCCGCAGCCGATCATACGGCCCTGGTCATCCACTGCCAGGGTGAAGCGCCGCCAGTCCAGCCCCATGGGGTTAATCTGAGCGGCATGGATCAGGGCGCGGACGGCCGGAAAGTCGGCCGCCTGGGCCGGGCGCAGGCTGAAAGCAGGCCGGGGGTCCGTCATGGGTAGCTCCCATTAAGCCGTGGTGGAGGTGACTGGCGCTTGAAGAGCGCCATAGGCTACCCCACGGTTAAGTGGGGTGGTACCCAGTCATGCAGGGTGGAGGCAAAATCCAGAATTGCCTGAGCCAGCTGCTCCGGACGCTGCAACGGAGCGTCGTGGATGGTATCGTCCAGCCAGGATACCTGGGCCTGGGGGCAGGCGGCCAGCAGACGGCGCGCCCCGGCCTCTTTGGCCGCTCGATGGCGCGGGTCGTCGTTGGGGCGGCGGGTGGGCAGGGCCAGCGCCGGGCAGCGCAGGCCTGGAAAATCGTCGTACAGATGGTATTCCCACATGGCCCGCAAGATCACCAGGTGACGCTCTAACGTCAGGCGCGGGGCAATCGTATCATCTTCTCGCACTTCGAAGCTCGCCAGGTAGGCCAAAATGGCCGCCTCAGGCGGGTTCCAGTCGGCGTTCCAGGCGCGCAGCTTTTCGGTAAATTCATCTACGGGCATTCCGGCCAGTTTGGGCGGGGTCAGGCGGCGCAGCGTATCTTCCCATGCGCCTGTACCGTCGTCCATCTGCGCCAGGCCGCCATCTAGCAAGACGATTCCGGCTGGGGCGCGCGGCCCGATGGCGAAACGGGCCGCGTAGCGCAGGATCACTCCGCCGCCCCACGAATGGCCCACCAGGAGCGGCCTTTCGATCTGGCAGGCGTCGATAAAGGCCGCCAGATCGTTGGTGATCGTCTGGAAATCATACCCGGCGTCGGGCTTATCGGTCAGGCCGTGGCCGCGCGCTTCCAGCGCGTAGACCGGATGCCCGGCCTGGGCCAGGCGCGGGGCCATCAATTCCCAGATGCGAGCGTTGGAGGCCAGCCCGTGATGCAGCACAATCGGCCGCCGCTCGCCGGATGGATTCCAGCGCAGGTAGTGAAAGCGCAGGTCGTTGAGATACAGGTACGCTGAGGTCACTTCAGCCGCCCCTGCACTTTTTCGCCCTGCAGCTCGCGCAGGGCGTCGACGGCGATCCAGCGGGCGGAGTTGGACGGATATTTTTGGATTTCCTGGGCGGTCTGGATGGCGAGGGCGTTCAGGGCGCGGCTGCGTTTGCCGATGTTGCGCAAGGCCCAGTTGACGGCCTTTTTGACAAAGTTGCGCTCGTCCACCGCTTCACGGGCGATGATGGGAAAGAATTGGATGAACTGCTCGTCGGCGGCGCGCTTATCGTGAACCACCAGGCCGGCCATCAGGGCAAAAGCGGCCCGCTTGACGAATTCTTCCGGGCGGCTGCTCCATTCGATAGCTTTCGGATAAGCGAAGGGTGTGGCCTCGAACAGGCCCACCACCTGGTCGCACGTATCCCACGAGTCGAAGTCCAGCGTCCAGCGCTCCATCTGGTCTTCTGTCACCCATTCCGGGCGGTCGATATAGCTGGCTAAGATGCGCGCTTCATGGTAGCCTGTGTCCCACAGGCCCTGGGCCAGGGCATGATCGAAGCCGATTTCTTTTGCCAGATCGCGCAGCCCGTAGATCGAAATGCCCAGCGTCCCCTTGGGGTTGATACCGTAGCGCAGCATGCCCTCCCGGTGTTCTGGGCTGGACAGGTTTTTCAGGCGGGTAAGAATTGAATCGACGGTTTCAGCCATAGGCTGAGTATAATCCAATTTTCCGGGTCGGGCGGCGCGCGACGTTTTTCTTTTCACGAACTTCAAAAATGAGGCAGAGATGCTATTTTATAGAGAAAATCTCCACCTTCGGCGGAAGAGCCAAAAAATGAATACCGCAACCCGACCCCCGCCGCGCCGCGCCGGGGCGGCGCTATGCTATAATCGTCAGGCAGAGGTTTATTTGAGGAGGTCACGTTGTCGGAGCCGCGTAAATACGAATTCCGGTGGGAGCTGATTGGGGATATTGCCGCCGGGCGTCCGAACCTGGGGCAGAACACTCGCCTGGAAATCTATCGCCTGATGCAGTTCACATTCCGCGACGTGTTGGAGCGCCAGTATGGGGCCGAGCAGGCCGATATCGAGACCGGCCAGTTTGTGGTCACCGGTTCTTCCGGCTTCGCCGGGAAATAGGAAAATCCCCGCCTTCGGCGGAAGAGCCGCTATTTCTTGCAGTTGCTAGCGGTGAGGCTGGCCTGAGATGTAAACCTGCACAGTCGATTCGGGTTGCCAGGAGGAGGACAGGATGACCGATCAGACGCTATTTCCCTTGACCGAAGAGCATGAGATGATTCGCCAGGCGGCGCGTGATTTTGCCCAAAAGGCCATCGCGCCCATCGCGGCCGAGTTCGATGAAAGCGGCGAATTTCCGTCCAGGACGATCAAAAAGATGGGCGAGATGGGCTTCATGGGCATCGAAGTGCCGGAAGAATACGGCGGAGCCGGCATGGACACCCTGGCTTACGTGTTGGCGCTGGAAGAGATTTGCAAGGCCGACGCCGCCCACGGCACAATTATGTCGGTCAACAATTCGCTCTACTGCTACGGCCTGCTCAAATTTGGCGCGGAAGAACAGAAGCGCAGGTTCTTGCCCCCGGTGGCCTCCGGGCAGGTGATCGGGGCCTATTCGCTGACCGAGCCAATGTCTGGCTCGGACGCGGGAACGATGCGCAGCCGGGCCGTGCGAGAGGGCGACCATTACGTTATCAACGGGCGCAAGTCGTGGGTGACGAGCGGCCCGGTAGCTGAGTACCTGGTGCTGTTCACCCTCACCGACCCGGCCAAAGGCAGCAAAGGCGTGACGGCTTTCCTGATCGATACGAAGCTGCCTGGCTTCGTGCGCGGCAAGAAAGAACCCAAGCTGGGCATCCGGGCTTCGGCCACCAGCGAGATTGTCTTTGAGAACTACTGCTGCCCGGTGGAGAATCGCCTGGGGGCGGAAGGGGATGGTTTCAAGATTGCCATGACCGTGCTGGACGCCGGGCGGATCGGCATCGCCGCCCAGGCGCTGGGGATTGCCGAGGCGGCCTACGAAGCCAGCCTGCAATACGCTCGCGAGCGGGAAGCCTTCGGCCAAAAGATCGGCCAGTTCCAGGGCATCGCGTTCCCCCTGGCCGATATGAAGACCCGCATCGAGGCCAGCCGCCTGCTGATCTACAGCGCCGCCCTGGCGAAAGAGCAATCCAAGAAAGACGGCCGCCGCTTCACCCTCGAAGCCTCGATGGCAAAGCTGTTTGCCAGCGAGACGGCTGCCTTTGTGACCGACGCAGCGGTGCAGATCCACGCCGGGATGGGCTACAGCAAAGAGCTGCCCATCGAGCGTTATTACCGGGATGCGCGTATTACCCGCATCTACGAAGGCACGAGTGAAATCCAGCGCATGGTGATCTCGCGCAGCGAATTAGGATTACGCTAACCCATGAAAGCCGTTTTGTTTCACCAGCACGGCGGCCTGGAAGCCCTGTGCTACGAGGAATTTCCCACCCCTGAACCCGGCCCCGGCCAGGTGTTGGTGCGCCTGCAGGCCGCGGCCCTCAACCGGCTGGACCTGTGGGTGCGGGAGGGCTGGCCGGGCATCAAGCTGGCCTACCCGCACATCCCCGGCGCGGATGGAGCCGGGCAGGTGGCTGCCCTGGGGCCGGGCGTGACCGGCTGGCAGCCCGGCGAGCGGGTGGTGATTAACAGCAACCTGGCCTGCGGGGTGTGCGATCAATGCCTGGCCGGGTGGGATAACCGCTGCCGGGCCTGGCAGCTCTTAGGCGAGACGGTGCGCGGCACGTACGCCGAGTACGTGGTTGCGCCAGCGGCCAACCTGCTGCGCGTGCCGGAAGGCTTCAGCCTGCGCACGGCGGCGGCGGCATCGCTGGTGTATCATACCGCCTGGCATTCGCTCATCGAACGCGGCGGCTTGAAGGCCGGCGAGCGGGTGCTGGTGGTGGGCGCGTCTGGTGGGGTCAACACGGCCAGCATTCAGATCGCCAAATTGGCCGGGGCCGAGGTGTACGTAGTCGGCTCTGGCCCGGCCAAGCTGGCCCTGGCCGAATCGCTGGGCGCCGATCACCTGATCGACCGTGGGCAGGACGAGAACTGGTCGAAGGCCGTGTTCCAGTTGACTGCCAGACAGGGCGTAGAGGTGATCGTGGATAATGTCGGCGCGACCTATCCGCAAAGCTTCCGGGCGGCGGCCAAGGGGGGGCGCATCCTGACGGTGGGCAACACCGGCGGCCCAAAGTTCGAGATCGACAACCGCTTTATCTTCTCCAGGCACCTGAGTATCATCGGCTCGACCATGGGGACAAAGCGCGACTTTGCGACCGTGATGGGGTTGGTGTTCGCGGGCAAGCTGAACCCGGTCTTAGATCAAGACTTCCCCCTGCCTGAAGCTCGCGCCGCCCAGGAGCGCCTGGCGAGCGGCCAGCAGATGGGCAAGGTAACCCTGCGCATCGACTGAGCGGCTGCCCTTATGAAAAAATCACGTCCGTTTCTGGTCTGGCTGGCCGTCTTGACGGCGCTTGGATTCGCCGCATTTAACCTGGCGCGGGCCGTTCAGGCGGTCTGGCTGTGGCGCATCTTACAGGTGGTGCTGCTGGTGCATCCGGCCTACCCGTTGGTGAGCGGGCTGGCCTGGATGCTGATCGGGTTTGGCCTGGCCCTGGGGCTGTGGATGGGCTGGCCGAACGCCCGGCGCTGGGCGCTGCCGATTGCGCTGGCCTACAGCCTGTACGCCTGGATCGACCGGCTGGCCCTGCCCGGCTACCCGGAGCGCAACCTGAACTGGCCCTTCTGGGCCGTGGTCAATGGGCTGGCCCTGGCCCTGGTCGTCTGGATTTCAAGACGCCGCAGCGTAAAAACTTTCTTTGGAGACGTGCATGAGCAACCTCTCGCTTCCTCCGACGCCGGCCAGCCCGGCGAATGGGATCGACCCCAAAACCCGCCAACTGCATGAATTGCGCGCCCAGGCCCACCTGGGCGGCGGCGCAGAGCGCATCGACGCCCAGCGCCAGCGCGGCAAGCTGACCGCCCGCGAGCGGATCGACCTGCTGCTGGACCGCGGCTCGTTCCGCGAAGTAGACGCCTTCGTGACCCACCGCACCCACGACTTTGGCCTGCAGGCGCAGCAATACCTGGGCGACAGCGTGGTGACCGGCTGGGGGACGATTGAAGGCCGGCTGGTGTACGTCTTTTCGCAGGATTTCACCGTCTTTGGCGGCAGCCTGGGCGAGGCCCACGCCGAGAAAATCTGCAAGATCATGGATATGGCCCTCAAGAACGGCGCGCCGCTGATTGGCCTGAACGATTCGGGTGGGGCGCGCATCCAGGAGGGGGTGGTCTCGCTGGGCGGTTACGCCGATATTTTTCTGCGCAACACCCTGGCCTCGGGCGTAGTGCCGCAGATCAGCGCCATCTTGGGCCCCTGCGCCGGGGGGGCGGTCTATTCTCCGGCCCTGACTGATTTCATCTTCATGGTGCGCAAGTCGTCGTATATGTTCGTCACCGGGCCGGATGTGGTCAAGACCGTGACCCACGAAGAAGTCTCGTTCGAAGAGCTGGGCGGGGCCGACGTACACGCCGAGACTTCGGGCGTATGCCACCTGGCCTGCGACAGCGAGCCAGAAGCGCTGGTTAAAATCCGCCAACTGCTTTCGTATCTGCCGCAGAATAACCAGGAAGACCCGCCGTTCGTGGAGCGCGGCGACGACCCGCTGCGCATGGACGAGGCGCTGGATCGCCTGGTTCCGGACGACCCCGGCAAACCCTACGACATCAAGGATGCTATCCGCAGCATAGTAGATACCGGCCTGTTCTTCGAAATTCACCCGCAGTATGCGCCCAACATCGTGGTGGGGTTTGCCCGCCTGGGCGGCCACAGCGTGGGCGTGGTCGCCAATCAACCGGCGGTATTAGCCGGTGTGCTGGACATCCACGCTTCTGAGAAGGCCGCCCGCTTCATCCGCTTCTGCGACGCCTTCAACCTGCCGGTGATTACGTTTGTAGACGTGCCGGGCTTCCTGCCTGGCACAGTCCAGGAACACGCTGGCATCATCCGCTCTGGCTCGAAGCTGCTGTACGCTTACTGCGAGGCCACCGTGCCGAAGCTGACCGTCATCACCCGCAAAGCCTACGGCGGAGCGTATGACGTGATGAGTTCCAAGCACATCCGGGGCGATCTGAACCTGGCCTGGCCCAGCGCCGAGATTGCCGTGATGGGGCCGGAAGGAGCGGTGAATATCATCTTCCGCAAGGAGCTGGCCCAGGCGGCCGACCCGCTGAAGCGCAAGGCCGAGCTGGTGGCCGAATATCGGGCCAGGTTCGCCAACCCCTATGTGGCCGCCTCGCGCGGCTTCATCGACGACATCATCGAACCGCACGAAACCCGCCCGCGCCTGATCAACGCCCTGGAAATGCTGGCCAACAAGCGCGATGCCAACCCGCCCAAGAAGCACGGCTGCATCCCGCTGTAGGAAGGGCGGTACCACCCCATTAAACCGTAGGACAGGCATGGCGCTCTTCAAGCGCCTTCAATAAGAGACGTGACGTGGATTTTGCCGCACGGAGCGCAACAAAATCCACGCCTGAACCATCTTCCCAGGCGAGCGAAGCTCGCCATTCACCTCCACCACGCTTGAGTGGGGAGCTACCGGAAGGGCGTCATGTTCCAAAAAGTGCTGATTGCCAATCGCGGCGAGATCGCCGTGCGCATCATCCGGGCCTGCCGCGAGCTGGGCATCCAGACCGTAGCGGTCTATTCCGACGCCGACCGCCAGGCCCTGCACGTGCGCTACGCCGATGAAGCCTATCGCCTGGGGCCGCCGCCAGCGCGCGAATCGTACCTGCGGGGCGACAAGATTTTGGAGATCGCCCGGCGCACCGGGGCCAACGCCATTCACCCCGGCTACGGCTTCCTGGCCGAACGGGCCGATTTTGCCCAGGCCTGCCTGGACGCCGGGCTGGCCTTCATCGGCCCTAACCCGTCTTCGATTGCCGCCATGGGCGATAAGGCCGTGGCGCGGGCCACCGTTTCGGCCGCGGGGGTGCCGGTGGTGCCGGGGACGGAGGGCGAAGGCGGCCTGGGCGACGCCGACCTGCTGGCCCTGGCCCCGCAGATCGGCTTTCCGCTGCTCATCAAGGCCACCGCCGGGGGCGGCGGCAAGGGCATGCGCGAGGCGCGTTCGCCGGACGAGATGCCCGGCCTGGTGCAGGCCGCCCGCCGGGAGGCCGAGGCTGCCTTTGGCGATGGCAGCGTGTATCTGGAAAAGCTGGTTGAGGGGGCCCGTCACATTGAAATCCAAATCCTGGCGGATACGTTTGACAATACTATCTACCTGGGCGAACGTGAATGCTCGCTCCAGCGCCGCCATCAAAAACTGCTGGAAGAAGCCCCCTCGCCCTTTGTGGATGAAGCCCTGCGCCGCCAGATGGGCGAGGTAGCGGTGCGGGCGGCCCAGGCGGTGGGCTACGCCAACGCCGGGACGATTGAATTCCTGGTCGATAAAGACCGCCGCTTCTACTTCCTGGAGATGAACACCCGCTTGCAGGTGGAACATCCCATCACCGAGATGGTCAGCGGGGTAGACATCGTGAAAGAGCAGATTCGGATTGCTCGCAAGCGCCCGCTGCGCCTGACGCAGGAGCAAATCCGGCTGCGCGGCTGGGCCATCGAGTGCCGCATCAACGCCGAAGACCCGTACAACAACTTCATGCCCTCCACCGGCACCATCACCCACATCCTGCAGCCCACCGGGCCGGGGGTGCGGATCGATTCGGGCGTCTACCCCGGCTTTGAAATCTCGCCGTACTACGATTCGCTGATCGGTAAGCTGGTGGTGTGGGGTGAAGACCGGGCCGAAGCCCTGCTGCGCATGCGCCGGGCGCTGGACGAATATCGCCTGGTGGGGGTGCGCACCAATATCCCCTTCCACCAGCGGCTGATGGACTCGCATCGCTTTATGGCCGGGCAATTCGATACCCGCTTCGTGGAGGAACGCTTCATCATCGAGGAAGAACACGACCCGGCCCAGGCCGAGGCGGCCGCCATCATCGCCACCCTGGTGGCTCATCAGCACGCCCAACGGGCGGCTAATATCGTCCAGCGCGGCGCAGCGCCGTCGGGCGCCTGGAAGCGCGGCGGCGGGTGGAGGCGCTAACATGAAATACGTGACTACGATTGGCGAACAGGAATACCTGATCGAGATCATCGACGAGCAGACCGTGCGGGTGAACGGGCGTTTGTGCGTCATCGACTTCGACGCGATCTGCGACCAGCCGGTTTATTCGCTTCTGTTGGACGGACGTTCGTATGAAAGCTACGTCTACCCGGCCGATGGCGAATGGCAGGCGCTCCTGCACGGGCGGCTTTACCCGGCCCGCGTCGAAGATGAGCGCGAGCGCCTGCTGCGCTCCGCCGCTCAGGAAGAGGCCGGCGGGCGGGGCGAGTTACAGCTCAAGGCCCCCATGCCGGGCCTGGTGGTGGCCGTGCCGGTGCAGGAGGGCCAGGCGGTGCAAAAGGGCGCCGTGTTGGTGATCCTCGAATCGATGAAGATGCAGAACGAGTTGAAGGCCCCCCAGGCCGGGGTGGTAACGCGCCTGCGCGCCGTCCCTGGCGAGCGCGTGGAACAGCGCCAGGTATTATTGACGTTGGACGCCGGACGATAAGGAGTCTCATGGCTTATCAAGAACTGGAAGTCAAATTTTATGTGCGTGATCTGCCGGCGGTCGAAGCCCGGCTGAAAACGTTGGGGGCGCGCCTGGAAGCAGAGCGGGTCTTTGAAGTCAATCTGCGTTTCGATACACCGGATGGCCGCCTGGGGCGGGCGTCGCAGGTGGTGCGCCTGCGCCAGGATTCGCGCGCCCGCCTGACGTACAAAGGCCCGTCCAGCAACAGCGACGGGGCCAAGCTGCGCACCGAGATCGAGTTCGAAGTGGCAGATTTCCAGGCGGCGCGGGCGTTTCTGGAGGCCTTAGGCTACCCGGTGGCGATGGCCTATGAAAAATATCGCACTACCTATGTGCTGGATGACGCCGAGGTGGTGCTGGACGAACTGCCCTACGGCGCGTTTGTGGAGGTCGAAGGCCCGGACGCCGAGACGATCCGCCGGGTGACCAGCCGGTTGGGCCTGGCCTGGGAGCGCAGCGCCCCAGAGAGCTACGTGTCTCTGTTTTATGGGGTGCGCGCCCGCCTGGGGCTGCCTTTCAGCGACCTGACTTTTGAGAACTTCGCCGGCCGGGTGATTGACCCGGCCGACCTGGGGGTGCAGCCGGCGGACGAAGCGCTGCGCGGCGGCTCTGCCTGATTTTTAGCCTTCCGCCGGAAGAGGGTTAATCACCCGGCCGGTAAGGGCGCAGCGCCGCCGCGAATTCTCCAATAACTTGAAGCCGGCCGCGTCGCTGGGCCCCTACCGCTACCGCTCGATAGCGGTCTGCGGCTGGGGCAGCCAGCCGCGCCCTAAATCGAAACCGTCTCGGCCTGGGCCTGCACGCCGAGCAGCTTTTCGATGCCGGCTGCGAAGGCCGGGGCCGGGCCGGTGGTGGTGAAGCGGGTGCGTTCCAACGGGCCGGGCGCTCCCGGCGAGGCCGGTTCCAGCAGGTGGTGAGTTTGCAGCAGGCGATGGGTCTGGCGAGCCACCGCCGGGGCTGGGTCGATCACCCGCACGCCGGGGCCGACGATCTGCTCGATCAGGGGGATCACAAACGGGTAGTGGGTGCAGCCCAGCACTACCGTATCGATGCCCTGGGCCAGCATGGGCCGCAGGGCGGTCTCCAGGATGCGCCGGGTTTCGGGGCCGTCCACATCCCCGGCCTCGATCTGCTGCACCAGGCCGGGGCAGGCGTCTTGCAGCAGGCCCACGCCCTGGGCGAAACGCTCGACCACCGAGGCGTACAGCGCGCCCTGGAAGGTGGCCGGGGTTGCCAGCACGCCCACCATCCCGCTGGCGGTGTGTTCGGCGGCCGGCTTGACGGCCGGCTCCATGCCCACGAAAGGCGTGGCCGGGAATGCCTGGCGCAGCGAATGAAGCGCGGCGGCCGAGGCCGCATTGCAGGCCACCACGATCAAATCGGCCCCCTGGCTCAATAAATAGCTGCTGATGGCGGCGGCAAACCCCTGCACCTGGGCCAGCGGGCGCGGGCCATACGGCACATGGGCCTGGTCGGCCAGGTAGATGATCGGCTGGCCGGGCAGTTCTTGCCACACCGCCCGCAGCACCGACAGCCCGCCCACGCCCGAATCGAAGATTCCAATCACATAGGCCTCATCTTTTGGAAACTTCTGGTTCTTCCGGCTTCGCCGGAAAAATTTGGCTCTTCCGCCGAAGGCGGGGATTTTTCTATACTTTTGGGAAAATGTGCGGCGTAGCCGCACATTTTCCCAAAAATAGCACCTCTTTCCCGGCAAAGCCGGGAGAGCCAAAAATTTCTATGCCTGGGGGCTGCGGGTGGTGTAGCCACCCGCAGCCCCCAGGCATGAGATCAAATCTCACCTTTGGGCAGATCATTCTCGGCCAGAGAACTTCTATGAATTGGCTGCCTCGATGAAAGCCCGGAACAGGGCCTGCATCGGCGGGTGGGCTTGCAACCATTCGGGGTGCCACTGCACCGCCAGGGCAAAGGGCCGGTCGGGCAGCTCAAAGGCTTCGATCAGGCCATCCGGGGCGAAGGCAGTCGGCTTCAGCCCGTTTGCCAGATTGCGGATGCCCTGGTGATGCAGGCTGTTGACCGGCACATCGCCGCTCACGCCCAGGATGCTCCCCAGGCGGCTTTCGGGTTCGACATTGACCGTGTGGGCCAGGTAATCGCGCGGCCAATCGGGATAATAGCGGTGCTGGATCGACTCATCGCGCTGGTCGAGGATGTCTTCGTACAGCGTGCCGCCCAGGCCGGTGTTGACGAGCTGCAAGCCCCGGCAGATGCCCAGGAAGGGCAGCCCGGCCTGCATGACGCAATCGAACAGGTGCAGTTCCACCCGGTCGCGGTCGGGGTCTACATCGTCTACGAGGGGATGGGCGACGCTGCCGTAGCGTTCGGGGGCGATGTCGCCGCCGCCGGTGAACAGCACGCCGTCCAGGCGAGCGAGCAAGGCCTGCAGGCGCTCTTCGGGCAGGCCCAACGGGATCAACACCGGCAGCCCGCCAGCCTGTTCGACGGCCCGGCTGTACATCTCGCTCAGGCCCATCTGGGGGTAGCCATAGGCGTTGTTGAAGCGGTAGGTGGTCAAACCAATCAACGGCGCAGTCACTGTGCATCTCCTCCAAAACAAAATTGTTGAACCCGGATTGAAGATTTCTCGCCAGGAGCGCCCTGGGCGGCTCCACGGGGCATATCCGTGTCCGCGGGTGTTAAACGCAAAATCGCAAAGTCGCTCAGAATAGGGCTATTCCATAGCGTCTTTGCGACCTGGCGTTGAAAATCGTCCGAATTAGGAGAACTTCTGGCGCAGGCGGGCGCTCTTGCCGGTGCGTTCGCGCAGGAAGTAGAGCTGCGCCCGGCGCACCTGGGCGTGGCGCTCGACGGTGACTTTCTCGATGCGCGGCGAGCGCATCAGGAAGGTGCGCTCAACGCCGATGCCATTGCTGGCAACCCGGCGGACGGTGAAGTTGCCGTTCTGGCCGCCGCTGCGCATGCGGATCACGGTGCCGCGGAATTCCTGGATGCGCTCGTTGTTGCCTTCTTTGATGCGCAGGAAGACTTTGACCATATCACCCGGCCGGACGGCGGGGATATTGGGGTTATCAGCGGCTTCGACGGAGGTCAGCATTTCATTCGTATTCATGTCTTCAATCCCTTACTAAAATTTCGAGTATTCCACCATGCACAAAGGCGGGTTGACAACAGAAAGCCGCCTCAGGCGGCGCGGTGTTGGATTATATCACAACAATCGAAAAATAGATTGCTTAATTCGATTGGATCTATCGCTGGGGGTTGGCGGTTGACCGGCCCACCCGCCAACCCCCAGCGATAGAAATTTTCCCGGCGAAGCCGGAAAACCCATTATAGCCTAAAGCTCTGACCGCGACGGGTTCAAACCGGTTGCTTCTGCCTGCCCCGGCTGCCAGCGGTTCAGCAGCAGGGCCAGCAGGCCCAGGCCGCCGCCCAGCAGCAGGCGCGGCAGGTTGGCCTGCTCGCCAAAGACGATCATCGAAACGGCCACCGCCAGCGGAATCTTCAGGTCGTTGAAGATCGCCAGCGTTCCTGCGTCCACTTTGCGCGCCCCCACGTTCCACAGGAAGAACCCCAGCCCAGAAGCCACCCCGCCCAGGTAGAGCAGGTCGAGCCACTGGCCGCTGCTCAGCGCCAGGGTCTGCCAGGGCGTGAAGAGCGCCGCGGCCAGCCCGGCCGTCAAAAAACCGCCCAAATAGGGCCAGGCGAACACCTGCTCGTCTTGCCCGGCGCGCCCGGCCAGCCGGCGGCGATAATCCAACTGCCCGAAGGCAAAGCATAGATTCGAGACCTGCACGATCCAGAACCCCAGCCATGCGCCGGAGGGCTGCGCCCCACCCTGCACGATCCAGGCGCCAACCATCGCCAGGGCCGCCGCCCCCAGGCTGACCCACTTCATGCGCCGCTGGAGCCAATCGTCCAGCAGGGTGACGTACAGCGGCGTGAACAGGGTGAACAGAGCGACTTCGTAGGCTTTCAGGTAGCGAAAGGCGTACAGATAGGCGATGTACATTCCGCCGTACTGCACCGCGCCGCCGAGCGCCAGGCGCAGGGCTGTGCGCCGATCCACCGCCCGCGGGCGCACAAAGGGCAGGAACACCAGCAGGGCAATCCCCAACCGGGCGGCGGCCACGAAGTTGGAATCAACCCCCGCCAGCCCGGTTTTAATCAGCCCGAACGAGAAGGCCCACAGGAGCGAGACAGCCAGGAGATAGACCATGGGCGTATTTTAACCGCAAAACGGGGCCGGGCATACAGCGCTGTCCCGGCCCCGTTGGTTGACGGATGCCTACCACATGCCCCATTCGGGCATCGAGCCTTCTTCCATCATGCTGAAATCCCACATTTCCATCCCCAGCTCGATGTTGACCGGCATTTCCAACCCTTCCTCGGCTTTCTTGCGGGTCATCTCGATCATGGCTGGGCCATAGGGGCAGAACGGCGTGGTCAGGATCATGTGGACGTTGGCCTGCCCGTCTGCGATGCTCAGATTGCGGATCAACCCCAGGGCGATCACATCCAGCCCAATTTCCGGATCGACCACTTCGCGCATCCGGGCCTTGAACGGCTCGATGACCTCCGGGTGGGTCGTTTCTACATCCCATACCGGTTGGT
>CAYQDU010000039.1:0-27330 GCA_964416275.1 uncultured Anaerolinea sp. | reverse complement strand
CGATCAGTTCCGCGTCGCCGCCCCGCCGTCGCCCGGCAAGCGCGTGCTGCTGGCCGCCAGCCAGCCGGGCCAGGTAGTATTAGACCCCTTCTTCGGCAGCGGCACGACCGGGGCGGTGGCTAAAAAGCTGCATCGCCATTGGATCGGCATCGAGCGCGACGCCGGCTATATTCAGATCGCCCAGAAACGCATCGACGCTCTGACCGCCGAACCGTTTGACGAAGCCCTGTTCGACGTGCGGGATCAAAAACGCCTGGCGCCGCGCATTGCCCTGGGCAGCCTGGTGGCCGCGGGCCTGCTCCTGCCGGGGCAGAGCCTGTATTTCGACCAGGACCGCGCCCAACCGGCCAGGATCAAGCCGGATGGCCGGCTGCGCTTCAACGATTGGGAAGGCTCGATCCATCAGCTTGGCAGAAAGTTAATGGGCGGCCCCTGTAATGGGTGGTCCTGCTGGTATTATGAGAATGAGCAGGGCAAGCTTTGTCCGTTGGACGACCTGCGCGTCCTGTACCGCGCTCAAATGCAGCGCCCGGCCGGCGAAGAATAACCCCAACGCGCCAGCCTCCCAACTACTTTGCCGGGTTGCGGAACTGCAAGCAGTAATGATGAAACGTGTTGCTAACCCAGGCGCTGTTCAGGCCGTAGGGGGCCAGGCGGATGTCATCCTGACACCAGATACGCTCATCCTTCAGAATATAGACCTGGCCCAGGCGGGCGGCCAGGTCCCAGGCCAGCGGGTAGAGCCGCCCGCCCTTTTTGACGTTCTTGACGATAATGGTCAGGTACGCGCCGGGCTTGAGGTAGGGCTGCAGACCGGCATAGATGGCCGTCAGCCGGGCCACGAACTCGGCGTAATCGCTCAGGTTGCCCAGGTCGCGCGGGTCGTCGGAGTAGAACACGTCCAGGTCGGGAGCGCTGCGGCGGGTCTGTTGGGTCTGCGCGCCGCGGGCGTGGAGCATATCCCAATAGGGCGGCGAGGTAAGCACATAATCCACAGGGGGTAAGGCCCATTCAGCGGCATGGCGGGCGATGTCGGCCGCGTCGCCGGTCGCCAGGGCGGTAATCGGCCCGGCTGCATCTGCGCCGCAGGCGGTCCGCTCATCGGCGATCACCTGGCGCGCAATGTCGGCATAGGCTGGGTTCAGCTCGACGCCGTAGGCGCTGCGCCCGGCGCGCAGCGCGGCCACCAGCGTGCTGCCGGTGCCGGCCATGGGGTCCAGCACCACCTGGCCGCGCTTGGTGAAGAACTCGATGAACTCCTGGGCCAGCGTTTCAGGGAATTTGGCCGGGTGGCGCAGCACGTCTTTGCGCCGGCGGGGCGGGTTGTGGACGAACCAGGATTTCTGGAACTTCAGCCAGGTCTTGGGGTCGAGATCGTTGAGTTTGTTAGTTTTTGCAGGCATCTTTATCTGCTGGTGTTCCTGGTGAGAAATCTTTTCACGGCATAACCTCATACACCGCCAGATCGGAGAAATTGACAGTCATGGCGGCGTCCCCGGCGGCGCGAGCATACACACCCAGCCCGCCGGTGAGCAGAGCGGCATCGCGGGCGGCGAACAGGAACTGCCCGTTAACGTAGAAGCGCAGCTCGCGACCGCTGGCCCACACCGCCAGGCGCGATTGGCTGGGCGCGCCGGGCGGCACGGCTCCATACGGCGCGGGGGGCTGCGGCGAGGAGGCCGCCCCATGCGAAAGGCGATCCAGGCGGGCCTCGCCCCGGCAGGTCAGCCCAAAGCGCAGAAAGTCCTGGCTGGAGGCCGCCCGCACCAGCAGGCCGTACTCGTCGCCGCCCCGGCAGATGCTGGGGCTGGCGGTGATCTCCAGGTAGAAATCGCCCAGGGCGGTTTCCTGGCGCAGGCTGGCCAGGTAGCCCCTGGGTTGAGAGACGGCCAGCGACAGTTCGTTCACGCCCAGGGTGAGGCTACCCGCCGCGGCGGCGCCCGTTGCACTGCCGGCCGTCCACAGTTCCGGCTTGTGAAAATCATCCTCGAAGACCAGCGCGCCATAACTTGGGCGCACGTCGAGGGTGGGGGTAAGCGCCAGCGACACCGGCGCGGGCGGGGTATAGGTGGCGGTGGGCGGGAACCAGATCGGGGTGCGGGTGGGGGTGGGGCTGGCCGGAGCCGGGGTGAAGGTTCCGCCGGGCGCGGGGGTTGGCTCTGGCCATAGGGTGGTCGGCAGGCAGCCAGCCAGGGCCAGGGTCAGCCCCAGGCCGCAAAGAAACCAGATCGGCGCCGTGCGGGGGTTCATGGTGGCATAAGTTTACTATAGATTGGCAGGTTTGCCCTCACCCCCGGCCCCTCTCCCAGGGGGAGAAGGGAGACGGCTGCCGCCTTCGGCGGCGCCTGGCGCGCTGCGCTACCCCCCTCTCCCCGGAGGGGAGAGGGGGCCGGGGGTGAGGGGTTTTCCCAGGATAGCGGATTTGTTGTAAAATTGACGGCACGTACATGGTTCTAAAATCTCAAACCGCTTATTGAAGGAGTAAAGATGCGCAAGAAAGGGATTCTGATCACCGGCGCGGCCGGCGAAATTGGCGATTCGCTCATCCGCACCCTGCACGCCGAGGGCGAAACCCGGATTGTCACCCTGGACCTCCGCCCTCTGCCGGCCGAAAACGCCAGGATGGCGACCCACATCCAGGGCGATTTGATGGATCAACTGCTGCTGGCCCGCATCGTCAGCGAGTATGAGATCGGCACGATCTATCACCTGGCGGCGCTGCTCTCCACCCGGGCCGAATTTACGCCGGAGATGGGCCACCAGGTGAACGTGGAAGGCACCCTCAACCTGCTGCGCCTGGCGGCCGATCAATCGCAGTGGCGGGGCGAGCCGGTGCTGTTCATGTTCCCCAGCTCGATTGCCGCCTACGGCATGCCCAACCTGGAGGTCAAAGGCCAGTACCCGCGCGTGCGTGAATGGGAGTGGAATTACCCCACCACCATGTACGGCTGCAATAAGCTGTACTGCGAGATGTTGGGCGTCTACTACAGCCAGCACTACCGCCAACTGGCCGCCGACCGCCCGGTGTGCCTGGATTTCCGCTCCCTGCGCTTCCCCGGCCTGATCAGCGCCTTTACCGTCCCCTCCGGCGGGACGAGCGATTACGGCCCGGAGATGCTCCACGCGGCGGCTAAAGGCGAACCCTACGCCGCTTTCGTGCGCCCCGACGCCTGCATCCCCTTCATGGCGATGCCCGACGCGGTTTCTGCGCTGCTCAAGCTGGCTAAGGCCCCTGCCAGCGCCCTCAGCCGCCGGGTGTACAATATCACCAGCTTCAGCCTGACGGCGGCCGAGTTCCGGGAGATGGTGCTGCGCTATTACCCCAAGGCCGAGATCACTTTCGAGCCAGACCTCAAGCGCCAGGGGATCATCGATAGCTGGCCGGCCGGCCTGAACGATAACGACGCCCGCCGCGATTGGGGCTGGAAGCCGGAATACGACCTGGAGCGCTCTTTCACCGAGTATCTGGTCCCCAACATTGCCAAACGCTACGCCTAGTGTTTTTGGGCTCTTCCGGTTTCGCCGGGAAAGAAGGTATATTTGGAGGTTGTTGCATGGCTACGCCACGAGTAGCGCCCCACGCAACCGTGGTGGGCGTAACTGGCGAGCTTCGCTCGCCTGGGAAGAGGGTTAACAGGGGATTTTGTCGCACTTTGTGCGACAAAATCCCCTGAAGATCTCTTTACGCCGCTCGTAAGAGCGCCATAGGCTGCTCCACGATTAAGTGGGGTGGTACCACGCCACGCAACAACCTCCAAATATAGAAAAACTCCCATCTTCGGCGGAAGAGCCTGTTTTTGCTTGCCGGCGGGATTTAATCGCTATCTTGGGCGAGTGCGGGCGCCGCCCGCCCCCCAAGAATATCAGGGTTGGTATAGCTGGCTGTCGGCCAGCCATACCAACAACATTTTTTACAGGTGGTGAGGCTATGGAAAAGCGGATATTGGACGCAGGCGCGCCCGGCGATATTTCGCCCGGCGCAACTGCGCCCGGCATGATCGTACTGTTTGGATCGGGGGAGACTTCGCCCAGCGGGCGGAAAGTGTTCGAAGCGGTTTTCAAGACCCTATCCCCTGCCCCCCGCCTGGCCCTGCTGGAAACCCCGGCCGGGTTTGAACTGAATTCCGCCCAGGTGATTGGCCGGGTGGGCGAATTCCTGGAGCAGCGCCTGCAAAATTACCATCCCCAGGCGCAGATCATCCCGGCCCGCAAGCGCGGCACGCCCTTCAGCCCCGACGACCCGGCCATCGCCGCCCCGCTGCTGGAGGCCGACCTGATCTTCATGGGCCCCGGCAGCCCCACCTACGCCGTGCGCCAGTTGTGCGACAGCCTGGCCTGGCAGTACGTGCGCGCCCGCCATCGCCTGGGCGCGCCGCTGGTACTGGCCAGCGCGGCCGTGGCGGCCATCAGCGCCCACACCCTGCCGGTGTACGAGATTTACAAGGTGGGTGCCGACCTGCATTGGAAGGATGGGCTGAACTTGCTGGGCGATTACGGCCTGCCGCTGGTGTTCATCCCGCATTGGAACAATAACGACGGCGGCGAAGCCCTGGATACCAGCCGCTGCTTTATGGGCCAGGCCCGCTTTGCCGGGTTGGCCGATTTGCTGCCGTCCGACCGCACCGTGGTTGGCATCGACGAGAAGACCGCCCTGACCCTCGACCTGGCGGCCGGGCAGGCGCAGGTGAGCGGAGGCGGCGGGGTGACGCTGATCCACACCGGCCACCGCCACGCCCGCCGCCCGGCGGGCGCGCCGCCCCCCGCCGACCTGGAAGAGGTGGCCGCCCGGCGCGGCGGTCACGTTCACCATTACGCCAGCGGCGAGCGCTTCCCGCTTGATCAGTTGGGCCGCCTGGCCACCGCCCGGCCGGACGATCTGCCGGCGGCGGTCTGGCAGGCCGCCCTGCAGGCCGCCGCTCGCCGGGAGGCGGCCCGCCAGGCGCCCCCACCCCCGCCCACCCCGGCCGCGCCGCCGCCCGAAGCCCTGGCCCTGGCCGAAGCCCGCCAGGCCGCCCGGGCCCGCAAAGACTGGCCCGCCGCCGACGCCCTGCGCCAGCAGATCGAAGCCCTGGGCTGGAAGGTGGCCGATACGCCAGAGGGATTTAGGATTGAGGATTTATGATTGCTGATTGAGGATTGTAGGGGCGCAGCGACGCCGTGAGACACCAAACGGTCATAGCGCCGGCCGCGTTGCTGCGCCCGGTCGGGGAGGATGCATCGCTGGACGAGCGGTTTGCCATTCTATGCCAGGGCGCAACGACGCGGCATGGGCGCGTCGCGTTCGGGGAATGCGCTGCGTTGCTGCGCCCCTACGTTTGATGAGGGTTATATGGATCAAGCTACTGCAATGCTGATTGCCTCTCTGGCGGCCGGGTTGGGGCCGGCCCTGTTCGGCGCTTTCAAGAGCGTGGCCGAGAAAGGATTGGTCGAGCCAAGCCTGGAGCGCGGGCTGAGGGGCTTATCGGATTGGGTTGGAAGCGGCTATGACCGGGCTAAAAACGAGGCGGTCTTGCAGGACGCGCTGGCGGCGGCGGTGGAAGATGTGCGCCAGCAGCCGGGGATGGGCAGCCTGGAACGTTATCTAGTCTCCTCGCGGCTGACACACCCCAGCGACGAAGCCTGCGACCTGTTGGCGGCTGTGCTGGTGCAGACTCCTCAACCCGACCCGGCCACGTTGCCGCCGCGCCTGCTGAAAGCCTTGGATTGGCCCGATGAGCAGCGCAGCCTGCTGGCTCATTTTCTGCGCCTTTTGCGCCAGCGCCTGGCAGATACCGATTTGTATGGCCGTAAGCTCCAGTACGTCAACGATCTGGCCCAGCTCAATCGCCTGGATGATTTGACCCGCGGGGTTTCCACCCTGCTGGCCGAGCGCCGCCTGACCGAGAATGACTCTCAGGCTTTGGATGACTACTTGGCCGACCTGAGCCGCCGCCTGGGTGAAATGCGCCTGCCGATGATGCACAAACGCACCCATGAGGCGGTGTTGGCCCATCTGAAAGATATTTTCGTGCCGCTGCGCTTGCAGCCAGACCCCGCACAGCCGGGCGCGGCGCGTAAGAACCCGAAGCGCTCCCGGTTGGCGTCTGAAACGACTCAAGCTGAAATGAACGAACGCGCAGAAACCTCGCCCATCGAGTTTAGCGACCTGCTCAACCGTTCGGAACGTTTCATCTTGCTTGGCCCGCCGGGGTGCGGCAAATCGACTTTGCTCAGTTGGGTGGCCCTGGCCCTGGCCGAAGGCCGCGCCCGCCAGGAAGTCAACTGGCAGGGCGGCCCGCGCCTGCCGATGTTCGTCCGCCTGCGCAATTTCGCCGCCTTTCTGCGTGAGACCCCGGCCGGCCAGGCTTTTTGCGAACCGGCCAGCGGCGCGCTGATCGCCTATCTGGATCACCGTTACCGTACGGAGCTGCGGCTGCCGCTCAGCCCGGATTTCTTCGACCGGCGCTTGAAAGAAGGCAATTGTTTCGCCCTGCTGGATGGGCTGGACGAGGTGTCTAGCCAGCGCGACCTGGTGGCCCAACATATCACCGCGTTTATCGAGGACTATGGTTTTCGGGGCAACCGCTTTGGCCTGTCATCCCGGCCGGGCGGTTATGAAACCGTCGAACTGCTGTTGCGCCCGGCCAGGCTGACCGTCGTTCAGGTCAACCCGCTGGAACCGGCCGGCATTCGCCGCCTGGTGGCTAATTTGCTGGCTTTATTGGATCCCGACCCGCGTCAGCGCTCGGCTGACACCGAAAAACTGATGCGCGCTATTCTGGCGCGCCGCGAATTGACCCAACTGGCCGGCGTGCCGCTGATGTGCTCTGCCCTGGTGCAATTGTACAAACATCATGGCACCGAGCTGCCCCAACGCCGGGTAGATGTGTTCGAAGAACTGGTGGATCTCCTGTTGGGCTACTGGCATGCCCAAAAAGAGATAAACCGCCCTAACGACCTGGCTGCCGATGACGGCACCGGGCGGCTCTATTCCGATCTAAACGAAGCTATCGAGACGAAACGCCGCCGGTTGAGTCATCTGGCGCTGGAGATGCAAAAGGCGCGCCAGGCCGTCATCGCCGCCGACCAGGCCCAGACTGCCCTGGCGGCTTATTTACTGAAGCGTGAGAAAGCTCTTTCTAGCCGTAGAGATGCCCGGTTGTTAGCTCTGGATTGGGCCATGGGCTTTTTGCGCAACTCGCATGATCATTCGGGTCTGTTGGTCGAGCAAGAGCCGGGCGAGTATACCTTTCTGCACCAGGGGTTTCGCGAATATCTGGCCGCCCGGGCCCTGGTAGATCACAGCCGAGAACTGACGCAAACCGCTCTCGACCACGCTGGCGACGATTGGTGGGAACCGGTCATCTTGCTGGCTGGGGCCAGCAGCGCCCTACCCGAGGATGACCGCTGTGACCTGGTGAACGCGTTTTTGTCGCCCAAATCTGCCCCGGAGCGCGGCTCGGATCGTTGGCGGGTAAATTTGCTCACCGCCGTAGGGCTGGCGCGAGATATGGGCGATGGTCTGCCGCCCCCCGAGTATGAAGCCGTTGAGCAGGTCTTACAGGCTGCTATGACCGATGCTGATTTGCCGCCAGCCCAGCGCGCCGAAGCCGCCGACCTGCTGGACGAACTGGGCTGGCTGCCGGAGGGTCTATTCGAGTTTATCGCCATCGACCCGGCCCAGCTGCCGCAGGCCGCCCAACGCCTGGGGTTAGCCGGGGCGGCCCCGTTCTGGATCGGGCGCTACCCGGTGACCAACTGGCAATACGCGCGCTTCCTGCAGCCCGAAAACTTTGCCGACCAAAGCCTGTGGGTCGATTTCCCCTGCTATGATGAGAAAAGCCGCCTGATCCCCACACACACCACCGGCCTGGCCGGTTGGGACTGGCTGCGAGAAAGCCTCAAAGACTTGGAAGATGCCCCCGACGGGCGCATCCTGTACCCGCGCTACTGGAACGACCCGCGCTTCGGGATCGCCCGGCGGGCCGCCCCGGTGGTGGGGGTAAGCTGGTGGGAGGCCAGCGCCTATGCCCGCTGGCTGGGCCGGGAAGGCGCGCGCCAGCCGGAAGCCGCCAACCCCGCCCTGCGCCTGCCTACCAGCGCCGAATGGCTGCTGGCCGCCGGCGGCGACCAGCCGGAGGCGCGTTACCCCTGGGACGACCCGTTCGCCGACGCGACCACGACTGACGAAGCGCAGATCGTGCGCTGCGCCAACGTCGATGAGAGTGGGATTGGGCGCACCACCCCGGTGGGGATGTACCCGCAGGGATGCAGTTTGCCGTTTGGTTTGTGGGACCTGGCCGGCAACGTGTGGGAGTGGCAGGCCAACTACGCCGATAAAGACCAGAATAGCCTGGGTTTGCGGGGCGGGTCGTGGGACTCCATGGTAGGGGCGCCCGCCCGGCGCAGCGGTTCAGGGACGCCCTACGGTTCAGGAGCTACAACTTCGGTTTTCGGTTGTGGTTCCCCCGCCCTTAAAGGTTTTGTTTTCTGTGGGCTGTTTTCTGCCTTCTGTTAAGGTTTTTTGGGGAGCGAATTCGGATGATTCGTATCTTAATATGGGGAAATTGGCCCAAATCCTCTGATTTTAGAACGGCCTACGCCGTTCTAAAATCAGAGGATGGAAATGCTCACCCTGGCACGCCTCTTGCACCGGGTAAGGTGTGAAGACTTATCGCCGCATCTATCCCCAAATCTGCGATTTCGAAAATCTGTACCTGGCTTACCGCGCCGCCCGGCGCGGCAAGCGCAGCAAACCCGGCGTCGCCGGGTTCATCCGCAACCAGGAACAGGAATTGCTGCAATTACAGCAAGACCTGCAAGACCAGACCTACCAACCGGGGCCTTACCACAGCTTTTACATCCACGATCCCAAGAAACGCCTGATCTCGGCCGCCCCGTTTCGCGACCGGGTGGCCCATCACGCCTTATGCCGGGTGATCGAGCCGATCTGGGAGCGGCGCTTTATTCACGATACCTATGCCAATCGTCCGGCCAAAGGTACCCATCGCGCCCTGGATCGAGCCCAGGCGTATGCCCGGCGCTACGCCTGTTTTTTGCAGTGCGACGTCGAGCAGTTCTTTCCGTCGATTGACCATGCCCGGCTGCAATCCGAACTGGCCCGCCGGATTGGCGACCCGCAGGCGTTATGGCTGTGCGACCGTATTCTAGAATCGGGGGTGGGGGTACTGTCTGAGGAATATCGAATGGTCTATTTTCCTGGCGACGATCTGTTCGCCGCCCTGCGGCCGCGCGGTTTGCCGATTGGCAACCTGACCAGCCAGTTCTGGGCTAACGTTTATCTCAACGATTTCGATCACTTCGTCAAACGCAAGCTGGGCTGCCCGGCTTATGTGCGCTATGTAGATGATTTCCTGCTGTTCTCGGATGATCGGCGGCAACTGCACGCCTGGCGCAGGGCCATCCTGACCTACATGGCCGGTTTGCGCCTGAGGCTGCATGAAAACCAGGCCCAGGTTGCGCCCACCCGCACCGGCATTCCTTTCCTCGGGTTCCGAGTCTACCCGACTCACCGGCGGGTCAAGCGCCGGAATGGGGTCAACTTTGTGCGGCGCTTACGCCGTCTACTGCCAGCGGCGGTTGAATCGTCGTCCGGTCGCGAAGCGCTGGAGCGCAGTCTTCAGGGTTGGATCAACCATGTGCGTTACGCCGATAGCTGGGGGCTGCGCCGGGCGGTTTTGGAAGGGGTGCGTTTGTGAACGAATCGCCGTTGTATGTGCATACCCACGATTTGCTGTTGTGGTTGATTCCCCAGGTGCAGAAATTCCCCCGCGCCCACCGTTTTGGCCTGGCGGAGCGGATTCAGCGCCTGGCGCTGGATTTCCAGGACGCCCTGACCGCAGCCGGTAAGAGCAAAGGCGACGAACGGCGGGCCTGGCTGCGCCGGGCGGACATACAATTGGAACAACTGCGCGGCTGGCTGCGCCTGAGCCTGGATTTAGAGCTTTTTTCGGTGCGCCAGTATGAACACGCCGCCCGGTTGACCAACGAGGTGGGCCGCTTGTTGGGGGCGTGGCTCAAACAATCGTGAGTAGGGTGCAGGCCATCGGGCCTGGGTTTGCGGGGCGGGTCGTGGAACAACAATGGTAGGAACGCCCGCCCGGCGCAGCGGAACAGGAACGACCTACGGAACAGGAACAACAACATCGGTTTTCGGTTGTGGTTCCCCCGCCATCTTTTCGCCCCGCGCCAGAAGCGTCGATCCGCCATCCTGGGAGGATGTCGGCGGCCGCGGCGAAAAAAGCTGGCCTGCCTCCGGCTTGCGGCATTTGGGTTTGATCGCAGGCAAATAGAAAACAGCCGCGCCCGTTCTGGTAACCGGCGATTAGAAATCGCCTGGCGAACGTCCGGGCGCGGCCCTTTAATGATTGCTGATTTCTGATTTCTGATTTATGATTGCTTGGCAAGCATACATGGCTCTCCCGGCTTTGCCGGGAAAGAGGGTATAGGCGAAGGGTGTTACGTGGCGTAGCCACGTAACACCCCTCGCCTATAGAAAAATTCCCGCCTTCGGCGGAAGAGCCTCATAAATCCGCAATCCTGAATCCTAAATTCGAGGAGTCCCCTTATGCCCCCCATTACCCGTTTTTCCGTTCCCCCGCTGCACACCGTCACCCGCGACCTGGTCGATGTGGCGGCCGGGCGCGCCCCGGCCGACCTGGTCATCACCGGCGGGCGCATTCTGTCCACCTATTCCGAGCGCATCCTGGAAAATAAAGAAATCCTGGTCAAGCACGGCCGGATTGCGGCGGTGCAGCCGGCCGGTAAGGCCGCCCGCCACCCGGCGACCGTCTTCTACGACGCCCGCGGCGGCCTCCTGGCCCCGGGGCTGGTCGATCCGCACATCCATGTCGAGAGCGCCATGATGACCGTGTGCGCCTACGCCGAGGCGGCCCTGCTCAACGGCAACACCACCATCTTCTGCGATAGCCACGAGATCGGCAACGTGGCCGACCAGGCCGGGGTAGAGTGGATGCTGGAAGACGCCCGCCACGCCCCGCTGTCGGTCTTCCTGACCGTGCCAAGCACCATCCCCGCCACCACGCCCCAGTTCGAGACCGCCGGGGGCGACCTGACCGCCGCCAAGATCGGGGCCATCTTCGACGCCTGGCCCGAGGCGGTGGCCCTGGGCGAGAAGATGGACTACGTGCCGGTCTTCTACGGCGACGAGCGCAGCCACGCGGTGATCGCCGAGGCTCTCAAGCGCGGCCGGCCGATCAGCGGCCACGCCTACGGGCGCGAATTCGTGGCCGCTTACGCCGCCGCCGGGGTGAGCGACACCCACGAAGCGGTCGACCGCGACATCGCCGAAGATTTCCTGGAGGCCGGCATCTGGGTCTTTATGCGGGCCGGCAACCCCACCACCCCCTGGCACTCGCTGCCCGGCATCGTCACCCTCCTGACCGAGCTGGGCGTGAACCCCAAGCGGCTCTGCCTTTGCACCGACGACCGCGACGCCGACGACCTGTTCCTGTTCGGCCTGGATTGGTGCGTGCGCGAGGCGGTCAAGCTGGGCGTCGACCCCAAGACCGCCTGGAGCATGGGTTCGCTGCACCCGGCCACCCGCTTCGGCATGGATAACGAGATCGGCGGGCTGGGCCACTCGCGGCGGGCCGACATCGTGCTGCTCAACGACAGCCTGGAAGTGCAGAATACCTGGTACGGCGGGCAGTTGCTGGTCGAAGGCAAGCAGATCACCCCCCTGCTGGAAGAACAGTTGGAAAACCGCTGGCGCTACCCGCAGGCGGCCTACGAGACGGTGAAAGTGGCCCCGGATTACCAGATCGTCCCCGAACTGCTGCCGCAGACCGTCACCGCCAACGTGATCGAGGTCGTTCCGCCCGGCATCGTGACCCTGCACAAGCAGGCTCAACTGGAGGCCGGTAAGACCTGGGCCCAGCACTTCGCGGAGCAAGACCTGTGCTTTTTGAGCGTGGTGGAGCGGCACTGGAACAGCGGGCGGGTGGGTCACGGCCTGCTCAAGGGCTTCCACCTCAAATCGGGGGCGGTGGCCAGCAGCGTGGGCCACGACGCCCATAACATCATCGTGGCCGGGGTGAACGAGGCCGACATGCGCCTGGCGGTCGAAACCATCCGCCAAAACCGGGGCGGGCTGGTGATCGTTGAGGCCGGGCAGGTGGCGGCCCTGGTGGCCCTGCCGGTGGCCGGGCTGATTTCGGACAAGCGCGCCGCCCAGGTGTGCGAAGAGACCGAGCGCTTCAAGCATGTCTGGGAAGCCAAGGGCCTGGGCATTCCCTACATGGGCTTCAACCTGCTGCCGCTTTCGGTCATCCCCGAACTGCGCCTGACCGACCAGGGCCTGGTGACGGTTCCGGGCATGGAGATTGCGGAGCTGTTCGCGTAAAAAATTTGGTTCTTCTGGCCGCGGTAGCTCTCCACGCAATCGTGGTTGGGGTGACTGGCGAGCTTCGCTCGCCTGGAAAGAGAATTAATTGTGGATTTTGTCGCACTCCGTGCGACAAAATCCACATAACAACTCTTTTTGAAGGCGCTTGAAGAGCGCCCTGCCTGTTCCACGGTTTAATGGGGTGGTAGCCCGGCCGCGCCGGGAAAGAAATATGGAGAAATTCCCGCCTTTGGCGGAAGAGCTACTTCTATCTTTTGGAGACATTGGGCGGCTATGCCCCACAATGTCTCCAAAAGATAGATCACACCGCCGCTTGCGGCGGAAAACCAAGTAGAGAAAGGCAATCCTATGACCTTAACTGTAGGGTATATTGGCCTGGGCTTGATGGGCAAATCCATCGCCAAAAACATTCTCAAAGCCGGATTCCCGCTGGTGGTGCATAACCGCAGCCGGGCGGCGGTGGACGAAATGGTGGGGCTGGGGGCCAAAGCCGCCGCCTCGCCGGCCGAAATGGCCACCCAGGTGGACATCGTGTTCACCAACCTGCCCGATACGCCCGACGTGGAACAAGTGGCCCTCGGCCCGGCCGGGGTGATCGAGGCCGCCCGACCGGGGCTGATCTTTGTAGACAACTCGACCATCAAGCCGGCCGTCGCCCGCAAGATCGCCGCCGCCCTGGTCGAGAGGGGCGCATTGGCCCTGGACGCCCCGGTGAGCGGCGGCGACATCGGGGCGCGAGATGGCACCCTCACCATCATGGTCGGCGGCCCGGCCGAAGCCCTCGAGACCGTGCGCCCGGTGTTACAGGTCATGGGCCGCACCATCACCCACGTGGGCGAGAGCGGCGCCGGGCAGATCGCCAAAGCCTGCAACCAGATCATGGTGGCGGCCCAGATGGTGGCAATGGGCGAGC
Organism: uncultured Anaerolinea sp.; assembly: GCA_964416275.1. Lineage (GTDB taxonomy): Bacteria > Chloroflexota > Anaerolineae > Anaerolineales > UBA4823 > RBG-16-57-11. The sequence goes on along the minus strand of CAYQDU010000039.1, from coordinate 14,050 downwards.
TGCTGATCTTTGCTCGCAAGGCCGGGGCCGACCCGCAGAAGGTGGTGGAAGCCATCAAGGCCGGAGCAGCCCAATGCTGGACGCTGGATGTGAAGCCGCCGCGCCTGTTCAACGCCAACCGCAACCCCGGTTTCAAAGCCTACATGCAGGCCAAAGACCTGGGCATTGTCATGGAGACGGCCCGCGAATACGGCGTGCCGCTGCCCTCGGCCGCCGTGGACGCCCAACTGTACAACGCCATGCTGCAAATGGACATGGCCGGGCTGGATAATTCGGCCGTCATCGGCGTGCTGGAAGCCCTGGCTGGAACCACGCTGTTAGAATAGTTAGGCTAACGGCGCTGTTTGGGGTGAAACGTGCGCCTGCGTCGCAGGTACCACCCCACTGTGGAACAGGCCTGGCGCTCTTGCAAGGGCCTTCAATAAGCGATGTCGCCTGGATTTTGCCGCCCGAAGCGCGGCAAAATCCAGGCATTAACCCTCTTTCGGCGAAGCTCGCCAGTCACCCCCACCCCGGTTGAGTGGGAAGTTCCCCGCCCTGGGCGGGAGAGCCTGAAATGGTTAAATAAAGGCTGCAACCTTTTGTGGATCGTTGCGTATATGACAATATACGAAACGATCCACGTAATTTTGTTGGGCGGGAGGGCGCAGCCGGGGCCAGTTTGCCCCAGCTGCGCCCTCCCCAAGCGGAGCATTTACCGTGCTGAGTACCGAAGCCGATTGGCTCAAATTAGCGATCCAGGGGAACCCACAGGCATTCACCACGCTGGTCGAAACCTACCAGCGCCCGGTGTATAACCTGTGCTATCGCATGACTGGCAACGCCCAAGACGCCGAAGACGCGGCCCAGGAAACCTTCCTGCGGGCGTACCAGAACCTGCGCCGTTACGACCAGGCCCGGCCTTTTTCCACCTGGTTGCTTTCGATTGCCGCCCACTACTGCATCGATCAGGCCCGCAAGCGCCGTCATCCGGTGGTCGCTATCGAAGAGCTGCCCGTGCCAGACCTGCCCGAACCCGCGCCCGGCCTGGAGGCGACCCTCAGCCGTAAAGAAGAACAGCAGCGCATCCATCGCCTGCTCGATACGCTCGACCCCGTGGATCGGGCCGCGGTGATTATGTACTATTGGTATGATTTTTCGTATGATGAAATCTGCCAGGCGTTATCGCTCAGCCTGAGCGCGGTGAAGAGCCGTCTGCACCGCGCCCGCCGGGCCATGGCCGAAACCTGGGAGCGCCAGCCGCAAAACGGCCTGCCCCTTCCCGGCCTGACCGCCCCGGCGCAGGCAGTCGTCCAGCCGGCTCGCTCGCCGGCCAGTTCAACCCGCAGTGACCGCCTCCTGGTAGAAAGGATGACCCCATGAGCCATCTGCCCGCAAGTTTGCCTACCCATTTACCCTATGAAGACTGGCTGTTCGACCAGCCCGAAGATCTTTCCGCCCAGCAGGCGGAAGCGCTGCACCAGCACCTGGATGGCTGCGACCGCTGCCGCTCGCTTTCGGCCTCCCTGTGGCGGGCCGAGGCCGCCCTGCGCCAGGCCCCCCGCCTGGCTCCGGTGGCCGGGTTCACCGCTCGCTGGCAGCTGCGCCTGGAAGTCGAGCGCCAGCGCATCCACCGCCGCCAGATTGGGCTGACCCTGGCGGTCAGCCTGGCCGCCCTGGCGACCTTACTGATCTGCCTGGGCCTGCTGGCCTGGCCGTACCTTGATTCTTTGGACGCTACTTTCTGGGCCGGGTTGTACCAGTTGTTTGGCCTGTACGCCCTGGCCCAGAAGACCGGCCAGTTCTTTGCTACCCTGGGGCGGGCCACGTTCGACATCTTGCCCCTGGCTTTGCTGGTTCTGGCGGTTGGAATCGCCTCTCAACTCAGTGTGTTGTGGGTCGTTTCGTATCGACTACTCACCAACCCACGGAGGTTAAGCGAATGAAACGAAGTCTGTTTGTATCCTTGTTGTTGCTCCTGGCTCTGAGCCTGATGGCCTTCCGCCCGCTCGATGGTCGAGACCTGACCGGCCCACAGCCGAAGCAGTCCAACCCATGCAGCTCGATTGTCACCGGTGGGTCGTGTGTGCTGGGTTCGGATGAAACCCTGAACAGCGACATGCTGGTGATGGGCGGTTCGGTGGTGCTGGAAAAAGGCTCGAAGGTCAAGGGGGATGTCGCCATTCTGGGCGGTTCTCTGGCCGCGGATGGCGAGATCACCGGCGATATCAACCTGATTGGCGGCAACGCCAGCCTGGGTGAGCATGCCGTGGTGCGCGGCGACGTGAACACGGTGGGCGGCAACCTGAGCAAGGCCGAGGGCGCCGAGATCAGGGGCAACTACAATGCCAACGTAGCCACCCCGTTCTCGTTCTTCTTCCCTGGCCAGATGCAGCTCCCGAACTGGAACAACGGCCAGCCGGCAGTCCCGGTCAACAATTGGGACCCGGTCTCCAGCGGTTTGAACCTGTTGGGCAAGATGTTCTGGTGGATGTTCCGCTCGATCCTGTGGGCGCTGTTGGCTCTGCTGCTGATGGTGCTGGCCCCTCGCCCGGCTGAGCGCATTGCGGCGGAAGCCGCGGCCCGCCCGGTCGAATCCGGCGGCCTGGGCTGTCTGACGGTGATCGCTGCGGCTGTGGTGCTGGGCCTGGTGGCAATCACCATCTGCGGCCTGCCGCTGAGCCTGATCGGCCTGCTGCTGCTGGTCATCGCCTGGAGCCTGGGAATCATCGCCCTGGGCTACGAGCTGGGCAAGCGCCTGGCGCAGATGCTCAAGCAGGATTGGGCCCCGGCCGTGTCGGCCGCCCTGGGGACGTTCGTTCTGACCCTGGCGCTGAACGGCATCGGCATGGTGTGGTGCGTCGGCTGGCTGGTTCCGGCGGTGGTTGGCTCGGTGGGCCTGGGCGCGGTGCTGCTTACCCGCTTTGGGTTAGAGCCGCCCACGGCGCGCCCGGCGGCGCCTTCCGGCGGACCTGTGGGCCAGTCGCCCCTGCCGCCTACGACCACCCTCGACGGCCCGGCTGAGGTCTACCCGGCCTCGTCGGACGACATTCCGGCGCCTTACACTCGTCTGATCGACGAGAATAACGAATAAAGGCTCTCCGGCAGCTCCCCACACAACCGTGGTAGGCGTGACGGGCAAGCTTCACTGAAAGAGGGTTAATGCGTGGATTTTGTCGCACGAAGCGCGACAAAATCCACGCAACCTCTCTTTTTTGAGGGTGTTCGAAGAGCGCCAGGCCTGCTCTACGGTTTAATGGGGTGGTAGCGGCTCTCCCGTTTTGCCGGGAAAATGAGATTGAGGAGTTTGCGGATGGTTATATCATCCGCAAACTCCTCAATCCGGTTATTTCAGGAAATGCTGCAGCGCGCCCAGAATAATCAGATACTGCCCCAGGTGGTAGGCGATCATATAGCGCAGGCGCCCGTGGACGAGCGGGCGCACAAATTTGTTAAACGCCAGCATCGTATCTGAAATGAAAAACAGGATCGCTCCAGCGCTGGCAGCCAGGGCTGGTAGGGGCTTCCAGGCCCCACGCAGCAGGGTGAACAGGGCCGAAAGCACCATCAGGCTGATGATGATCGAATAGATCAATATCGGCAGCTTAAGCCGGGGCTTGCCGCTGTGTTCCAGCCCGCGGGCGATGGTGCGGTAAATCTGGCTCCAGGCGATCGTCACCAATACCAGCACGATTCCGGCCACCACCATCTGCGGGGGTTTGAGCGGCGGCAGCGGGTTGAACCCTAGAATGTAGCCGATATGCGCAAGCGAGAAAGCCGCCAGCCCGCCGACAAACTGCTCTTTGGGCAAGATCAGCAGCACATCCCCTAACAGCGAGAATGCCAGTCCCAGGGCAAACCAGAGCATGGTTTCGCCAGGGTCTGAAAGTGGGCCAAAACCGCGGTTGAGGCCCACGAAGATGAGCAGGGCGATCATCGCGCCGGGCTTGGCGATATATTCAACCTTGCGCCAGCCCTTTGCCACGGCAGCCCAATCCACCACCCCAATGATGACCGCAATCCAAAAGAAAAGATAGGCCATGCGCGCCGCCTCTCGAAAATATCCTCATGCCAGGAACGTCACACAGTGATACTACCCCATTAAACCGTAGAGCGAACAAGGCGCTCTTCAAGCGCCTGCAAAAAAGAGATGTGGCATGGATTTTGTCGCCTGCAGGGCGACAAAATCCATGCATTAACCCTCTTTCGGCAAAGCTCGCCAGTCGCCCCACTCTGGTTTCTTGGCGCTCGTGGCAATCAGGCTTAATACCCAAATGACTTTAGCGTTTTTTCGTCGTCGCGCCAGTTCTTGCGGACTTTGACCTTGAGCTGCAAGAACACCTTGCGCCCGCTCATCTCCTCGATCTCCTGGCGAGCCAGCGTGCCGAGCTTTTTGAGCATCTGCCCGCCCTGGCCGATAATGATGCCTTTGTGCGACTCGCGCTCTACGAACAGGGTGGCCTCGATGTAAGCGCCGTCCTCGCCGCGCTCTTCGAACTGGTCAACGCGGACCGCGATGCCGTGGGGTACTTCGTCGCGCAGCAGCACCAGGGCTGCCTGGCGGATCAGGTCGGCGGCGATATCGCGCTCGTACAGGTCGGTTACCTGGTCTTCGGGGAAGAATGGGGCCCGGCTGGGCAGGCGCTCCAGCAGGGCGGCCAGCAGGCGGTCCAGGCCCTGGGCCTGGGTAGCCGAAACTTCGACCGGTTCGGCCAGGGGCGCGCCTTCCAGGTAGGCCTGGCGCTGGGCTGCCAGACCCTCGCCGCTCGCCAGGTCGCGTTTATTGAGGGCCAGGACCAGTGGGCGGCGGCGCTTGAGGCGGGCCAGCAGGTCGAACAGCAGGCCATCTTCATCATCTGGCGGTTGGCTTACGTCTACCACAAACAGGATCACGTCGCTTTCTTCCAGGGTGCGCTCGGCCTCCTGGTTCATCAACTGGCCCAGTTTGTGGCGCGGGCGATGCACGCCGGGCGTATCGATGAAGACAAGCTGCGCCCCCGGCTGGTCGGCCTGGGCTTCGAGGGTGAGGATGCCCATCTGGCGCTTGCGGGTGGTCTGCGGGCGGGGCGAAACCGCGGCGATCTTCTGTCCTAGCAGGGCGTTGATCAGGGTCGATTTGCCCACATTGGGTTTGCCCATCACGGCCACAAACCCGGCTTTATAGTTTTCGGCTGGCTGGTTGCTCATGGCCCCCATTGTAGCACAGCCTGAGAGAGAAGAATATTGGGAGAAAATTTGGGGCGCAGCAGAGCGCCCTAAGAAACCGTGGGCAGGCGCCGCCACTCGATCTCAGGTAGAGCAGTATAGGCCCAAAAGATTAGACTTCATTTTAGTACTTGACTTAATTTTTCAATTTGATATAATTACGGTTTGCATTTCCGCTGTCGCACATGGCTGGGAATCCGCTCATTTGCAAATCTGAGGAGTAACCGATGGCAACCGCTCTCCCGAGCAAATCCTACGCCCGAATTGATGTCAAACTGCCCCTGCCGACCCTGATCGAAGTTCAGCTCGAATCCTTCGAGCGCCTTAAAAAAGAGGGCCTGGCAGACCTGTTTCACGAGCTTTCGCCCATTGAATCGTATAACAAGGGAATGAAGTTATATTTCCCCAGCCGCACGAAAGAGTCGCAGGAATGGGGACTGACCTATTGGTTTGGCGAACCCAAACACAGTATTGAAGAATGTATCGAACGCGATCTGACCTACGCCAGCCCGCTGTATGTGTCGGTGCTGCTGGCCGGGCCGGAGATCCCGGAACCCAAGAAGCAAGACATCTTCCTCGGCGATTTCCCTGAAATGACCGAGAAAGGCACCTTTATCATTAACGGCACCGAGCGCGTGGTGGTCTCGCAGCTGATCCGCTCGCCGGGTGTGTATTTCGAGGCCCCGCTTGACCGGGCCACCGGTCGGCGCCTGGCGATGGCAAAGCTTATCCCTGACCGCGGCGCCTGGATGGAATTTGAAACCCGCAAGAGCGATTACCTGACCCTGCGCTTCAACCGCAAGCGCACCGTGCCGGTGACGATCTTCCTGCGCGCCCTGGCGGCGGTTGAAGATACCCTGGAGGGCGAATCGCCCCTGGTGCAGGGCAACGACGAAGAACTGCTGGAACTGTTCGGCGATGTGGATAACAACCCCGACCGCATGTTCATCGCCTCCACCCTGTATCAGGAGCCGGAGTGGGACCTGTCGCACGGGATGACCATCGCCCAGGCCGCCCTGCTGGAGTTCTTCAAGCGCATGCGCCCCGGCGACCCCGCCACCCTCGACAACGCCAAAGACTTCCTCGAAGAGCAGTTGTTCGACCAGCGCCACTACGACCTGGAACGCGTGGGCCGCTATAAGCTCAACCAGAAGCTTGACCTGTACGAGCACGTGCCGGTGACTCACCGTATGGTGACCAAGTGGGACGTGATCCGCCTGCTGCGCCGCATGATTATGATTAACAACGGCGTGGCCGACCCCGACGACATCGACCACCTGGGCAACCGCCGGGCCAAGACGGTGGGCGAATTGATCCAGAACAAGCTGCGGGTGGGCCTGCGCCGCATGGAGCGGGTCATCAAAGAACGCATGTCGATCCGCGACCAGGACGAAATCTCGCCCATCACGCTGATTAATATCCGCCCGGTGGTGGCCGCCCTGCGCGAATTCTTCGGCTCCAGCCAGCTTTCGCAGTTCATGGATCAGACCAACCCGCTGGCCGAACTGCGCCACAAGCGCACCCTGTCGGCCCTTGGCCCCGGCGGCCTGCGCCGCGAGCGGGCCGGGTTCGACGTGCGCGACGTGCACCATTCGCACTATGGCCGCATTTGCCCCATTGAAACCCCGGAAGGCCCGAACATCGGTCTGATTGGCCGCTTGGCCTCTTTCGCCCGGGTTAACGAGTATGGCTTTATCGAAACCCCCTACCGGCGGGTGCGCAAGACTCTGAAGGTAGACGACCCGCGCCTGGTCAACCGCGCCCTGCGTGAAAGCATCAACGACCCGGCCACGGGCGAAGAGATCGCCAAAGACGGCGAGCGCATCAGCGCCGACCTGGCGAAGCGCATTGCGGCTGTCCGCCCCGGCGGCGAAGTGCAGGTGGTGCCGTTCGTCACCGCCGAGACGGATTACCTCTCGGCCGACGCTGAAGATCGCTTCGTGATCGCCCAGGCCAATACGCCGCTGACCGATCACAACGAGTTTGTCCGTTCGCGGGTGTCCAGCCGGCACCACTCCAGCTTCATCTTCTCGCCGCCCACCACGTTGGAATATATGGACGTGGCCCCGCACCAGATCGTAGGCATCAGCGCCGCGCTGATCCCCTTTCTGGAACACGACGACGCCAACCGGGCCTTGATGGGATCGAACATGCAGGCCCAGGCTGTGCCGCTGCTGCGCCCCGACGTGCCGCAGGTTTCGACCGGCATGGAATACAACGCGGCGGTCGACTCGGGCCAGGTGGTCTTGGCCGAAGAAGACGGCGAAGTGACCTCGGTCACGGGCCGCAGTGTGACGCTGCGCACCGCCGACGGCAAGACCCGTACCTATGCCCTGCGCAAATATCAGCGCTCGAACCAAAGCACCTGCATCGACCAGCGCCCGGCTGTTGTAAAGGGCCAGCGGGTGCGGCGCGGTGAGGTTATCGCCGACTCGTCCTCTACCGAAAGCGGTCAACTGGCCCTGGGCCAGAATGTGATGGTGGCCTTCCTCTCTTGGGAAGGCGGCAACTTTGAAGACGCCATCCTGATCTCTGAAAAACTGGTCGAAGACGACGCCTTCACCTCGGTGCATATCGAGAAGTACGAAGTCGAATCGCGCGATACCCGCCTGGGGCCGGAAGAGATCACCCGTGACATCCCCAACGTAGGCGATGACGCCATCAAAGACCTGGACGATCACGGCATCATCCGCATCGGGGCGGAAGTTGGCCCGAACGACATTTTGGTGGGCAAGATCTCGCCCAAGGGCGAGAAAGAGCTGACCCCCGAAGAGCGCCTGCTGCGGGCTATCTTTGGCGAGAAATCGCGGGATGTAAAAGACACCTCGCTGCGCATGCCGCACGGCGAGCGCGGTAAGGTGGTGGACGTCAAAGTCTTTACCCGCGAAGACAACGCCGACCTGTCGGCCGGGGTGGACATGATGGTGCGGGTCTCGGTGGCCCAGCGTCGCAAGATCACCGCTGGCGATAAGATGGCCGGGCGGCACGGCAACAAGGGCGTAGTCTCGAAGGTTGTGCCGATTGAAGACATGCCTTTCCTCGATGATGGGACCCCGGTGGACATCATCCTGAACCCGTTGGGTGTGCCGGGCCGTATGAACATCGGCCAGGTGCTGGAAACCCACCTGGGCTGGGCCTCGCACCGGTTGGGCTTCCGGGCTGTTTCGCCCGTCTTCGACGGGGCGCGCGAGACCGAGATCGAGGCCGAGTTGGCCCGCTCCTGGTTGATCGATCAATCGTGGAAGAAGACCACCCAGGCGGCCTGGAACTGGCTGCACCGGCTGGAAGATTACGACCCGTCCTCCATCCAGGACGATGATGAAGTGCGGCGCCTGTATCTGGAGAACTGGCTGAGCGACCGCAATTACGACGCCTACAAACTCAACTCGGAATCCACCTACGCCCGCCGCACGGCGCTGCGCGAATGGCTGCGCGACGAAGGCTTCGACCCCGATAAGGCCCTGGTCTTCGAAGAAAGCCTGGAAGAACTGCCGGTATCCGAGCGCCAGACGCGCGACGAATACGTGATCAACGCCTGCCTGCGCCTGTGGCTGCTGGATCATGGCGAAGACCCCGACGAGCTTTCGGACGAGCAGGTGCGCGCCAGAGCGAGCGAAATCTCGCTTGAAAAAGGCATCCCCATGCCCACCCTGGGCAAGCAAGTGCTGCGCGACGGCAAGACCGGCGACCCATACGATCAACCGGTAACCGTGGGCGTGATGACGATGATGAAGCTGCACCACCTGGTGGAAGACAAAGTTCACGCTCGCTCCACCGGCCCATACAGCCTGGTATCGCAGCAGCCATTGGGCGGCAAAGCCCAGTTTGGCGGCCAGCGCTTCGGCGAAATGGAAGTCTGGGCGCTGGAAGCCTATGGAGCGGCTTACACCCTGCAAGAAATGCTCACGGTCAAGTCGGACGACGTACAGGGCCGGGTCAAGACCTACGAAGCCATCGTCAAGGGCGAGCCGATTGAAGAACCCAGCATCCCGGCCTCCTTCCGGGTGTTGGTGAAAGAATTGCAGAGCCTGGGCCTGGCGGTGGAGGCGGTGACCGAAGCCGGCGAGGTGATCAAGTTCGGCAAAGACGAAGAACGCGCCCGCCCGCCCAAGCTAGGCACCGGCCTGCTAACCCTGGGCGAAGAGCTGTAAGAAGGGCTTTGCCTGGGGCAGTCAAGGCGGCTGCCCCAGGCAAAGTTTGCAAGACAAAGACGCTTCTGGCTCCGCCGGCTTGCAGTAGCTCCCCGCCCAACCGTGGGGTAATGACTGGCGAGCCTCACTTGACGAGCAAAGCTCGCCTGGAAAGAGGGTTAATCGTGGATTTCCCGCCCGAAGGGCGATAAATCTACGCCACATCTCTTTTTCGAAGGCGCTCGAAGATCGTCACGCCTGCTGTACGGTTTAATCGGGTGGCGCCCGTCTTGCGGGGAAGAACCAATATAAAGAAATCGTTAAAGCATTGACTCTGCCCGATGGGCATGGTAAAATCGCTTTTCGTTGCCCATCGTTTGTGAATGGACGGCTTTCACCCCCGTCCTGAAGCCATCGCTGGAATCATTATGTGAGGCCATCCGGCAAGATTGAAACGATGGCCTCACTTATTGAGTAAGACTATTCATTGCGTTTCGCCCTGCTTGGGCGAAATTGCGTGAATAATCAGGGAAGTCGATATTCAGTTTTGCTCGGAGGCAAAGTGCCAACAATTAACCAACTGGTCCGCAAGGGCCGCACCAGTAAGAAAGTGAAAAGCAAAGCCCCGGCGCTGTTGTTCACGCTGAACTCGATGAAGCAGCGCCGTGTTCGGCAAGATAAGGGCGCCCCGCAGAAGCGGGGGGTATGCACCGTGGTGCGCACCATGACCCCCAAGAAACCGAACTCGGCTTTGCGCAAAATCGCCCGCGTGCGCCTGAGCAATGGCATCGAGGTGACCGCGTACATCCCCGGCGAAGGTCACACCCTGCAGGAGCACTCGGTAGTATTGGTGCGCGGTGGGCGTGTGAAAGACCTGCCTGGCGTGCGCTATCACATCGTGCGCGGTACCCTGGATACGGGCGGCGTCAACAACCGCAAGCAGGGCCGCTCGAAATACGGCTCCAAACGACCGAAACCCGGTCAGGCCGCCCCAACCAAGGGCAAAAAATAAGCTAGGAGGGACGAATGTCTCGACGAAACAGACCAGAACGCCGCATGCCCACCCCGGATGCCCGCTACAGCAACCTGCAGGTAGCGGAGTTCATTAACAGCGTAATGAAAAACGGCAAGAAAAGCACCGCCATTGGCCTGGTATATGGCGCCTTCGATTTGATCGAAGAGCGATCTAAGAAACCCGGCCTGGAAGTCTTCGAGCAGGCCATCAAAAACGTGGCCCCGGTGATGGAAGTCAAGCCCCGTCGTGTGGGCGGCGCCACCTACCAGATCCCCATGGAAGTGCCGGCCTACCGCCGTTTTGCCCTGGCTACGCGTTGGATTCTTCAGGCCGCTCGCTCTCGCTCTGGCCGCAACTTCTCTGAGAAGCTGGCTGGCGAACTGCTGGACGCCTCCGGCAACAACGGCGCCGCCGTTCGCAAGCGAGAAGAAACCCACAAGATGGCCGAAGCCAACCGCGCTTACTCGCACTATCGCTCGTAAGTCGCACCGGGCTGTTTTGACTGGGCCGCGGCCTGCCGCTGGCCCGTGCAGTACGAACCGGCCTGACCGCCGGTCCTTGCCGTGAAAACTTTTTGACTGAAGGAATATTTATGCCTCGCGTTCATCCGTTGGAACGGTATCGTAATATCGGCATTATTGCCCACATCGACGCCGGTAAGACCACCACCACCGAGCGGATCTTGTTCTATACGGGCAAGACCTATCGGATTGGCTCGGTCGACGACGGCACGACCGTTACCGATTGGATGGTGCAGGAACGCGAACGCGGCATCACCATCGTATCGGCGGCGGTCTCGGCCGAATGGAAAGGGTATCAGATCAACGTCATCGATACCCCCGGACACATCGACTTCACCGCCGAAGTGCAGCGCTCGCTGCGCGTGCTGGATGGTGGGGTGGTGATCTTCGACGCTGTACAGGGCGTTGAGCCGCAGAGTGAAACCGTCTGGCGGCAAGCCGACCGCTATGGAGTGCCGCGCATCTGTTTTGTCAATAAGATGGATCGCGTGGGCGCTTCGTATGAGCGCTCCATCGACATGATCCGCGAGCGCCTGGGCGCTAACCCCATCCCCATGCAATGCCCCATTGGCAGCGAAGCCAGTTTCGTCGGCGCGGTCGATCTGTTGACCGAGCGGGCGGTCATCTATGCGGACGAGCTAGGCGTCGATCCGCAGGAGCAAGACGTTCCGGCCGAACTGCGCCAGCAGGTGGCCGAGATGCGCGCCCGCATGGTCGAGCAGATTGCCGAAACAGACGACGATCTGACCGTTAAATACCTGGAAGGCAAAGACATCGCCGTAGACGAGCTGAAGGCTGCTCTGCGCCGGGCGGTGATCGCCGGCCAGGCCGCCCCCGTGTTCTGCGGCAGCTCGCTGCGCAATAAAGGCGTCCAGCCAGTGCTGGATGCCGTAATCGACTATCTCCCCTCTCCGGCCGACATCCCCGCCGTGCAGGGCCAGAACCCTCGCAGCGACGAACTGGTCGAACGCGCCGCTATCGACGACGCCCCCCTCAGCGCTTTGGTGTTCAAAATCGTTACCGACCCGTATGTGGGCCGCCTGGCCTATTTTCGGGTCTACTCCGGCCGGCTAACGCAGGGCGGAATGGTGTATAACGCCACCAAAGACCGCCGCGAGCGGGTGGGCCGCCTGCTGCGCATGTACGCCGACCGGCGCGAAGACATCGACGAAGTGCTGGCGGGCGACATTGGCGCAGTATTGGGCATGAAAGAAACGATCACCGGCGATACTCTGTGTGACATCAATAACCCAATCCTGTTGGAAGCCATCACCTTCCCAGAGCCGGTGATCCACGTTTCGATTGAACCCAAGACCACCGCCGACCAGGACAAGATGGGCGAAGCGCTGCGCAAACTCTCGGAAGAAGACCCCACTTTTGTGGTGCGCTCTGACGAGCAGACCGGCCAAACCATCATCGCCGGGATGGGCGAACTGCACCTGGAAGTACTGGTAGACCGCATGCTGCGCGAGTTCCGCGTCCAGGCCCGGGTGGGCCGCCCGCAGGTGGCCTACCGCGAGTCGATCACCATCCCGGTGCCGAAAGTCGATTACCGCTACGTCAAACAGACCGGCGGGCGCGGCCAGTATGGGCATGTGGTGCTGGCCCTGGAACCGGGCGAGCCGGGCAGCGGCGTGCAGTTCGAAAACGCCATCGTGGGTGGAGTGATCCCCAAGGAATATATTCCGGCGGTGGAAAAAGGCGTGCGCGAAGCCGCCGAAGGCGGCATTCTGGCCGGTTACCCGGCCACCGACATCAAGGTGCGCCTGTACGATGGATCGTTCCATGAAGTCGACTCGAACGAAATGGCCTTCAAGATGGCTGCCAGCCTGGCGTTCAAAGAAGGCTCGGCTAAAGCCGGGCCGGTTTTGCAAGAGCCGATCATGAAAGTGGAAGTGTTAGCCCCTGAAGAATTCTTAGGCGATATCCTGGGGCAGTTGAACGCCCGGCGAGGCCTCATCTTAGGGATGGAGCCGCGCCCTGGCAACGCCCAGGCAGTGCATAGCATGGTGCCGCTGGCTGAAATGTTTGGCTATGCCACCGATCTGCGCTCGGCTACCCAGGGGCGCGGCGTGTTTACGATGGAATTTGACCATTATGCCCAGGTTTCTGAAAATGTGGCCCGCGGCATCATTGGGGTTCGCTAACGTTTACGGGCGGCCTGCCGCCGTTATCTGAAATCACTGGCACTCATCTGACGATTGCTCGTCAGGATCGTTCAAAAAGGAGAGAGCTTTTATGGGAAAGCAAAAATTTGATCGCAGCAAGCCGCACATGAACGTCGGCACCATGGGCCACATCGACCATGGCAAAACGACCCTGACGGCGGCGATCACCAAATTCTGCGCCATCAACGGGCTGGGTGAATATCGCGCCTTCGACTCCATCGACAACGCTCCCGAAGAAAAAGCGCGCGGCATCACCATCAACATTGCCCATGTGGAATACCAGACCGAGAAGCGGCACTACGCCCACGTGGATATGCCCGGACACCGGGACTACATCAAGAACATGATCACCGGGGCGGCCCAGGTAGACGGGGCGATCCTGGTGGTAGCCGCTCCGGATGGGCCGATGCCGCAGACCCGCGAGCACGTGCTGCTGGCCCGCCAGGTGGAAGTGCCGGCCATCGTGGTCTTCCTGAACAAGGTAGACATGATGGACGACCCGGAACTGCTGGAGCTGGTCGAGTTGGAACTGCGCGAGCTGCTGAGCGAGTACGAGTTTCCTGGCGACACGACCCCCATCGTGCGGGGCAGCGCCCTGCACGCCCTGGAAAGCGCCAGCAAAGACCCGAATGCGCCGGAATACGCCTGCATCCGCGAGCTGCTGCGGGTGGTGGACGAGTACATCCCAGAGCCGGTGCGCGACGTGGACAAACCGTTCATGATGCCGGTGGAAGACGTGTTCTCGATCAAAGGCCGGGGCACAGTGGTGACGGGCCGGGTAGACCGGGGCAAAATCAAGGTTGGCGAGCCGGTCGAGATCGTGGGCCTGCGCGACAAGTCGATGCCGTCGGTGGTGACGGGTGTAGAAATGTTCCACAAGCAGTTGGACGAAGGCATGGCCGGCGACAACTGCGGACTGCTGCTGCGCGGCATCGAGCGGACGGATGTAGAACGGGGCATGGTGGTTGCCAAGCCCAAGAGCATCACCCCGCACAAGAAGTTCATGAGCGAAGTGTACGTGCTGCGCAAGGA
>CAYQDU010000038.1:13149-27473 GCA_964416275.1 uncultured Anaerolinea sp. | reverse complement strand
GGCTGTCGGGCCGGTCGAGGTCCCAATGGCGGATCTCGTATTTCTCCGAATCCAGATACTCCTCCCGGCCCGGCGCCAGCGGCGTATTCTCGCCCAGCTCGAAGACCGGGCCGTAGATGCCGTAGCTGGGGCCAAGGGTGGCCGCCAGGATAAAGCGAGTCATAAACGCCGGCCGCCCGCCGAACTGAAGATACTCGGTCAGGATGTCGGGCGTGTTGGGCCACAAATTCGGCCCCATATATTCGCGCACTTCGGTCTGGGTCAGCTCGGTCAGGTATTGGGTTAGCTCCCATTTGGTATTGCGCCAGGGGAAGTAATTGTACGACTGGGTAAAGCCGCGCTTCGCCAGCCCGTATAGCGCATTGGGGCGGGTAAAGGCTTCGGCCAGGAAGATGGTTTCGGGGTATTGGCGCTTGATCTCGGCGATCAGCCATTCCCAAAAGGGGAACGGCTTGGTATGCGGGTTATCCACCCGGAAGATGCGCACGCCCTGGTCGATCCAGAACTGCACCACGCTTTTCAGTTCTTGCCACAGCTCGCGCCAGTTTTCGCCCTCGAAGTTGAAGGGATAAATATCCTGGTATTTCTTGGGCGGGTTTTCGGCGTATTGAATGCTGCCATCTGGGCGCTGTTGGAACCATTCGGGATGTTCGATCACATAGGGATGATCGGGTGCGCACTGGTAGGCGATGTCAAGGGCCAGTTCCAGGCCGTGTTGGGCGGCGGCTTCCAGCAGGCGCCGGAACTCTTCCAGCGTACCCAGCTCTGGATGGATGGCTTTGTGGCCGCCCTCGGCTGAGCCAATCGCCCACGGGCTGCCGGGGTCGTTTGGCCCGGCCACGGTGACGTTATTCGGCCCTTTACGGAAGCTCACCCCGATGGGGTGAATGGGCGGCAGGTACAGCACGTCAAAGCCCAGCCCAGCAATGTAGGGCAGGCGGGCTTCCAGGTCTTTGAACGCGCCGTGCCGGCCGGGGACGGGCGAGCAGGAGCGCGGGAACAGCTCATACCAGGCGCCGAACCGGGCCCGTGGACGGTCAACCACCACTTCCAGCTCTTTTTCGTAGCGGGTGATGAAGCGCCGCTCGCCGTAGATCGTCATCAAGCGGGCCAGGTCGGCCGAGAGGGCGTGGCGGGCGGCTTCGGCGCCGCCAGCCCGCAGCGTATCGGCAAAGGTCGCCAGCCAGTTTGCGTCCAGCGCAGCGGCGCGCTGGCGGGCCTGCTCGACCATCTGCGCCCCGATGAGCAGATCGACCGTAATATCCTGCCCGGCGGCCAGGCGCTTGCCCAGGTCGCGACTCCAGGTCTTGAAGTGATCAACCCAGCCCTGCACGGTGTAGCGGTAGCGCCCCATCTCCTGCACGGTGAAGGCGGCCTGCCAGCGGTCGTTGCCCAGGGCGGTCATGGGCGCTTCGCTCCAGGTTTCGGCGCTTTCTTTGCAGTACAGCAGCACGCAGGTCAGCTCGTCGTGACCGTCGGCCAGGATATGGGCCTCGACTACGGTTTCGTCCCCCACAATGCGCTTGATCGGGAAGCGCCCCGCGTCGATCTCTGGGGTCACATCGGCGATAATCACCCGGTTTCTACCTTCTTGTGGCAGCATGTGGTTTCCCTCCGTCTATTTCGGGCTTTGTTGGGCGGTTTTACTGTCCGCTATATGGGGACGGTGTGGGGTGCAGCCCCGCCACGTCCCCCATATGGCTCTTCCTCAGCGTGCGGGGTACCACCCCATTAAACCGTGGAGCAGGCGTGGCGCTCTTCAAGCGCCTTCAAGGAAGAGATGTCGCAGCCCTCTTTCCAGGCGCGCGCGGCGGGAGCGCCGCTTAAAGCGAGCGATAGAGCGCCAGCGTGCGCTGGGCAATGGCGGTCCAGCTAAAATGATCTTCTACCCGGCGGCGGCCCTGGCGGCCAAACTTCGTCTGCAGGGCCGGGTCGAGCGCCACCCGGTTAATGGCCGCAGCCAGGTCGGCCGAGAAGCGGGCCGGGTCTGCCGGGTCGAACGTGCCGGGCTTCAGCTCCAGGTCGACCAGCAGGCCGGTCTCCTCTGGAACCACCACTTCGGGGATGCCGCCTACCGCCGAGGCTACCACGGCCGTCTGGCAGGCCATGGCTTCCAGGTTGATGATCCCAAACGGTTCGTACACCGATGGGCAGCAGAAAACCGCAGCGTGCGAGTAGAACTGGATCACCTCGTCGCGCGGCAGCATCTCGCGCACCCAGATCACACCGGGGCGGTTGGTGCTGACCGCTTCTACCCCGGCCGCCATCTCGCGCCCGATCTCCGGCGTATCCGGCGCGCCGGCCAGCAGCACCACCTGGATGGATGGGTCGATCTGGGGGATGGCATTGACCAGGTGGATAATGCCTTTCTGGCGCGTGACCCGCCCGACGAACAGCACGAAGGGCCGCTGGGGGTCTACCCCGCGCCGCGTCAGGGCCTCTACGGACTGGGTCTGGCGATATTGCTCCAGGTCGATCCCATTGTGGATCACATGCACGTTGCGCGGGTCCACCTGGGGAAAGCAGCGCAGCACGTCGTTGCGCGTCTCTTGCGAGACGGCAATGATGGCATCGGCTTCGGTCAGGCCGTTATTTTCGATCCACGTGCTGAGGTGATAGGCGTTGCCCAACTGCTCCACCTTCCACGGGCGCAGCGGCTCCAGCGAGTGGGTGGTCAGCACAAACGGAACGCCCCACAGCTTTTTGGCTAAAAAGCCGGCGAACTGGACGTACCAGGTATGGCAATGGACGATGCTGGCGTCGAGGGTATCTTTTGCCATGCTCAGGCTGCGATACATGGCGTCCAGCGCGCCGCCGAAGCGCGGGTCGGTGTCTGTTTTGGCCTCCGTCCAGGGGGCATAGCCTTTGACGCGCAGGTTGGGGCTTTGCACGTCTTGCTCGCCAAAGCAGCGCACTTCCACCGGCGTAAGCTTTGCCAGCTCATGGCTCAGGTATTCGACGTGAACGCCCGCCCCCCCATAAATATGCGGAGGATACTCATTGGTAAAAAGCGCCACTTTGCTGATCTCAGGCATGGTTTCCTCCTGTCACGCGGGGTTGGATCGGTAGAAGGCTGCCGCCGGCGCAGCCGCCGGCAGCCTTCTACCGATTGGTCAAAGGATTATTTTTTGGACTTCCCTTGCATCGCCACGGCTTCCTGGGCCTTGCGGATTTCATCCGGGTCGCCCAGGTATTCATGGCGAATGGGCTTCAGGTCGGCGTCCAACTCATAGACCAGCGGCACGCCGGTAGGGATGTTCAGCTCCACAATCTCGGCGTCCGAGATGTTGTCCAGGTATTTGACCAGCGCTCGCAGGCTGTTGCCGTGGGCGGCGATCAGCACCCGCTGCCCCGATTTGACCGTAGGGGCAATGGTTTCGTGCCAGTAGGGCAGGAAGCGCGCCACGGTGTCTTTCAAGCACTCGGTCAGCGGCACGTCTTTGGGGTCCAGGCTTTTGTAGCGCGGGTCGTGGCCGGGCCAGCGCGGATCGTCCTGGGTCAGGGCGGGCGGTTGGGTGTCGTAACTGCGCCGCCAGATCTTCACCTGCTGGTCGCCATACTTGGCGGCGGTCTCGGCTTTGTTCAGCCCCTGCAGCGCCCCATAGTGGCGCTCGTTCAATCGCCAGGAATTCTGCACCGGGATCCACATCTGATCCATCTCGTCCAGGGTGATCCACAGGGTGCGGATGGCGCGCTTGAGAACCGACGTAAAGGCCACATCAAAGACATACCCCTGGGCCTTGAGCAACTGCCCGGCCCGGTGCGCTTCGGACAGACCGCGCTCCGACAGGTCTACGTCGGTCCAGCCGGTGAAGCGGTTCTCCATATTCCAGACGCTCTCGCCGTGGCGGAGCAGGACAACTTTGTACATGGTACCTCCTGTATTCTTCATTCAGATAGTTTGATGATGACGCTGGTAGTAGCGAATCAGCCCGCGGGTGGACGAATCGTGATTGCTGGCTTCGCCTGCCTGTTTCAGCTCTGGCAGAATGGCTTTTGCCAGCTGTTTGCCCAATTCTACGCCCATTTGGTCATACGAGTTGATATTCCAGATCACGCCCTGGGTGAAGATCTTATGTTCGTAGCAGGCGATCAACTGGCCCAGGATATGCGGGGTCAGGCGAGGGTAGAAGAAAGAGTTGGTGGGTTTATTGCCGGGGAATGTCTTGGCCGGAACCAGAAGCTCCAATTGAGCGCCCGCCGCGCCGCCCGCCGCGCCGCCCGCCTCCAGTTCGGCGCGGGCTTCGGCCGGGGTTTTGCCTTTCATCAGCGCCTCAGTCTGAGCCAGAAAGTTCGAGAGCAGGATCGGGTGATGGTCGTCCAATGGATTTTGGCTCTGGGCCGCGGCCAGGAAGTCGCAGGGGATCAACTGGGTTCCTTGATGGATAAGCTGATAGAAGGCGTGCTGGCCGTTGGTGCCGGGTTGGCCCCAGATCACCGGGCCGCTGGCGTAATCCAGCCACTCACCCTGGCGCGTGACGCTCTTGCCGTTGCTTTCCATATCTCCCTGCTGGAAATAGGAGGGGAAGTGGACCAGGTATTGGTCATAGGGCAGGATGGCGTGCGAATGCGCTCCAAAAAAATTATTGTACCAGACCCCCAATAATCCCATAATGACCGGGATGTTGCGCTCGAAGGGCTGGCTGCGGAAGTGCTGATCGGCCTGGTACGCGCCGGCCAGCAGGGCCTCGAAGTTATCCATCCCCAGGTAAAGGGCAATCGAAAGCCCGATGGCTGACCAGAGCGAATAGCGCCCGCCGACCCAATCCCAAAACTCGAACATATTGGCAACGTCGATGCCGAACTTGCTCACCGCAGCGGCGTTGGTAGACATGGCGGCGAAGTGCTTGGCAACCGCGGCCTCGTCTTTGGCTGCCGTCAGGAACCATTGGCGGGCCGAGTGGGCGTTGGTCATAGTCTCCTGGGTGGTGAAGGTCTTGGAGGCCACCAGAAACAGGGTTGTTGCGGGGTCGAGGTTTTTGAGAGTTTCCACAAGGTCGGTGCTATCGACGTTGGACACAAAGTGAGCGCGCAGGCCGGGCCGGGCGTAGGGCTTGAGGGCTTCGCACACCATCTTGGGGCCTAAATCGGAGCCGCCAATGCCAATGTTGACCACATCGGTAATGGCCTGGCCGGTATAGCCTTTCCATTCTCCCGAACGCACCGCCTGGCTGAAACGGCGCATCTTATCCAGCACCTGGTTGACTTCGGGCATCACGTCTTGCCCGTCTACATAAATGGGGCTGTTCGAGCGGTTGCGCAGGGCTACATGCAGCACCGCCCGCTGTTCGGTGACGTTGATCTTTTGGCCGCTGAACATGGCTTCGATCCAGCCTGGCAAGTTGGCCTGGCGGGCCAGAGCGAACAGCAGCGGCATTGTTTTTTCGGTGATGCGGTTTTTCGAGTAGTCGAACAGCAGCTCGCCCATCTGGAGCGAGAAGCGCTCGAAGCGGTGGGGGTCGGCGGCGAACAGATCACGCATGTGCAGAGCGCCAACCTCCCGTTGATGCTCGCTAAGCGCCTGCCAGGCGGGGGATTCTTGCAGAGTAGACATCGCTTTTCTCCCTATTTGAACGGAGTTCGATCCGGGTATCAGCATACCACACAAGGGCGCAGGCTCAGGCCTTTCCATCGAACCACTTAGAGAGCCGGTCTCTCGAATAGGGCGGCTGGTCAACGTAATGGGAAACGTCGTTGAACAGCATCAGGCGGGCGCGCACCGGGTCTTTGAAATCCAAAATGTTCAGGCTGGCCGGGGCCTGATCCAGCCGGTCGCGATAGCCGCGGGCGTCGATGCCCAGCAGGCTGCTCAGAATCAGGCGAATCGTGGCCTTGTGAGAAACCACCGCCACCGCGCCGCCGGGATGGCTCAAGACGATTTCGCGGATGACCGGCAAGGCCCGCGCCATTACCATCACCCCCGATTCGCCCCCTTCGGGGGCAAACGTAAACGGGTCTTCCTGCCAGGCGGCGTATTCCGCCGGGTACAGCCGCTCGACATCGGCCCGGCTCATGGTCTCCCAATGGCCGTGATGGATTTCGCGCAGCCCGTCGTATGCTTGGGGCGTCAGGTGGAACGGTTGGGCCAGGATCGAAGCGGTCTCGACCGTGCGGCGCATGGGGCTGCAGTAGAAAGCGCTGAGGGGGTCGTCGGCCAGCCGGCGGGCCAGGCAAGCTGCCTGCCAGCGGCCTTCGTCAGACAGGTCGATCTCGGTGCCGCCCGAAAAGCGGTCTTCGGCGGTTAGCTGTGTGGCTCCATGACGGATCAAATAGATGCGGGTGGTTTCCATAATCTCCTCGGCTGAGAGAGCAAACGGCAGCCGGGCCGGCGCCGGCCCGCGCCTGTGCTTCCCGCGCCTACCGCAATTTTACCGCTTGCGCCGTTTCTATGGGTCTATATTTAGGGGGAGTTGGGCGGTTTCACCGCCCAATTCCCCCTAAATATAGGGCATTGCCTGCAATCTACCTTAACGACCGGCCAAACGACCCGCCAAATGGCGTAAAATGGGGTAATATGTGAACATTCAGCGCGCGGCCCTGGGCGGGTAGACCTTCCCAAAAACCGTTCAAAACATCTTTATTTCGAGGATCCCCATGAAAGATACTCCTGAACTTCAAACCCTGGCGATCAATACGATCCGTTTCCTGGCGGCCGATGGTGTGCAGCAGGCCAAATCGGGTCATCCGGGTCTGCCGATGGGTACGGCCCCGATGGCCTACACCATTTGGACGCGCCACCTGCGCCACAACCCGGCTAACCCGGCCTGGCCCAATCGAGATCGTTTCATCCTTTCCGGCGGGCATGGCTCGATGCTGCTCTATTCGCTGCTGCACCTGACCGGCTACGACCTGTCGCTGGATGATCTGAAGCATTTTCGCCAGTGGGGCAGCCGCACGCCGGGCCATCCGGAATACGGTCAGACCCCCGGCGTGGAGACCACCACCGGCCCGTTAGGGCAGGGGTTTGCCAACGGGGTGGGTATGGCGATGGCCGAAGCGCACCTGGCGAAACGCTACAACCGTCCTGGCTTTGAGATCATCAATCACTACGTATACGCCATTGTCACCGACGGCGACCTGATGGAAGGCGTAGCCGCCGAAGCGGCTTCGTTGGCGGGCCATCTCAAGCTGGGTAAGCTGATCTATCTCTACGACGATAACCGCATTTCTATCGAAGGCTCGACCGATCTGGCTTTTACCGAAGACCGCGGCCAGCGCTTCGAAGCCTACGGCTGGCACGTTCAGCGGGTGGAAGATGGCCTGGATGTGGAAGCTGTTGATCGGGCCATCCAGGCGGCCAAACAAGACCCGCGCCCCTCGCTCATCATGGTGCGCAATGTCATCGGCTATGGCCTGCCCACCCGGGCCGGCACGGCCAAAGCCCACGGCGAACCGCCTGGCGATGCCGAGCTGGATGGGGCCAAAGAAAAGCTGGGCTGGCCCAAAGAGCCGCGCTTTTATATCCCCGCAGAAGCCCTGGCCTTATTCCGCAGCGCACTGGATCGCGGGGCGCAGCAGGAAACCGAGTGGCGGCGGACGATGGATGCCTACGCCGCCGCCTATCCCGACCTGGCGGCCGAACTGACCCGTCGCCTGGCGGGCGATCTACCGGCCGGGTGGGACGCCGGGCTGCCTGTTTTCCCGGCCGACGAGAAGGGCCTGGCCTCGCGGGCGGCCTCCGGCAAGGTGCTCAACACCCTGGCGGCGGTCATCCCCGATCTGTTTGGCGGTTCGGCCGACCTGGCGCCCTCCAACAACACCTGGATGGACGCCGCCCCGGCCTTTGCCCCTGCCGGCGATGGCCCGGATTGCTATGAAGGCCGCAACGTTCACTTCGGTGTGCGCGAACATGGCATGGGCGCGGTGGTTAACGGGCTGGCCTATCACGGCGGGATGATCCCCTTCGGGGCTACCTTTATGGTGTTCTCGGATTACCTGCGCCCGGCGGTGCGCCTGGCGGCCCTGTCGCACCTGGGGACGGTGTGGGTCTTTACCCACGACAGCATTGGCGTGGGTGAAGACGGCCCTACCCACCAGCCGGTGGAGCATCTGGCCGCCCTGCGCGCCATCCCCAATCTGATTACCCTGCGCCCGGCCGACGCCAACGAAGTGCGCGAAGCCTGGAAGGTGGCGGTCGAAAATCGCCGCCGGCCCACCGCCCTGGCGCTGACCCGTCAAAACCTGCCCACCCTCGACCGGACGATCTACGCCCCGGCCGAGGGCGTGCGCCAGGGCGCCTACGTGCTGGCCGACCTGGGTGCGGGGCAGCCGCAGATCATCCTGATGGCCTCTGGCTCGGAGGTGCATCTGATCCTGGCGGCGGGCCAGGCCCTGGCGGCGCGCGGCGTGGCCGTGCGGCTGGTGTCTTTCCCCAGTTGGGAACTGTTTAACGACCAGCCCTCGGCTTATCAGCAGGCGGTGCTGCCGCCGCAGATCAAACCGCGCCTTGCCGTCGAAGCCGGGATTACGTTGGGCTGGCATCGCTGGGTGGGGACGCAGGGCCGCGTGCTGGGGCTGGATCATTACGGCGCTTCGGCCCCGGCCAACCTGGTCTTCGAGCATTTCGGCTTCACCGTAGAGCATATCCTGTCTATGGCGGCGGAACTGCTGGCCCAAAGTTAGCCACTATTTCTATGGAGAAATGGAATGAATACAGCTCAAGCCCTGCTGGCAGCCGGGCAGTCGATCTGGTATGACAATATTCAGCGCAGCCTGCTGAAAAATGGGGCGCTGGCCGGGATGATCGAACGCGGCGAAATCCGCGGCGTGACCTCCAACCCGACGATTTTCATGAATGCAATCACCAAATCGCACGATTACGATGACAGCCTGCTGCCTCTGATCGAGGCCGGTTTGACTGACGAAGCGATTTTCTTCGCCCTGGCGGTGGAAGACATCCAGGCGGCGGCCGATCTGTTCCTGCCGCTTTATCATCGGTCGGCTGGCGGAGATGGGTACGTCAGCCTGGAAGTCAGCCCCTACCTGGCGAACGACACACAGGCAACCCTGGCCCAGGCCAAAGAATTGTGGCGGCGGGTGAATCGCCCCAACCTGATGATTAAGATCCCGGCTACCCAAGCCGGTCTGCCGGCCATCTGCGAGGCGATTGCCGCCGGGATCAACGTCAATGTGACCCTGATCTTCGCCCGCCAGCGCTACGCCGAGGTGATGGAAGCCTATCTGTATGGGCTGGAGCGGCGGGCAGCAGCGGGGCTGCCCCTCGGCGCAATCGCTTCGGTGGCTTCATTCTTCGTATCGCGGGTTGATACGAAGATCGACGCCCGGCTGAAAGCCCTGGCTCAGGCCGGGGGGCCGCAGGCGCAGGCCGCTGCAACCCTGGCGGGTAAGGCAGCCATCGCCAATGCTCGCCTGGCCTATGCCGACTTCCGGCAGGTCTTTACCGGGCCGCGTTTTCTGGCTCTCAAAGAGCAGGGGGCGCGAGTGCAGCGCCCGCTGTGGGCCTCGACCAGCACAAAAAACCCCGCTTATCGGGATGTGATCTACGTGGAGGAGTTGATCGGCGCGGATACGGTCAACACTGTGCCGCCCCAAACCCTGGTCGCTTTCCTGGAGCATGGCCGGGTGCGTTCCAGCCTGGAGGAAGACCCGGCCGGCGCGCGCCAGGCGTTAGCCGACCTGGAGCGGATGGGCATTGCAATCCAGGCGGTGACCGACGAGCTGGAGGCCGAGGGCGTGCAGTCCTTCTCGGAGGCGTTTAGCGTGCTGCTGGAGGCGATCCAGCAGCGCCGTCCGGCGGCGGCTGGTTAGGAGAGGACCGGCGGGGTACCCCAAAACCGTTTTCAAACCCGCAGAGTCTGGGGGCCGGGCGTGCGCAGCGCCGCTTGGCCCCCAGACTCTTTTTTTATTGTCGCCAGAAGCGATTTTATGACATCTTGCTTTTGAAACCATGATAGATGTCATTTTCCTTCCTGGTACACTTTAGAATAAAATAAGAGTATAATAAAAAGAACATAAGTTGTTAATACATTTGCCCACTTACCTTACAAGTGTTCCATCCCGATTCTCGATTCAGAAAAACTCAAATCCGTCAAGCAGCCTGTATTGCAGCAGGCTGGTAAATTCCGTTTTTGGATAGGCGCTATTTGCGCCAGGAGGTAAAGGAGAATGAGTATTATCGTCATCGTGTTGGGTATGTCGGCCCTGTTCGTGGTTGCATACCTCACCTACGGGAAGTTCCTGGCCACCAAGATCTACGATCTGAATGACAAGAACATTACCCCTGCGGTGGAGATGGAAGACGGACTTGACTACGTCCCCACCGACCCTAAGTTCCTGTTGGGGCAGCACTTCTCGGCCATTGCTGCGGCCGGCCCCATCACCGGCCCGATCATCGCCGGCATCGCCTACGGCTGGGTTCCAGCCCTGCTGTGGATCCTGTTCGGGTCGATCTTCATCGGCGGCGTGCATGACATGGGCGCCCTGGTGGCCTCGATCCGCAACAAAGGCCGCTCGATCACCGAAACGGTGCGCACCAACGTCTCGCGCAACGCCTGGATCCTGTTCAATCTGTTCGTCTTCGTCACCCTGGTGATGATTGTGGTCGCCTTCACCGACATCACCACCTCCTCGTTCGTCAACACCATCGACCTGGAGAATGGCACCAGCGTGGGCGGCGGCGCTATCGCCACCTCCTCGCTGCTCTACCTGGCCCTGCCGATCATCATGGGCTTGCTGCTGCGCTACACCAAGCTCAGCCTGACCTGGGCGACCATCATCTTCCTGCCGCTGGTAGCCCTGGCGATCTGGGTTGGCCCGTACATCCCCTTCAACCTGCAGACAATCCTGGGCCTGGAATCTCCCCTGGCAGCCCAGAAGGTCTGGAATGTGATTATCATGATCTACTGCCTGGTGGCGGCGGTGGTGCCGGTATGGATGCTCCTGCAGCCCCGCGGACACCTGGGCGGCTACTTCCTGTACGCGGCAGTGATCGTGGCCGCCATTGGCGTGCTGTTCGGCGGCTTCAAGGTCAACTACCCGGCCTTCACCAAGCCCCTTGGCGACGGCAGCGCTTTCTGGTTCCCGATGTTCCCCATGCTGTTTATTACCGTGGCCTGCGGGGCCGTCTCCGGCTTCCATTCGCTGGTTGGCTCCGGCACCACCTCCAAACAAATCCGGCGTGAGAGCGACACCAAGATCATCGGCTACGGCGCCATGCTGATGGAAGGCGTGGTGGCGGTGATTGCCCTGTCGACCGTGATGATCCTGACCAAAGACAGCGAGCTACTGAAAAAATCGCCAAACTTCGTTTACGCTTCCGGCATCGGCTCCTTCATGGGCCTGATCGGGGTCAGCCCGGCCTTCGGCATCTCCTTCGGCTTGATGGCCTTCACCACCTTCGTGTATGACACGCTCGACATCTGCACCCGCCTGGGCCGCTATATCATCCAGGAGCTGACCGGTTGGAAGGGCTGGTTCGGGCGCATCTTCTCCACCGTGATCACCGGCGGCCTGCCGATGTTCCTGATCCTGATCACCATCAAGGACGCCCAGGGCAACCCCGTCCCGGCGTGGAAGATCTTCTGGCAGACCTTCGGCGCTTCCAACCAACTGCTGGCGGCCCTGGCCCTGATCGGCCTGACGATCTGGCTGCTCAACACGGCTAAGAACCGCAAAGCCTGGATGGTCACCTTCATCCCGGCAGTGCTGATGTTCATCATGAGCTCGTGGGCGCTGCTGCGCCTGTTCATCACCAGCACGGTCAAGAACGGCGTGTTTGCCTTCCCCACCGACGCTAACATCATCCTGCCCATTGCCTGCCTGATCTACCTGGCCCTGGCTATCTGGATGGCAATTGTGACCTTCCAGGCGGTCAGCCAGCGCACCCGCGGCAAGGAACGCCCCACCGCGGCCGCAGCCGACTAATTGCTCCTCAGCCGTAAGAGGCTGGGAATAAACTGAATAAATAGGAGACGCCGGGCAGCAGCACCGCCCGGCGTCTCCTATTTTCGGCTCTTCCGCCGAAGGCGGAAATTTTTCTACGTTTTGGGGAAAATGTGTGGCTGGCAGCGCTCCACGGTTTAATGGGGTGGCGCCATCGCCGGTACCACCCCATTTAACTGTGGTGTAGCCTATGGCGCTCTTACGAGCGCCTGAAAATGAGATACTTAGGGGATTTTGTCGCACTTCGTGCGACAAAATCCCCGGTTACCCCTCTTCCCAGGCGAGCGAAGCTCGCCAGTCAGGCCCACCACGGTTGCGTGGGGCGCTACCCCATCGCCCCGGCCCTACCGGGAATGCTCCAAATTATTCCTGTACCCCTCCAAAGGGCGGGAAACTTATGCCAGCCAGATCGAGTATAATTCAGTCTATGCAAGATCGTACCACTCCCCTCGTCATTGGCATCGCCGGCGGGTCTGGCTCTGGCAAGACCACCCTGGCCCAGATCATCCTCGACCGGGTAGGCCGGGAGCGCATCGCCTACCTGCCCCACGACGCTTACTATAAAGACCTGAGCGACCTGCCGCCCAACCAGCGCATGGCGGTCAACTTCGACCATCCTAACTCGCTCGACACCGAACTGCTCATTCAGCACGTCAAAGACCTGCTGGCGGGTAAGGTGGTGGACCTGCCGGTGTACGACTTCAAGCGCCACACCCGCACCAGCGAGACGACCCGGGTCGAACCCCGCCCGGTGATTATGGTTGAGGGCATCTTGATCTTTGCCGACCGGGCGCTGCGCGAGCTGTTGGAAGTCAAGGTTTTTGTGGATACCGACTCCGACATTCGCTTTATCCGCCGCCTGGATCGCGATATTCGCGAGCGCGGCCGCACGACTGACATCGTGGTGCATCAATACCTGTCTACCGTGCGCCCCATGCACATGGAGTTTGTCGAGCCGTCGAAGCGATATGCCGACGTGATCATCCCAGAAGGCGGGATGAACGAAGTGGCGATGGAGATGGTAGTGGCGCGCATCGAAGCCCTGCTTGGCCCGGCCCGCGACGATACCCCCTTGCCGGGCGCGCCGGACAGCCTTGAGCGCCCACAACCGTGATCTTGTATCATTCTTACATTCAAGGGAAGGAAAGAAAGGACATTTATGGCCCCCAAACAGTGGTCGAACCCCCCCGTATTTGAGCTGGACCTGAAGAAGAAATATACCGCTGTGATCCATACCGATAACGGCGATATCCAGGTCGAATTGTTTGCCGATAAGGTCCCCGCTACGGTCAACAATTTCGTCTTTCTGGCTCGCCAGGGGTTCTACAATGATACGATCTTCCACCGCGTGATTTCGGATTTCATGGTTCAGGGCGGCGACCCGACCGGCACCGGACGCGGCGGCCCCGGCTATAAGTTCAAAGACGAGTTTGATCCCTCTCTGCGCCATAACAAACCCGGCATCCTGTCAATGGCAAACGCCGGGCCTGGCACAAACGGCTCGCAGTTCTTCATCACCCATGTGCCGACCCCCTGGTTAGACAATAAGCACAGCGTCTTCGGCCAGGTCATCGGCGGCATGGATGTGGTCATGTCGATTCCGCCGCGCGATCCGATGAAGGTCGATTCGCCGGCCGTGCATATCCAGTCGATCGACATTCTGGAAGCCTAGCCTCTTCCGCCGAAAGCGGGAAGTTTTCTACATGTGGGGGTTGCTGCGCGGCGCAGCCGCGCAGCAACCCCCACATACACCCTCTGTTCTAACGCAAGTTATGGCTGATCTTGGGCGTTGAACGCCTCCCCGGTGCGAATGAAACCTGAAACCCGCCTGACCCTGGCCCGCATCCTGGCTTTTGTGTTTGTGGCGGCGCTGGGGTTGGTGGCCTTCCATTACCGCCATCACCTGCGGCAGTTCGCCGGGTATGGCTATTTTGGCGTATTCATCCTACCCCTGCTGGCGAACGCCACCGTGTTCATCCCTATCCCCGGCGTGATGGTGATCTTCAGCATGGCAGCCGTGCTGAACCCGTGGCTGGTCGCCATCGTAGGCGGCGTGGGAGCGGCCTGCGGCGAGCTAACCGGCTACCTGGTGGGCTTCAGCGGGCAGGGCCTGGCCGAACACGTCAAATACTATGACCAGGTGCGGACCTGGATGGAGCGCCACAAGCGCTTCAGCGACCTGCTGGTGATGATCTTTGCCGCCATTCCCAACCCCTTCTTCGACGCGGCCGGGATCGCCGCCGGGTCGCTCAAAATCCCGGTCTGGCGGTTTATGGTCTTCTGTATCTTGGGCAGCGTCTTGAAAATGCTGGGCTTTGCCTTCGCCGGGCAGTTGGGGCTGAACTGGCTGTTCCCCATGCCCCCACCGGGACGATAAAACAATCCTGGTTCTTCCGCCGAAAGCAGGGATTTTTTCTATTTTT
>CAYQDU010000038.1:7136-13049 GCA_964416275.1 uncultured Anaerolinea sp. | reverse complement strand
AAAAATAGTCCCGCTACCCCTTGCGCTGCACGCCATTCATACCTTACAGGCGGCAGCCAGGATGTGTGTGCCTGCGTTCCAGCAGCCGGGGTCGGCGCTGGCGGCGCGTTCCATCTCTAACAGCGCCTGCCAGCGGGCCGGGTCCTGGCGCACAGCCAGAAGCTGCTCGTCCCAATGCACAGACAGGCAGGCGCTGGCCGAGATCAGCCGGCGCTCAAAGCCGCCGGCAGCCAGAAATTCGTCCAACTCGGCCGCCCGGAACAGGTGCATCGGGTTACTTGACCGGTTGGGATGAGTTTCGGAGGTCAGGTCGCCGGTGGCAACGATCCGGTTGTTGTATTCGGGCGGCACGTCCAGCACGCCGCTCAGGAAGCGGTGAATCGTCCCCCACAATGACATGACGCTCAACAGCAGCCGGCCGCCCGGCCGCAGCGTCCGGCGGCACTCGGCCAGGGCCTGGGCGCGGCGCTCCAGCACATAGCTGAACGGCCCGCCATAGGCCACCACGGCGTCGAAACTGGCCGGGGCGAAGCGGCCCAGGTCGCACATGTCCACCTGCTGCCAGTCTTCTACTGCAGCGGCAAAGCCCAACTCGGCGGCGAAGCGGCGGTTGAGCGCCACCTGTACCTCCGATAGGTCGCCCACCACCACCCGCGCCCCCAGCCCGGTCAGAATCTGGGTGAATCGCCCGGCCCCCGCGCCGATCTCCAGGACCCGCATCCCGGGTTGGATGAACTGGCGCAGATAATGGGTATGGATATACAGGCTGATTTCCTGAAACGGGGAGGCCGTCAGGCGGTTCCACTCGCCTTCGGCCAGTTGATCGAAATATTGGGCGGTTTGGGTGGGGTCGTAGGCGGGCATACTGGCTCCCGTTGCGGATGACAGGTGGCAGACTGCGGCATTCGTCTGGCGTCTATGGTTCTCGCTCTACGGTAAAGGATGTGTAATGATACACAATTTTACCTTCGACCAGCCCGAACGCGTCCTGGCCGTTGGTCACGCGGGCGGCGGCGGAGGCGGCCGTCCAGGCAAAGCGGCGCGTGCCGCCGCTGCCGTTCTGTTCTCCCAGGGTGAAGGAGGCGTTGGGCAAGAGCTGCTGGAACAGGGTTGTATACCACTGGCGGATACGCTCGACGCCCTGCACCGCGCGCTCGGGGGTCACATGCACCGCGTTCGGGTGGTAGAGGGCCGCCAGGCTATCCAGATTGTGGGCGTTGAGGGCGGCGAAATAGCGGGTCAAAACATCGCCGCCGGGGGGGATCACCGGCCAGGCGTAATCGCTGATGGCCTGCCAGATTTCGGGCAGGTACTGGCGGGTATGGGCCCATTCCCAGAAGTTGGCCGCCGACATATTCAGGCTGCGGGCGGCGTTCAGAAAGTCGATCTCTTGCTGCGGGGTGGGCTTCCAATCGCCCTGCAGGTAGGCGCAGCCGGTGGGCAGGATCGGGCGCACCGGGCTGAGGGCCTGAAACTCGCGCTGGCAGCGGATGAGCTGGTCGGCCGGGTTGTCGGCTTCGACCCAATAGACCTGAGGCATGTTCAGATCGACCTGCTCCAGGAACGCCTGCCAGGGGAACGTGGGGTGGTAGGTGGGATAGCGATACGAGCTGAGGGCGATGGGAAAAGCCCCCAGGCTGGCCCGCAGGCGGGTCAGGAAGGCGCGGGCGGCGGCGTCGCGGCCGGGCTGTTTGTACTGCTCTTCGGCGTCGATCACGTAACCATCTACCCCCAGCGCCTGGATGCGCTGGATGGCGATGTCGGCCTCTTGCTCTGGCTCGTAGCCATAGACATAGTGCCAACCCAGGACGGAAATGTTCCGCGCTCGCAGAGCGGTGATCAGCGGGGGAACCAGGTCGGCCTGGGTGGTGGGGTCCAGGTTGTAAGCGTCGCTGCCATCGGCGATCTTGATTAAGACGTGGCTTAACCCGGCCTGGGCCGCCAGGGCGGCGACGGCGGCCGGGTCGCCTCCTTCGGTGCGCCGGATCTGCCAGATATAAAACCCTTTGCCCTGGAGATTAAACGTCATGGCAGGTTTTGGGCTTTGCGGATCACCTGCATCATCATGTCCTGGCGCGGCACCAGCACCATAGCCCCTTCGGGGGTGATCCAGTCGTATACCTGGTTATAGTTCAGATAGTAAGATTTGATGTTGCGGCTTTCGGCAATGCGGGCAGCAAAGGGCAGCCACTTGAGGGCATCCACCAGGCCCAGGTCGGTCTGCACGCTGCCTTTGTACTGGTCATAGAACTCTGGGGCGCGGCGCAGCACATCCAGAGAGATCAGCTTTTCGAAGATTGCCTGCAAGACTTCCTGCTGGCGGCGGTTGCGGGCGATGTCATTGGTGGTCTTGCGGGTGCGCACGTACCACAGCACGCTGTCGGCGTCCATGTGGACTTCCCCGGCCGGGATGGTGACCCAGTAGCCGGCCCGGTAATCGGACACCGGCTCGGTCACCTGCACCGTCAGCCCGCCCAGGTCGTCGATGATCTTCTTGAATGACGAGAATTCGATCAGCACGTAGTAATCAACGTGGATGCCGAAATTATGCTCAAACGATTGCTTGACCAGTTGCAGCCCGCCGAACGTCCAGGCGGTGTTGATGCGCCCCATACCATAACCGGGCAGGGTGATATACAGGTCGCGCGGAAAAGAGGTGACGTTCACTTTGCCCAGGTCGGAATTGAGGGTGAGCAGGATGATCGTATCGGTGCGATACTGCTGATCCCACGGGCGGCGGTCGGCGCCCAGAAGCAGGATGTTGATCTGGCTGGGCAGCTTTGCCAGGGGGGCCTCCTGGGGCAGGCCGCCGGCCGGCAGGGTGATCTGCGGGGTGGGGGTAGCGCTGGGGGTGGGGCTGGGCAGGGCCGTCTCTCCGGGTTGGAGCGCGCCGGGCAGCGGGGTGGGGGCCAGGGGCTGGAAAGGGGTGGGCGTGGGGGTGGCGTCGGGCGGGGCCAGCACAAAGGTGGGCTGGGGGGCGTCCTGTTGGCTGGCCCCGGCCAGCCCGGCAGGGGCCGCCGCCAGCGAAGCGCCGGCCAATGGAGCGCCGCCGCAGCCGCTCAAAAACACGGCTAACAGGGTCAGCCCCAGGCCAACCTGGCTGCTGCGCCGGATGATGCATCGCAATAATGGCATTGAACAGGCTCTTACCACAAGTCTCCTCCCAGCAGGGCAACCTGGCTCAGGAATGATTTAAGGGAACGGGAAACCGGTATCGGTGGTTGGGGTGGGCGGCGGCGGCTCCGTGGGGGGCGGCGGCAGCGTAGGCGGCTCGCTGGTCGGCGGCGGCGGTTCGGTGGGCGGTGGACTGGTGGGCGGCGGCTCAGTCGGCGGGGCAATGGTCGGCGGCGCAACCGTTGGAGGAACCTCGGTGGGTGGGATGGCGGTGGGCGGTTCGGGGGTCTGGCTGACCGGCGGAACAGTCGGCGCAACGGTCGTGTCGGTTGGGCCGGGCGTCCAGGCGGTGGGCTGCGTCGTCCAGGTGGTCAGCGGCGGGGGCAGCGGGGTAGGCGTGGTGGAAGGCAGCCAGGGGAAGGTGGGCGAAGGCCCATCGGTGGACGTGGCCCACGGCGTTACCCACGGCGATGTCCAGGGGGTGGGCCAATAGGTCGGCGGGCGGTAGGTGGCGGTGGGGTAGTAGACTGCCGGATAGTAGGGCAGGGCCAGGGTCTGGCCGGGGTACAGGTAGCTGGAACTCAGGCAGTTGGCGGCCAGCAGCGAGCCGGGCGGCATCTGCACCGCGGCGGCCAGCCGGGCCAGGGTGTCGCCGGGGCG
Organism: uncultured Anaerolinea sp.; assembly: GCA_964416275.1. Taxonomy (GTDB): domain Bacteria; phylum Chloroflexota; class Anaerolineae; order Anaerolineales; family UBA4823; genus RBG-16-57-11. The sequence continues at coordinate 9,275 of CAYQDU010000038.1, read as the reverse complement.
CACGAAGTAGGTCACCCAGCCGTAGGGTGGGCGGCAGACGGTGGGCGTGGCCTGGATGGTTTGGGTGGGCGCCTGGGTGGGCGCGGGGGGCACCCGCAGAAACGAGCCGGGGATCAGGCTGGTGCTGTGGGTCATGCAGTTGCTGCGCTGTAAGGCTTCCACCGTTATGCCGTACGCCTGCGCCAGGGCGTTTAACGTCTGGTCGGGCAGGACAGCTACCTCTACCCAACCGGCGGGATAGCTGCACGCCAGGGCGGTGGGAGTGTATAGCACCAGCCCACCGGCCGGGGTGACAGTCTGCCCCACCAGGTTGATGACCTGCTGGCCGGAAAAGGCAATGGTATAGACCGCAGTGGGGGCTTCGGCCAGGGCGTAACCGCCCTCCAGCAGCGAAAGTGAGAGGCTGCCCAGCACCAACGCGCCCAACAGAAGCGCCATGGCGATGCTTACCCCAAGCTGGCGAAGCCCGCTCATCGGCGCGTCTCCTGCGGCGGGCCGCCGTTGCGGCCCGCCCGCCGCCCCCCTTCGGGAGCGACCGGGAGCAGCAGGCTGAAGGTGACGCCCTGGCCGGGGATGCTATCTACCCAGGTTCGCCCACCCAGCGATTCGACCAGGCTCTTGAGGCGCGGCAGCTCGCCGGCCGGGTCGCCCAGGCCGGGGATCAGCGCGCCGGGGGCGCGTGGCGCGAAGACTTGCAGCAAATCCTGGGGGGCGATGCCGCCTCCGCCATCGGTCACTTGCAGCAAAACATAATCGGCTTCGCCGTCGCTGCTTTCCAGGCGCGCTCGCACAGTCACTTCTCCGCCCTGGGGGGTGACGGTGCGGGCGTTGCGCAGCAGTTGTTCGATAGCCTGGCCCAGGGCCCGCGGGTCCGACTGGATCGAAAGCGGGGTGGGGGGCAGCGTCAGGCGCAGGGCCAGGTGTTTCTCGCGCAAAGAGCGCTCGCAATCGTGGGCTGCGCGGCGCACGACCTCGACCAGGTCGAGCGGGGTGAATTCCAACTGGTCGGGGTTGCTCTCGGGTTGGGCAGTCTGGATCAAGTCGTTGAGCAGGCGGTTGATCCGCCCGGTGGACACTTTGATCCGCTCGACGTACTTGCGCGAGCGCACGCCCAGGCCGGCTTCGGCCAGCAGGCTTTCGGCCTGGGTGGCAATCGAACCGAGCGGCTGGCGCAGGTCTTCGGCAATCTGGCGGATGGCGCTCATCTGCTGGCCGGATGGGCTGGCCTCGACCCGGGTCTGTTTGAGCTGGGTGATCTTCTGGTCAGCTTCGGCCAGCGAGGCCTGCAAGTAGGCCATCTCTTCCAGAGCCAGGCGCATTTCGCCTTCCAGGGTCTGGATCTGCTGGCGGGCGGCCCGGCTGGCCTGCTCGGCGCTGTGGTTCAGGTCGGCCAGCCCGGCCTGGAGCTGCTGGATAGTCTGCTGGGCGGCGGTGTATTCGCTGGTCACGCCGGAAAGTTCGGCCAACTGCTGCCGGTCGCGGGCGGCGTTCTCTTGCAGCACGGCGATCTGGTCGCGCAGCTTTTGGCGCTCGTCCAGCGCCAGGCTGGCCTGATCTTGGGTCTGGCGGGTGACGCTGCGGGCGCGGCTGATTTCTTCCTGGAGGCCGTTCATCTCTTGGGTGCGTTGCAAGAAATGCACCAGCAGGCGGGCCAGCAGCGCCAAGAAGGATTGTTCGTCGGGGGGCCAATCCCGGCCGGAATAGGGCGAAAGCAGGGCCAGGCTGGCGATGGGGCGGCCATCGGGGGCCAGGATGGGGGTAAAGAGCAGGTTGCCGGAACGTTCCAGCCCGAACAGGCGGGCCAGGTTGACCAGGTCGGGCGAGGTGCTGGATGCGGCGAAGCGGCGGGCGCGGCCCATGCGCAGCGAGGCGGAAAGCATGGGCAAAGCCCGCCCGTCGAGGGTCAGCGGGTCGCTGTAGCGGTTGTTGTGGGCGTCGTAGCCGCACGCCAGGCTCATCCGGCCATCGGCGTCGGGCGGCTGGAGCAGCAGGGCCAGGTCGGCCTGAAATGTTCGGGCCAGCAGGGCGGTGAGTTCTTTGCGCGCCAGGTCGGGGTCGTCTACGGCGGCCAGCTTGAGCAGGGCCTGCCAGAGCTTCGGGTCGGCGGCCAGGGCGCTGTCGAAATCCGCCATGGCGGCG
>CAYQDU010000038.1:0-7126 GCA_964416275.1 uncultured Anaerolinea sp. | reverse complement strand
AGCAGAGCGGGCGGCGGCCCGCCGGCGGCGGCCAGGTCGGCCCCGCCAGCCGGTTCTGCCAGCGGGGCGGGCAATCGTTGGGCCAGCAGCAGCAGAAAGGGGTAGGCGATCATCAGCCCCAGGCGCACCGTGGGCGGGTAGTTGGCCGGGCTGGGGGGCAGCGCCAGGTGCAGCCCGGCCCCGGCCAGGATGACCGCCAGCATTGCCACGCCCACCCCCCAACCCTCGGGGTGGACGGCCAGCAGGTAGACCAGGGCCAGCAGGCCCACCACCAGGTTGCTTATCTGGGCGGCTGTGTCGGGCCAGGAGCCGTTGAAGCTGGCAAGGGTGGCCGGGGCGCTCCACCCCAGCCAGACGAAGGCCGAACCGGCGGCAGCCAACGCCGCCAGGATCAGCGCGGCCGTGTCTGCCAGGGGGGCGGGGGTGGGAAAGCACCACAGCCAGGCAATCAGGATCAGGCTGAGCAGGGTGACGACTCGATCCAGGGCGGGCAGCAGGTCGGGGCCGTTGAGCAGGCCCTGCCAGGCCAGGCCCGAGGCTGCGAACAGACTTATTTGTAGGGCCAGCAGCAGGCCCAGGCCCAGCAGGCTGCGCCGCTGAGCGGCCGAGGCGGAACGCCCGGCCTGGTTCAAGACCAATTGAAAGGCCCCGGCAACCGAGAAAGCCAGCACCAGGTGATAGGTGAGGCTGCCGGTTTCCGTCGTAAGAAGTTTTAAGACCTGTTCGAGCAGTGCGCTCATGGGTATCCTTTATTATTGCTGCTCAGATTATAGCATGCTGGATAAACTTCGCAATTAAATCTTCAGAAAGGTTGACAAAACCGGGAATCGGGGTAAAATACCATCCGCACTGAGAAACAAGCAGTGAGATAGATGCCGAAGTGGCGGAACTGGCAGACGCGCTACGTTCAGGGCGTAGTGAGAGAACTCTCATGTGGGTTCGAGTCCCACCTTCGGCACACAAAAAGCGCCCCACAAGAGGCGCTTTTTTGTATCTATTGCACCTGGGGATCAGAAAAGAGATTATATGGGGAGGAAACGGGCAGCGTAGCCGCCCGTTTCCTCCCCATATAGAAAAACTCTCCCCGAAACCTCTCTTTTCAGGGGCGCTCATGGAGATGGGTTTCATGAAGGCTCTGGCTAAAAAATTTGTGTTGTGGCTGCCGGGTCTGATATTCAATGCCGGGCTGATATTCTTCTTGATCTGGATTAAGCAGCAAGCCGATGCGTGGCTTTGGGCCAGCGGGTTATTTTGTTCCATATTTCTGGTCTTGCCAGCCTTTTTCCTGCTGATACAACCCGACCTGGCGATCGCTCTTATCAACAGTATCGTGGCCTTGTTTTTTATGCCCAGGATGCGCTCGTCCGGTGAGATTGTTTATAAGCCTCCAGCGCCGCGCCTGAGACCATGGTCGAACTTATCTCCTGACGATCGCATACTGGTGTGCATCCTGGCCTTGTTGGGAATCATTGTCAGCCTGGCGGTCGTGCGCTATACGTTTGGGCCGGCCTTATGGCGGTGGATATTCGTCGGAAAATTCTGATGCCGCCGCGCCACGCGCCCGCCTTTCTTATAAGTCCAGCTCGTCGCCCCTTCGCGACGACGGTAAGCAAGGCCCGGCAGGGCGCGGCGCCCTCTTGCAGCAACGGGTGTCTTGGAGTAAGATGTGGATGTATAGAACGGTCGTTTACCCCGTTGGAGTCTGGATATGAAATATGTCGCCCTGGTTGTTTCGCTGGTCTTGCTGGCCTATCTGGTGATGGATTTCAACAGCCGTACGGCTGAGCTGAACCGCCTGCGCACCGAGCAAGAGATTGTGAGCGCCCGCCTGGAAAGCCGGGAGCAGACTCGCTCGGCCCTGGAGGCGCAGATCGCCTATGCCACCAGCGAGGCGGCCGCGGTGCAGTGGGCCTACCAAAATCATATGGCCAAGCCCGGCGATTTTGTGGTGGCCCCCGTGCGGCCGGCTCAGCGTACTCCCGCCCCAACCTCTCAGCCCACCCTGACCGCCGCCGCCGAGAGCAACTTCCAGCACTGGCTGGCTCTGTTCATCGACCCGCCCCTGGAAGGGCGCTAGGCCAGCCCGATTTTGCGGCCATATTCGTCCTTGACGCTGCCGGGTGAGCGTGTTACAATGTCGTCCGCCTGAAAAATGGCGTACAAGCGATGCGGGGTGGAGCAGTGGCAGCTCGTCGGGCTCATAACCCGAAGGTCCCCAGTTCGAATCTGGGCCCCGCTACTGAATGAAAAAGCCGTAGACTTTTGGTCTGCGGCTTTTGGTTTATACTGCCCGGCGCTTGCGGCGAGGCGATCTTCACCGCGGCGAAGCATCTGAATGACCGGGCGTCTTTACCTGACTGCGGCGCAGGGGTGAAAGCGCATGAAGGCCCCCGATGCTCGGAAAGGTCCGCCGACCAGGTGGAAGGCGTATATCACCCGGCTGCGCGAGTCCATCCGCCTGATGGGGGGTTGTCAAATTATAGCATGGGGGTAACCAATAAATCTGTTGGGTTGGTTCGATAGAAGTAGGGCTTTTCCAGAAATATCGATATAATAAATGCGCCGATCAGAAGGATAACTGAATATGAGCGCATACATTGAAATCTCAGACCTGCGCAAGACCTTCCAAACCCCGGCGGGGGAATTTACCGCCCTGCAGGGAGTCAATATTTGCTTCAACCTGGGCGAGATGGTAGCCGTAATTGGCAAATCGGGCAGTGGGAAGTCTACCTTCATCAACTGCCTGGGTGGGATCGACCACCCCACCAGCGGCTCGATTCGCATCGGCTCTACCAACCTGCAAGAACTGAACGAAAAGCAGATGGCCCAGTGGCGCGGGCGCAACCTGGGGATTGTCTTCCAGTTCTTCCAACTGCTGCCCACCCTGACCGTGCTTGAAAACATCATGCTGCCGCTGGAAATCACCCGCAGCCGGCCCAAAAAAGACTGGCGGCCGCACGCTTACCACCTGCTCGAAAAAGTGGGGCTGGAGGAACAGGCCCATAAACTGCCTGGGTCTCTGTCTGGCGGGCAGCAGCAGCGGGTGGCGATTGCGCGCGCCCTGGCGAACGACCCGCCCCTGATCATTGCCGACGAGCCGACCGGCAACCTGGACTCGTATCGGGCCGAAGAGGTCTTCCAACTGTTCCGCTCGCTCGTCGCGGAGGGTAAAACCGTGTTGATGGTCACTCACGACGATGATTTTGCTCGCCGGGTGGACCACACGGTCATCATTGCCGACGGCCAGGTAGTGAACGAATTTCTGGTCAAGGCGCTGAACCAGTTGAGCAAAGACCTGATTATGGATATCGCGGCCGGCGTTGAGCCGCTCGTCCTGGGGCCAGGGATGCCGGTCTTCCACCAGGGGGATAGCGGCGACTGCTTCTATATCATCTTGGATGGTGAGTGCGATGTCGTTTACCAGCGCCCAGGCGGCGGGGAGACCCTGCTCGACCGCCGCAAGCCGGGTGAATATTTTGGTGAAGCGGCCCTCATCCAGGCTGCGCCGCGCAACGCCACTGTGCGGGTTGGAGACCGGCCGGTGCGTCTGCTGCCCATTTCTGACGCGCTGTTCGAGCGCTTGCTCAAGGAATCGCCTAATTTCCGGGCTGAGATGGAAACGGTGGCGGCGGCCCGCAGCCAGCATCTCCGTTGTGGAGATGAGCAATGAGCCTGGGCGCCAGCCTGGCGACGACCAAAATCTTGCGCGATCTGTGGCTGAACCGGGCCCGGACTGCGCTGGTGGTCGCCTCGACCGCGCTGAGCGTGATGGCCTTCGGCGTCTTGAACACGACGCGGGCCGTCATCCTCGATGGCTATGCAGCGGCCTATCGGCAGGCCGAACCGGCCCAGGTCATGCTGACCCTGCAAGATTTCGACGACCGGCTGTTGGAAAAAGCGCGCAGCCTGCCGGAAGTGCGGTTGGTAGAGGCGCGGCGGGCGTTCGACTTGAAGTTCGAAGCCGAGGGGAAGCTCTATAATATCACCGCCTATGCCAGCCTGAACCCAACCGAAGCCCGCATTTCTCGCCTGGCCTGGGACGGGGCCGCGCCGCCTCCCCTGGGCAAGGGCGAAGCGCTGTTGGAGCATACGATCCAATCCCTGCTGCCGGTGAAACCCGGCCAGCAGATTTCCGTTCAAACCCTGGATGGGCGCAGGCATCTCCTGACGGTTGCCGGGCTGCCGAATGACCTGATCAGCATGCCAACCCAATATACCCTGGTCGGACAGGCTTTTGTCAGCCTGGATACTGCCGAAAGCCTGGGGCAGCGCCGGGGCTACAACCAACTGCTCATCGTTACCCAGGCCAGCGGCGCCGATCCAGCCGCCCTGCAAGCTGAAATCCAACGCCAGGCCAGGCGGATTACTCACGAACTGGAGCAGGCCGCTTACCCGGCGCTGGCGGTCGAGATCCCCGTGGCCGGCCGCCCCCCGCTGTACAACATGGTCAACGCCCTGATGCTGCTCTTGCAGATGTTCGGCTTCCTGATCGTGCTGATTACAGTGATGGTGGTCAGCGTGGTGGCAGCCGCCTTGACTGCCGAGCAGACGCCCCAGGTGGGCATCCTGAAAGCGCTGGGCAACTCTTCGTCTGGCGTATTGACAACCTACAGCCGGATGGTGGTCATCATCGGCAGCAGCGCCCTGCTGATTGCCATGCCATTGATTGGGTGGGTATCGCGCTGGGGGGTGGGCATGGTCGCCGGCCAGATCGACACCCCGGTGCAGGGCTTTCAAATCCCGCTCAGCACCTGGGTTGGCGCGCCGCTGTTGGCTTTTGGGGCCACCTTTGCGGCGGTGTTCCGCCCGTTGTGGCGAGCGTCTCATTTATCCATCCGCCAGGCCATCAGCGAAGAAACCCAACTTCCGGCCGGGCGGGCGGTGCTCAATGTGGGTTCGATGCTGGCGCGCAGTTCGCTGCGCACCTTGCTGCGCAAACGGCAGCGCCTGTTGTTGAACTTGCTCATGCTCAGCCTGGCAGGGGCCATGTTTGTCACGGCCCTCAACATCCGGCAAGAGATCCAGGTTCTGGGAGCTAGAATTCAACAGCGCAACAACTTCGATGTTTTCGTCGGCCTGGGCGAAATGGTTAAACGCCATGCCCTGGAACTTACCGTTATGACCCTCCCAGGAGTGAGCGATGCCCAGGCTTACCTGAGCGGCAGCATGGGGCGCGCCTTACCCGATGGCGCGTTGGCCGGCAGCGTTCCAGTCCTGGCGGTGCCGGCTGAATCAGACTATCATCATGTGGCGCTGGTCAGCGGGCAGTGGCCGCCGCCGGAAAACGGGGTTGTCCTCAGCGCCGAGGCGCTGGAAATCTGGGGTCTGGCTGGCGATCCGCTCCCCTCGATGGGAACGCCGCTGCGGATTGACATCGCCGGCCGCCAGGCCGATTGGGTCCTGGCCGGCGTTATGGGCAAGGTGACCCGGCCGGTAGCCTACGTATCCTACAACTCCTACGCCACATTGACCCACCAGATCGGTCCGGCCAACATGGTTGCCGTCCGTCTGGCGCCGGGTGTGAGCAGTCGAGAGCTGTCCAACCAGCTGCCCAGGGCGTTGGAGCAGGTTGGGTATCATGTCTTATACGCGGATGAGGTTTCCCATTCCAACGCCGCTCAGATGGCGGCCTTCAATATCCCGGTCTATGCCCTGTTAGGCATCGTCGCGCTGATCGCTCTGGTAGGCGGCCTGGGATTATCAAGCACCCTGAGCATCAGCGTGATGGAACGCCGGCGCGAAATCGGCATCCTGCGCTCTATAGGCGCCGGGCCAGAGACGATCCGGCGGCTGGTGCTGACAGAAGGGCTGCTGATCGCCCTGTTCAGCCTGCCGTTGGCCTGGCTGCTGGCCTGGCCGCTGACCCTGGCGATGGGGCAAATCGTGGTCGTCGCCACGATTGGTTTCGTCCCCCCGCTGATCTACCTGCCCTGGGCGGCCCTGGCCTGGGGCGGGTTGGTGTGCGGCCTGGCCCTGCTCTCCAGTTGGATGCCCGCCCGCCAGGCCAGCCGTTTGAGTATTCGCGAAACCCTGATTTACACGGGTTGACGCCCATTGTCCGTTTCACGAAAACGTCTAGGTCCGCTGAGTATGCCAAAGTTGTCATCAGTCGCAATTATTCCCCATACTCCTTGGGGAGAATAATGAATGGGACGATAGATAAACGCTTCTGTTCTAATCCCGTAATTATTAGAATCATCAAATGGAACGTACCAGTGTTGAACATTGGCGACCGTCGTCTTCTAATTCATTAGCTTGATTAGTTGGGTTGGTCAGAAAAAAACATCATCTCCGATACCGACTCCAGTTGCTTTTAAGGCATCCAAATGTTTTCCATAGAAATAGCCCGAATAATCCATAAGGAGGAGCGACCCCTCAGTTTGCTGCGAAAAAGCATAAGTGTAGGGGTTAGGAAATTCGATCCCGTAAAGTTGCATCAATACATTTCTAGCATTGATCTTGTATTCGTCATTGCTGAGGCCCCGTAACATCATTATTATCCTATCTCGCAAAGGGAACTTTATCTCTATAACTGGATGTAACCCAGGAACTCCATGAAAGTCAATCGTTACGTAGCCATGGCCGGTTGATGACGTAGGGCGATATACGACTATACCACCACCTACGTAAGCTCCCCTAACCCATCTGCCCCATAATTTGGCCGAGGTGGTTTGCGGAGGCCAGCCTCTTTTCATACTTTTTCAGCCAGCGCCAGGTGACCTGGATCGTTTTATCGCCCTCCAAATACAGGTCAATGAATTCAGGCTCAACGGCGATCTGGGCAGAATCGGTCATAACCCGGATAAAGTTTTGCTGCAGGTACGCAACGCCGCCGCTGGCAATGCGTTGCGTAACAGCCAGGACAGCCGGGGATGATTTGGCAGCATTGGATTCGAGGGAGGGTAAAGCTGTTTGTATGGGGGGTTCTTGTAACGTTTGCGGCTCATGAGACGGGGCCTGAGTAAGTCACGTTCGATGGTCAAGCACAGATTATAGCATGGCCCATTCTGGCATTCTTTCAGAGTTAAACGCAAAAGAAGTTGCCGTTATGCAACTTCTTCGCAATTTCTATGCCCCCAAGGGGGCTCGAACCCCTGTTTTGGCCTTGAGAGGGCCACGTCCTGGG